>JAHWGK010000013.1 GCA_020054495.1 Thermoplasmata archaeon | reverse complement strand
CTTACTTCCATCAAAATGTTGATTATAATATATCTTTAAAAATTAACCGGAGCAGAGCTCCAGGGTATTAAACCCATCTAGGAATAAAAAAAGAAGATAGGGATAACCATACATCCCATTTAGTACTCAATAGATTCTATGCAGCCCAAGAAAGAGGCCAGGTAAGCATTATCGCTCCACCGACAATCATGCCAAATCTGACATAATTATCGAAACCTTTGTTTACAAGTCCACCCATAAGTAAAAATGTTCCCATGAACACAAATCCTAAAGAGTTAAGGATTATGCCAATTCTAAGAACAGTTAAATCACCAGCGAAAACAAGCATAATGCCTCCGATACATGCAAATAGAAGACCCAGTAAAATCATAACAAATGTGATTAATTCTGAAAAAAGCGTATTAAAAATCCCGAGAAAAGAGCTTGGTCCTCCAGAAACCGGCTGAGACGCGGGTGCTACTGGTGCTGGTTGGGGTACTGGTTCTGCTGCCTTTGGTGCTCCACAAGCTGGACAAAAACCTGCCCCTCCAGGAATATTTGCACCACATTTAACACATTTACTAACTGCCATTTTTCCTCACCTAGAAAGCTAAATCCCTCAAGTTGTATATATCCCTTTCTTTTTTATTGCTTAAAAAGGCAATATTCTTCCAAAAATACCACTAACCTATAAAAATAGAAGTTGCTCAATTAATTACAACTAGCGTTTTCCCATTTTACAACTGTTACAGACACCATGCATGTTATCAAAACATCTACTACAAGCAAGTCTTCCACATAAACTACAAGTAAACATTGCCCCTGGCTTGCCGCACAAGCTACATAGTCCCATAAGATCCATATTTATTTCGCTCCAATCTTTACTAATATTTTCTTAAGTTCATCTAGTGGGATAACAGTAATAACAAGTGGTATGTTTTCACGATCCGCAAGCTTAATTGCAAGAGAATCAACTGATTCAGGTTTATGATAAACCACAACTGTTGGTTTAACAGGATGAACGCGAATAGCAATCAGAGGGCTGCGTCCATATCGGATACCAGTGAAAATTATTGCTCGCTCTGTACTCCAACCATAAAGACGGTTATAATCCCCTGAGTTTATTGTCTCAATAGTTTTAACACTGTCAACAAGTGTAAAACCCTTTACGTTTTTCTTAAGACCAAGCTCATTAGTAGTTAAAACATCCCCGTCAATTTCTTTAATAAATTTCTCAGCAGGAATAGAAAAAGGATACTCCATTATTTCAAGAATGCCATCCTGAGTCTCAACCATAGAATCATATTTGTGTAAAACCTTTCCACCATGTTTTTCATCTATTCCAACAAAAGCCACAATAATTTTTTTAACAGTTTGTATTCCAGGAGATTTTCTCCTTCCAGATTCATAATCACTTATTACACTTGGAGATAATTTCAAATAGTTAGCAAGATCTGTCTGACTAATACCAAATATACCACGCCATTTGCGGATAGTCTGACCAGGTTTATGGCTAAGAGTTATTTCACCAGCAATTTTTTCAGATAAAGCATCCTTTATATTCAACCCTTCACCTCTAAAGGTTTAAACTTATAACCATAATGAATAGCGCCTATGTATCCATCTTCCTGTATTTTCCTAAACGTAGATTGCACTCGCATTCCAATCTTCACATCTTCTAGTTCACAATCAACAATCTGAGCTGTTACTCTAGGGCCTTCATCAAGCTCAATAATCGCAATTGGATACGGTGCCTGCCCCTCAAAAGGCTCAGGGGCAACATAAATAATTGTATAAGTCACCACTTTTCCCTTACTACCCAGTTTAATTTCCTTCATATTACCCATACTTTTCCGTCTACAATACGGACAAGATTCACGTGGAGGAAAATATATTCTATCGCATGCACCACACTGATTCCCAATAAGATTATATCGTTGTGGTATCTCTCTCCAAAACCGGGGTACTGCTCCATCAGCCATGTTAAATCGCCTCCAGAATATGAACTACAGAAGATGCACCACTTGCTCCAACGTTATGTGCAAGTCCAATATTAGCATCTTTTACTTGCCTTTGATCAGCATCTCCTCTTAGTTGCATTACAATTTCGGCTATCTGCGCAACTCCTGTTGCACCAACTGGATGACCTTTAGCTTTAAGGCCTCCACTTGTATTAACTGGCTTTTCTCCATCAAGTGTTGTAATTTTGCTCTCAATTGCTTTTCCACCGTCTCCTTTTTTTACAAATCCAAGGTCTTCAATAGCTAGAATTTCTGCTATAGTGAAACAATCATGTACCTCTGCAACATCAATGTTTTTAGGCTCTATCTTTGCATGTTTATAGGCCATATTTGCTGCATGAACAGTGGATTCAAAAGTGCATATATCTTTTCGTCCATGAAGAGCAAGTGTGTCTGAAGCTTGCCCCGAACCTATTATTTTTACTGGCTTAGAAGTATAGTCCTTTGCTTTTTCAGCCGCACATAAAATAACAGTAGCAGCACCATCGCTAACAGGAGAACAATCAAGCATACCGAGAGGGTAGGCTGCAAATGGTGCATTCAAAACGCTTTCAATAGAAATCGGTCTTTTAAACTGAGCATAAGGGTTTAGTGCTCCGTTTGCATGGTTTTTTACTGCTACCTGTGCAAGTTGTTCTCGTGTTGTGCCATAATCATGCATATGTTTTGTTGCTATCATTGCATAAATACCTGGAAGCGTTGCACCAAAAAATGCTTCCCATTCCTGATCAAGGCCCGTAGCAAGAGTATCGGTGGCCTCACTTCCTATAACATCAGTCATCTTTTCTACACCACCCACAACAACGACGTCGTTCATACCAGATGCAACAGAGAAATACCCCTGTCTTACCGCAAGGCCTCCTGAAGCACAGGCGCTTTCAACACGTATAGAGGGAATATGCATATGAGAAAAACCAGAACAATCCGCAACAAGTGCTCCGACATGTTCTTGTCCTACAAATCTTCCTGCACTCATCGATCCGACATATAATGCATCTATTTCTTTTCCACTTATTCCAGAATCGATAATAGCTTTGGCCCCTGCCTCAGATATGAGATTTCTAAAAGATTTATCCCAGAGTTCACCAAATTTTGTCACACCAACGCCTATGATTGCTACATCTCTCATTTTTTATCACTCCTCATATAATAAATCCCTATATTTTGTATAAGTTGCATAATCAACGTATTTTTTATTTTCAATTAGCTGAGATATCAATGGTGCTTTTTCTCTTGGAAGTTCATTAATATATTTTGTAACTGTCATATCAAAGGCATCGCTTCCTGCACCTGAGCCATAGCTTGTAAGAAAGATACGATCTCCAGGTTTTGCTACGTCAAGAACTGATGCTAAACCAATCATAACCGCACCAGAATATGTGTTTCCCACGTAAGGGCATAATAATCCTTGTTTAACTTGGTCAGATGAGAAACCAAGCATCTTTGCTACTTTTAAAGGGAATTTTCCGTTTGGTTGATGAAAAATGGCATAATTATAATCCTCCGGTTTTGACCCTACTTTTTCCATGAGGATTTTTGCATTACTTGTAATGTGTCTAAAATAAGCAGGTGCACCAGTGAAACGTCCACCGTGTGCAGGGTATTTACGTCCTTCTCGTCTCCAGAAATCTGGGGTATCTGTTGTAAATGAGCATGTTTCATTAATAGTTGCAATAACTTTCTCGCTACCAATTATAAATGCTGCTCCACCAGCACTTGCAGCATATTCAAGTGCATCACCTGGGGCAGCTTGAGATGTATCTGCTCCAATGGCCATTCCATATTTTATCATATCAGATTTAACAAATGCCATACAAGTTTGAATTGCTGCAGTTCCTGCTTTGCACGCAAATTCATAATCTGCAACCTGTAAAACTGGTGTTGCACCAATTGCTTCACCGACAATTGTCCCAGTTGGTTTTACCGCATATGGATGGGACTCACTTCCTACATAAATAGCTTCTATAGTTTGTGGATCTATGCTACATCTTGCAAGGGCTGCTCTTGCGGCCTCAACGCTAATTGTAGCAACATCTTGATCTATCGAAGGAACTGATTTTTCTATTATCCCAAGACCGTTTGTAATGGTCCCAGGATCCTTACCCCAAGCATTCGCAATATCTGAGGATTTAATTCTAAGTCTTGGAATATGCGCTCCATAACTGACAATGCCTATGTCTTTCATATTTATCTCCTTAAAAAAGGAAATAAGAAAATAGATATTTAAAATTGACGATTTATTTTTCGTTTATCAACGATTATTTATTAACAGCTATAGAATACTAAGATCACCAAGCTAAATTCCTTCTTAATTCTATCATATGAAGGTTAACGCCTAGTTCCTCAATTCTCAAAACATAAGCTTTTCCAAGTCGTCTTTTAAATTTTTCAATGAAATGTCGATCTGCATCTTCTCCCAGAGACCCAGCAATATGCTCAACAATTTTTTGAATTCCCCTACCAACTTCAGAGGATCTAACAGAATTTATATCAGACGGAACACTTACGGCATCTACACCTTCGGAGTATTGCATACTATCTATTTTTATGTATTTTAAAAATTCATATTCATCACCAAGTTTTCTAATGACATTATCAATTGTAAGAATTGCATAGCTCTGAGTACTTAACTCACTTAGCACATCAATTAATGCCTTTAACACGTGTTGCACTATTAAAACCTGGCTTAACTGTAATACATTAATATTTACACCCATCTCCCCCAATTTAAAAATATAGCCTGAAGTAAGATTATTCCTAAGCTTCTCTATAAAATTATAACCACCTTTTTCTCCTAGAAGGTAATTTACCTCTTGGACAATTTTCTGGATTGCAGTTCCAACATCGGTTGGCTCTGTTGCATCAACCTCTGGCATAACGATGACAAGATCCGCATTTTGGATATATCTTATATCATTTATTTTAACGTACTTTAAAAGAGTATATTTTGTACTAAATCTTTTCGTAAGTTCACTGATAGCTGTAATTGCATACTCTCTGCCAATTTCTCCATCTAAAATATCAAACAATGTCTTAATTATATGTTTTAGGACATCGGAATTTGTAATTTGAAATTTGAATGTATTCTTTAGTCCTGTTATGAATTCGAGCTGTAATAAATCTAAATCAACACCCATTTCTTTAATTATTTTTTCATAACCAAATGGGAGGTCTTCCTTTATTTCTTTTATGAAGTAATATCCAGCATTTTTCCCCATTAATTTCGTGATTTTCTCAATAAATTCGTTAGCGGCTTTACCAATTTTTTCCGATTCAACATGGTTGATATCTGACTGAATAACAACCATATCAAAGGTTTCAGTATATTGTGTACCCTTGACTTCAACATATTGTAAAAAGCTGTGTTTTTCTGCAAGCTCCCTTATTGCTTTGTTAATTATTACAGTTGCATAAGCTTCAGATGTTCTTCTACCGATTACACCAATTGTAGATCTTAATATACGTACAAGTATCTCTTTATTTTCTAATTGAGGCATCCATACTCCATTCGTTAAGATACGAATTTGTCCATTTATCAATGCACATTTATGTTTTTAAAACTTCTTATTAAAATAGAATATATCTATTATTGTTAGTTATTACCCCAAAATCCTCTTGTTCTAGCATAATTTAATTCAGCTTTTAATATATCTCTTAAAAATTTGATTTGCAATTCTTCTGATTTTTCAAGATCTGGTACATTGTATCTTCTGAGAATCCTAGCAGCAGTATCAGGCCCTATACCTCTTCCAACTAATGCTAACAAAGCAGTTTTACCATAACTTAGAACTAAACTTGCGTTTTTATGAATTCTTTTTACCTTCTTGTTTTCCTCTTTTGTTCTATCTTTTTTTGTAAGAATTTTTGCAAGATCTTTGTTATGCCTGCGCAAAACAGCTATTTTTATTGCACCACAATTAGAGCATCTTGGTTTATCATCAGCCCGCCCAACAGCTGTATTCCACATGTTATTACAGTTGGTACAAACAAGTGTTATGTCAGCATCTTCCAAACGTCTTTTCAAGGCTAAGAGAATCGATCTATCTGCACGTTGAGGTACCATGAGCCCTCGTATAGTTTCTAGCCCTGCAAGCGAAATAGGTGAAAGTCTTTGGATATGTATTTCTATTCTACCGTTTTGTATCTCACTTAAAATATTTTCAGTATTTTCAATATCCATTCTCTCCCAAATTAGTTTATCAATAGCTTCACTAAATATTAGAGAATTTTCAAAAAGTGTAAACAATTTCTTTGCTCCAACGTTTTTATAGTCAAAATCTTTACTCATGGCACCAAATTTTCTTGCCACATGTACAAGTTGCCATCTTATATAGGTCGAATTTTTCAAAATAGTTTCTAGGAGATATTCAAGCGATTCTGGCTTGGTAGTTAACATAATATTTTTAATTCTATCCACGGGAAATCTTCCAGGAAGTTCAAGATTTATCCTATAAGCATCACTATTTATTCCCACACTTTCGCCTAGTGATTGTGCAAGCATCGCAGAGATTAAACGCCCAAGTGTCTCATTTACCTTTGTTCCAAAACATGCATTTATCACAACAGTTTTATCTTCCACATCAATTGTTATTGTTTTATCATCTGGAACTATAAACCCTTGTTTTTTCTGGTTATCTATTTGCTTTATTATTTTGTCCAATGTTTTTTTATTACATGGATAATCTTTTAATTTAATGCCATCTGAGGCAATCCTTCTCAATTTCCCCACATCTCTAGCTACTTTAAACGGTACGGGGATATCCTCACCAGTCCATGCAGGAGCAGTGCCAATTTCTTTTGACTGAGATACAAGTATTTCTTCATCTTCTCGTTTTACAATGGCCCAAGGCCTCCCACTAAGAATAAACTTGGCACCTTCAAAACCATAATTTAAAACAAAACTTTCATCAAGCTTACCAATTCTTTTTCTTGAGCTTATGTCCACAGCCATGTATGTTTTTTCATCTGGTATCATAGATATATTATCAAGAAAATAATGCCTTGAATTCGATCGTTTAACAATATAATCATCTTCACTTATCCATATGCTACGCTGGTTTCTTAATTGTTCTAAAATATTGTTAAAAATATTTTGTTTTAAAGTGTGAAAAGAATAAGATCTTTTAATAATTTGAAACATTTTTTTGGGCGTTATCTTTCCATACTCTAAAGCAATTGATATTATTTGATTAGAAAGCACAGATAATGGATTTTGTCTTACTTTAGAAGGCTCTATCTCACCATTTAAAGCACTTTTTGCAATAATAAGGCTCTCGGATAGATCTTCAGGGGTTGTTGCTAGAATCACCCCCTTAGAAGTTCTGTCTATGCTATGTCCAGATCGCCCTACACGCTGTAAAATTCTTTTAACCTCTCTAGGCGAGTTATACTGTATAACAAAATCTGTCTTGCCAACATCAATACCTAGCTCCAGTGATGAGGTGCAAATCAATGATTTTAACTTGCCACTTTTAAAATTATCCTCTGACTCTACCCTAGAAATTTTTGAAAGAGATCCGTGATGAACATCTATAGATAATTCTTCAACCCATTGATGAAAACGAGATCCAAGAACTTCTGCACCATCCCGTGTGTTTATAAAAAGAAGTGTTGAAACATTATCATCGATAAGTTCTTTGCATCTTCTAAGTGATGCAAAAGATACTGGGTCAATAGATAGGCGATTTGCAATAGGGTAATCACTTTTTTTGATTGAAGGAAGCTCGACTCTTATATCAATATGTCTAGTTATATCAACTTCTAGAACAGTAATCTTTCGAAAGTCATTTTGTTCAATACCGCCAAGGAAACGTGCTACCTCATTAGGTGTTCCAACAGTTGCAGACAAACCCACTCTTTGATAGCTATGGCCTTTTTCAGTTGTTAACTCATATAATCGCTCTAAAGCAACTGCAAGTTGTGATCCCCTCTCATCATTAGCTAGTTCATGTATTTCATCAACTATAACCCATTTAACACTAGTCAGGTGTTTTCTTAATCTTTTACCGATAAATAATATCTGAAAAGTCTCAGGTGTTGTAATAAGCATGTCAGGGGGTTTTCTGGACTGGCGCGCTCGTTCACTCTGTGAAGTATCTCCATGTCTTACTGCTATTTCGATATCCAGCTTTTTACCCCATTCAATGGTTCTTTTGAGCATATCTCTATTTAATGCTCTAAGTGGAGTAATGTAAAGAATTGATATCCCTACGTCTTCTTTGTCTTGTTCAGAAATACTTTTTTTCCCCATTAAAAAATTATGAAAAATTGGCAAGAGCGCAGATTCTGTTTTCCCAAGCCCTGTTGGCGCTATTAATAGAACGTTTTCACCGTTTAAAATAGACGGGATAGCTTTAATCTGTGGTTCAGTGGGTTTTTTAATATTCCTAGAACTAAGCAGATTCTGTATTCTTGGATTTAGATTGGAAAAAACTGATACCATTCTATTTGATGCAATATTGTCTTATATTTAGTATTTTCTTCAAAATATGATTTCTTAATACTAATTTATCGCACCATAAAATATAATTCCCATTCCAAACCAAGTTATACAAATAATATAGTACCATGCAATTAGAAGTTCAAAAACTACTCCAAGAAGAATAGCTAGCAAAGGCAGTATTAATAAAAGTAACATCGAGATCGATTGTTTAATTATTTTTGAAATATTTAACTCCATTATTCATCACATTTTAGATGTCAGTTTATTGCCGTTATTAAAAACGGGTTATTTAAGCTTAAGCATCAAGTGGTATTGTATATCTTCGGGTGATATAAACGACCTCTTTTTAAGTGTAACACAACGGGTGATATTATTATACATATTTTGTTAATGGTTTTCTAATTCATTATAAGTTTCTAAAATATATTTAGAAATTATCCTCTCAAATTCTTCTTCCAATAGTTGTTTAATATTTACTAACATTACCACTGAATCCTTTACATCTGTGTTTGTGTGAAAAACCTCTATATATTTGAGAACCTCTGTTGCTGGTAATTTTAGTTTACTGCTTATATTCAATGGGTCAATGTTTCTACGATATTCAAAGAATTCTATTTTAACATGTTTTTCTAACTCAGTTAAAGGATAGGTTCTTTCCATTGAGTCTAAGTTCGTTTTCATTAATTTGATAATCTTATCTCTAATTTTTTCCTTTTTATTTGTCATGTCATTTACTCCTTATGTTCAACAGGGTCAAGTCGTATAAGTTTTACTCTGCAATTCATCCATTGAATAGGAACATAGATACGACCTGAGTTGCCAGTAGCTTTTACTTTTTTTTCAATAGCTTCATATCCCACAACTTCAATTTTCATCTGTATTTCAGGACATTTATTATTCATCATATAAAATCTAAAATGTAATTACATTATATATACTTTGTGTATTAATTAAGCTACAATATATTTAAAATATAGAAAACTTTATATACCTATAGCTACATTGTAATTACAACGGAGCTGAAAAATATGGATACCAAAACAGAAAAATGGCAAGACCAAAAAACACCCGCACTCGCAATCGTAGCAAGAGGAAACCAAATACAAACAACAATACCAAACAAAAAATACACCGTACAATCACAAAGCAAACCAGACACATACTATAACATAATCCAAAATGACAACCAATACAAATGCACATGCAACCACCATAAACAAACAAAAAGAAACTGTATTCATATTCTATCAGTTAAATTCCAACAAAACCTAAAAAACAACAAAGAACAAACCATACAAGAAACAATAACATGTGACAAATGCCAAAGTACAAACATAGTAAAAAACGGTACAAGAAAAAACAAAAGCGGAATAACAAACAGATACCTATGTAAAAACTGTGGATACAGATTTACAGACCAAAACGGATTCAAAAAACGCAGAAGTGACCCTGAAAAAATAGCACTCGCACTAGACTTATATTTCAGAGGGTTAAGTGTACGAAAGGTTGCAGAGCATTTCCAACAAGTCTACAACCTACAAATAAGCCACATGACAGTCTACAGATGGATATATGATTACAGCCAAATAGCCTCTAAATGGATGGACAACCAAAACACACCAACAAGCCCAAGATGGCACATAGACGAAACAATACTAAAAGTAGATGGTGAAAAACGTTTCCTATGGAATGTGATGGATAGCGAAAGCCGATACCTACTAGCAACACACATAAGCAAAAACAGAAGCGTTGTAAATACATGTACACCAATCAAAAAAGCAAAGAAAGCAACCAGAGATAGACCACAAGAAGTATTAACAGATGGAATGGTAACCTATCCAAAGGCAATAAGAAAAACACTAGGATACCATAAAAAAGGATACAACGCTTATTGGAGTCCTCATAAAGTTGTACCTTCAATTAAAGCAAAAGTAAGCAACAATAGGATAGAAAGGTTTCACGGAACCCAAAAGGAAAGAACGAAAATTATGCGTGGTTTTGACCAAGAAAACGGTTGCAAGACTCTTATGGAAGGATTTAGAGTGCATTACAATCTTGTAAAAAATCATCAAGCATTAGGATGTACGCCTTGTGAGGCAACAGGCAATCCAAACATAGATGGTTTTCGATGGTTAGAAATATTAAAAAAAGCAACTATCGCTTAAATATAGTTTGGAAAATTGGTTCTGTTCAATATAAAGGTGTTCAAATTAAGGTGTTGAAAAAACGGGGATATAAGCATTATTTTTTTGTTGAATAAATACATGATTATTTCCTATGCTTTTTTCTTAAATTTCTTTTATAACATGTTATGCAATTGCATTTTTCTTTTCTATCAATAATATGACCAAGTCCAAGAAATATTTTTTTTGAAGACCAACTAGGTATTCCATTGTAAATGCGAGGATGAATGATATTGAGAAAAGTTTCATCATTGCGCTGGTAATATCGGAAAAATGCATTAGCGATAAAGTCAGCAAGTTGTAACATTCTAGTTTGAGTGCATCTAGCAAAATAAGGAATGTCAGCAACATTACCAAGATAACCATGTTTAGTTCCCTTTTTAAAGTCAGTTACTAATTCACGATATTCAGCTTCACGATTCTCATCGATCACTAATAATCCTTTAGAAGGTTTTCCAATTTTATGTTGATGTAGAAGAAAACCATTAAACTTTTCACAAATATCCTCAAATACCGCTCGACGTGCTTGTGTATGATTTTCTACTTTAGAGATGTCTATAATTGAAGCAAACACTATCAAATCTGGAAAATTACAATTACGAACCAGAGAATATACGTCTTTAAGGATTTCATCTCTGATTTCCTTTGTATAACTCGAAAAATGACCTTTACCCCGCCGTATATCTGTCGCATGAAATTGAATCGGAATCTTTATTTTTGGAAAATATTTTTTTTGAACCTTATCAATTAGAATACTTAATACATCGATTTGTCCTTCATGAACTGCAACGCCAGCTATTACATAGCAGTTCTGTTCAGTCCAACTGTTTGGATCTCCTGATTCGTCTAAATAAAGAATATACATAAAGACAAAATTCCTCAATGAGCTTTAAAGGGACGACCAGGTACTAGGAAAAATTCCTAGTATCGAATCGAATGGACGACTCTCCCAGTCGCAATTGATTATATGTTTTTTCTTATTTATAATACTTTTTAATATTTATTGAATTATAGGACTTGTTCCTAAAGTCTACTCCTAAAGTGACTTTAAAAGCAAACCCGTGTAATGTGGTAGTGTTGAATTGGGGGATAGTGAATAATAAGATGATGCCGAATATTTATGATAATCCTTTAACCACTACTGATTACCCACCATAGGCTTTCCACTACACTTTTACGCAGAATCTATATTCTAAGTTTATATAGATATAGCATATATCAATTTTTGAAAGAAATGGATGCGTATGTATTTGATGCAAGTTCATTAATCGATTTATATGACGAGAATATTTTAGAAAAAGCAATAGATAGTATCCGATATAATGACCTCTATATATCAGATATAAATTTTAAGGAAATAAATAAACACCAACTAAGAACGATTATTAAAAATAATATAATGATTTTTAAATCAGATTCTAATGAATTTGGAAAAATGAGAGAAAGTTGGAAAAACAAAGGAATTTTCCACTCTAAAAAAGATTTATATGTTTTATATGTAGTGGAAAAAATCTATAAAGATATTGTAGCTTCGTCTGGAAAAATTTACATTGTTACTTTTGACTCTGGTTTAATAAACGCTTTAGAAAAATATAAACGTAATTTTAATAAAAAAAATCTTGTTATATGGACAACTGTTGATTTAATTAATAATTTATATATTAACGAAAATATTGATTATCCTACGTTTGTTAAAAAGACATTGCGATTATTTAAATATAAAGAAATACATAAGTATATTAATAGTTATAAAAAAAATCCAAATCTATATAATGATGTTGGAGAAATTGCAGATTTGTTAAAAGAAAGATTTCAAATATACAAAAAACATTTAGTGGATAATACTGAACAAATCTTTAAGGAATAATATATGAATGAAATAACTTTAAAAACTTTGAATAAACTCCAAAGAGGAAAAATTTCATTAAAGAAAGCTTGTAAATTATTAAAAAAAACTCCAAAGCAAATTGATGAGCTTTTTGATAGTGAAGAATATTTTTATATTCATAATTTAAAAGATGAGAAAGAAATATTTGAAATAGAGAAAGAAAATATAAAAAACCTCATGAAGATAGTTGAAACTAAAGAAAAATTTATTTTTGATTTAAGTAAGGATATTGGTAGAGAAAAATTTATTGTTACGAATTATTTTACACAACATTTGGAAAAACCTAATCTAAGATTAAAAACAATTCCAAATGTTATAATTAAGAAATACTATACTTTCGGTGAGTTAATTGAAGATAAAAGAGTATAAAGCATTCTCAATCAGAAAAATAGAGGCATTTGTCTTTGAAGAATTGAAAGAAAAAGGTTTTATTAGTCGAGATATTAAAGTTGATGCTAATTTTACCAATAAAAAAATGATTGAATTTAAAAGATATATCAAAATGTTTTATGATTGTACATTTGAATTTGAAGATTCGAAAACAAATGCAAAAATAGGTTATATAAAGATGGAAACCGAAACACTAATTAATTTTGATAATACAAAAAAAATTTTTGAATTATGGAAAAATGATAAAAAAACATTTAATAAGAACTTTTCAGGCATTTTAGGTAATTATGTATTTAATGAGGTTATGCCTATTGTTAGTATAATATCAAAATTTGTACATTTACCTGCTCCTATACCTTCACCATTTATAAAACCACAAGAAAACAAAGATAAGAAAAAATAAATTTTGAAAAATTAATATCACCCGAATGCGACATCAAGTTTTATCACTAAGATTAGTTATTGAAAATATCAGAATTCTTTTTATGTGAGAACTCATCATCTTTTCTTTTTAAGTATTCCTTGTTTGATTCTCCCTTCCTTTTTTTACCAATCCAATTCCCCAATTCATCAATTAACTCATCTTTAATACCATCACTCTCAGTTTTGAAATCAATTGCGATTTTACAAATTGTCATATAGTTTTTGATTTCTACCCAATATTTCTCACATGGAATAGGTTGTAATCGTTTTAAAAAGATTTTAAATTCTTTGATTAATTTTTCCTGAACATCTGGGTCTGCCCACTTCTTTAATTTTTCTCCATGTCTAAAAAGATTCCCTAACTGCCAAGATTGAGTATCTCGAACTTCTTTGATTTTCTTATTATACAAAATTGGGGCTCGATCCCAAAATCTGTAGGTAAGCTCATAGAAATCACCAGTAGATATTGATTTCATTTTCTCGTCTGAATTAATAGCGATAATTACAGCATGGGATGCAATAGCTAAAGAAAGAAGAGTAAATACAAGAGCTGTAAAAGATGTGTCGGGCATTGCTCCAAAAACATAAATCATAACAATATTTAATGTCAGAAAAAGGACTGTAAAATAAATAAAAATATACCTCAGAGATAAAAAAAATGATTTACTCTTACAATATTCTTTTATCTTGCGAAACCATTTCATTTTTCTTTCTTCCCCAAACCTCAAATTATATTAGATTGCTATTAACTAATCGTTTATAATTTTCTCCGTAACAATAGTCAATATTATACTGATTTTATTTTAAAATTATTTTTTGTTTTTTAATCTAATAAATTCCCCTCTATAACTCCCATATCTCATTGTTGTTCCTACTAACATAACAACACAAAATACTGAATACAACACAAAAAAAGTTGATAGACCTAGAAGTATTGATAAAATTATAGTATTATTTGAAAATATTAGATAACTTCTTGATGTTATATTGACTGCAATACTTATAGAGGAGATAACAGTAGAATATCTATAAAAGAATAATATATTATCAAAAACATTTTGGTTTGGTTTGTCTTTTGGATGTATATTTTTTAGTAAATATATAAAATCATTATCAGACATAGAAACAATTATTGCTAAACCTGCAATGGAAACGGCTATCATTGTACCAGAAATTGTTATAAAAACGATAGTAAGACTAGCTATTACATCAATTACAACGTTGTAAAAAAAGCATAGAAGAGTAAATGCTATTGACAAGAGTAATGATATATAGAAATCTTCAGAAAAAATAATCCTTTTCCAACCTATTTTTTTAGACATTTGAATAAATGTTGTTTCCTCATATGAAATTACTTTATTATCTACAGTCAATATTTATTTCTCCTTTTTTCGTTTAAAATATTCTTCTTTTGCCTTTATAAATGCTTTTATAATATCTTTTTTTGTGCCTGTAGTTTTTACAACAGTCTTTTTAATTTTAGTGATGTAATCAATTTCATCTTGTTTTTCACCTTTTTGCAATCCAAATTTTAACTCATCACCATATCCATCATCAATTAATTCAATAGGTTGCTTTACAAACATGTTATCTTTTTTTATTCCCTCTTCTTTTCCTGTTATTTTTGAGTTCCATCTACCAAAATTTCCATTTTCCATAATTTTTTTAATGCTTCTAAATTCATCTCTATCTTTTGGATTTGGAGAATAAATATTATATTTTATGTAATTGATTTTATCATATTCATTTAACATATCATAAATTCTTTCTTTTTCAGGAATAACACCTATTTTTAATCTACTAAATTCACCTTTGTAATATTGATTATAAGTTGTAGAAAATATTTTTTTATAATTTTTAATTCTAATAATACCTGTTTTTTCCTCAAATGTAATAATTTTATCGCTACAATCTATAACAAAATCAGAATAGCAGTCAATATCTTGTTCATCCTCATCTATTTTTTCAATAATCCTTCTTGTTTTTTTATCATATCTTTCATGTATTTTTTCCTCTTTTATTTTAGCTAATTTTCCAAAAATAACAGTTTTATTTTCAAATACTGTTTTTTCAACATCTGCAAAAACCCAACAAAATGTAACTCCTCTGCTAATTTCCTTAATTTCTTCAGCATGTAATAAAAAATCATATATCTTATCAATCAAAGAACCTTCAAACCAATCATCTAAAAATAGTCTACCAAAAATTAATCTAGAGACTTTTATTCTTCCCACACGCTCACCAAAATCTGTATAAAATGTAAGTATAAATATTATAACATAAGTTTGTTGAAAGTAAATTTTACAATTATCACCCGATTTGTTACAACCCTTCATAAAATCACCTCATCACCTTATAACGTTACAATACCGCATCAAGTGGTAACCAATAGGCATGGTTTTAAGGCATTTTTAACACAGATTAGACCGGAACTAGTTTTTAAATAAAAAAGAGGAAGATTGTTTAATCAATGTTAGATGCAACATTGCACTGTTAATAAGCTTCATTAAAACTTGGTAATCATCAACCAATATATCAACTGTAATTTCACTTATAATCAATATGTGAGTTAAATTCCTGCGTATTTGAGCTTTATTAATATTCTGGTACCGCATTCCAAATGGTTAATGCAGACATACCTATTCCTAAGAGATTCGAGTAAAAAAAACCTGAGACAACTGGTAATAGCAATAGTCCAGTGAATCCACCAAGAAAACCCATTAATATTGGTATAAATGAAAAAGTCCATAGTTCAAATAGTTGTTCAGTGGCAAAATCATAACAATAACACAATCCAAATCCCAATAGAAATACAATAAACACTCCACTAGTCAGAAAGAATGGTATACCAAATCCAAAACCAATTCCGCCCCCTGCAAATAAAATTGGTGCAAGAGCTGCTTCAAAACCTTCACTATTAGCTGAGGTGTTTTTTTCGCCTAATTCGGAAGTATCCATTACATCTTCCAAAGTAAAATCACTTGATACAAGCTTGTAATTCTTAACAATTTCAATTTTTGCCTCAAAAAATTCAATTATAGAGGAATAATTTTTTAATTCTACATTTTTCAAATCTTCCCAAAATGCTTTTTCGTCTTCAATAGTAAGTTCTTTAACCGTTTTAATATAGCTTTTATCACCTTTAATGTGATAAACATTCATTTTCATTGTACCTGCGCTCTCTATCATTTTATTTGATTCAGGCGTATCAATCTGTGAATTTTTATTACCAACTTTAGGAAGTTCTAATGCAGAAGTAGGAAAAAATGTTAAAATAAGTAGTATTGCTGCTCCAATACTTAAGATCCTAATTTTATTCTTCATATTTCTGTTCCTCCTCCGATATAATATAGAATTTAATCTATTTAAATGTTACATATACATTTGTAGCAAATTGACGATATTTCTTTTCTAAACTAGACAAAAAGGGTTATTGTGTAAAAAACAACAATCATACATTGATTGCAGGATGTTTATTCCATAATATTTATATAATGTAAATTATAAATATCTGGCGTATATACTATTTAAAATGTAAAAAGAGGTGAAAGTATGAAAAGAATAATTTTATCAATCATTGTATTAATTATCATAACAATTGCAGTTACAAGCGCCGGTCTTCCAGTATATGCAAGAAATATAAAAGAATCAACTCAGTATGTTGTAATCAATCCTGCTGGTTCTGGATTTATAGCGGGAACCATAACAAATTCTTCTGGAGTTCCAATAGAAAATGCATATGTTGCAGCATTTACACTTGGTATTTTGCCATGGATGGGTGAACCAGCTATTAGTATGGTTTCTTCAGATAGTAATGGATATTACAAGCTGACTATTGCTGCAGGCGAATACAATGTTTTTGCATTTAAATTAGGAGAAGGTGTAGCAATAGCAACTCCAGTTCTTGTAGAGACCGGGCAAACAACTATTGTTGATTTATCTCTTACAGGGGAGATTATCCCTGGTGCAGCAACTGCTCCTCAAAGTGCACCGATGAATCCTTATTCAAGGTGAAAAGATTAATTAAATATGATTAAAGCCAACAAAAAATGACGTTGGAATAAAAGAAAAAAAATAGATAATATAAGGAGGAAATGAAGAAAATGAAAAAAATAATATCAGCAGGTTTTATAGCTACTCTACTGGTTTTAACAGTAATTTGTTCTTGCTTTACCGCTAGCGCATCGTTATCGTCAAATCAACAAACACAAACTCAAACTGTATTGATTGTTGGAAAGGGTACTATAAAAGGGACTATAACAAATCAAAATGGTAAGCCGATTTCTCTTGTACGAGTAATAGCAGCGGGATCGCCGAAAGATAACGCTACAACATTAGGTTTTGCATTAACAAATATAGGTAATGATGGAAAAGGAGAATACTCAATGTCTGTACCTGCAGGAAGATATCTATTTGTTCGTGCCGGTAAACTTCCACTTTACCTTGGTGCATGGGCAGGTCCTATTATAGTAATAGAAGGAGAATCTGTAACCCTTGATTTATCTATAACTTACATAGGTCCTGAGAGTAAACCAATTGTTGTTCCTAGTTTTCAAACCTTTGGACCTGAGAGATTATTGCAATTAATTTATAGTATAATAATGTCACAATAAAACTAGTTTCAAAAATTTAGTAATAGTTATTCACTGGTATCATTACAATATGACAATAAACCTAAAGATATCTTTCTATAAATTAGTATTATTATTTAATATCTTTAGCCTTGCCCAAAGATGTTCCATCAACTAAAAAAATCTGAGCATTTTTAATATCAATTATTTTACCAATAGGCCCTGTAACACCTTCTTGATTAGCAGCGACACCGCCACATAAAGGATTAAAAGCAGGCATTACCAATATCTTTGGATGACCAGAATTAGGGTACTTTTCTTTCATTTTATTTTTTAAAAACATTCCTTTTATCCAACAAGACTCATATGTTTTATATCCAAGTCTGTCAGTAAACATTACTGTAGGGTGCGTATGACCAATGATTATTTGTTCGCATTGCATAATTTCTTCACTGGGCCATCTATGACCATGCACAAAACCAATATTTTCAATATTAAGACCATCTGATGGGTGAATAATTATTTCATCAGATGATAATTTTTTGATATTACCATCATGGTTACCTGGAATTATATGGATAGAGCCAAATTCTTTGATTATTTCAAGAAATTTTCTTACATCTCTTCTTTCTTGAATACTTGATGTAGGGATATTATGCTTAATATCTCCTAATAAAATTATTTCTTTTGGTTTAAATTTTTCACAAATCGAAAAAAGATGATTTACCATATTTTTTGTTTGAGATGATGTGGACAAGCCTTGCTCTCTAAGTTGACTTTCGATTCCTATGTGTAAATCCGCAACAACAAGTATTTGTTTATTTTTTATAAAAAGTGCTGGTTCATTAGTAATCGGTTGTATATAAGAAAGATCCATATTTAACTCCATTTGGTATTCATAGATATTTTTTTAAAACCCATGGAATTTCTTCTATTACATCTGTAGCAATCAGTCCATATGATTGTTTTTTAAAAGCATTATTACCAGCTGCTCCATTTATGAAAATTCCGGTCCTTGCAGCATTAAAAGGTTCTACTCCCTTTGACAATAAAGCACCAATTATTCCTGCAAGCACGTCTCCGGTTCCACCCACGGTCATTGATTCATTGTGAATATCATTTAGTTTTGTTTCTTTTCCATTGCTGATAACATCAATTGGTCCTTTCAGAAGGATTGTTACTCCTAACATATGAGACCATTTCTCAACATTTTTCTTTCTTTCATCTAAATTATTTGATAATTTGATACCAGTCAGCTCTTGAAATTCACCAGTATGGGGAGTTATAACTGTTTGTGAGTTTTTAACTAACGATGGGTTTTTTCCAACTACTTTTATTGCATCGGCATCAACTACGATTGATTTTTTGTTTTTTACAAAAAAATCAATGATTTTTTCAACTACTACTTGTGTTTCGTTTTCTGAACCCAAACCAGGACCGATTAATAAAGTATCGATTTTATCGCTAAAGGATTCAATTATTTTAATATCACCAGATACAAGATGATTTTCATCAGTCAATTCTTTTACAATAAGAGTTGGTGAAATTTTAGCAACGTTTTTTGCAAGTCGAACTGGCTTTATTAACAAGGGCGAATAGGAAGTAATAGCTCTTGCAACCTTTTTTGGAGTGGCAACAAAAACAAGATCAATACCTGTTCTTTGCGCAGCAAAACTTGAAAGAGCAGGAGCTCCATAATAGGGGCCACCACCAACAATCAATAGTCGTCCATTTTCTCCTTTATGTGAATCTTTTTTTGGCTTAGGGTAAAAAGTTGATAGCTCCCCGGGCCCTACATATTCAACAGCTTTTTTTGGTATTCCGATATCCACCATTTTTACGTCTCCACTGTTTTCTTTATTCATTCCAAATTTTACATCATGAAAGGTTAAGGTATAATCAGGTTTTATCGTAGTATCTGTCCCCAGTCCAGTTGGAATATCAACTGAAATAATCGTTTTATTTTTTATCGCATTTATCTTTTTAACTATAGTTGAATATGGCTCTCTTAATTCGCCTGATAATCCTATACCTAACATTGAGTCAATAACTATGTTGTTTTTTGAGAGTAGTTCATCTATTTTGTTAAATGAATCCAAATCATAAATTTTAACATTAATTCTTGTTAATTTTTGAAAATTATCTTTTGAAATATCTGTTCGTATATCCTCTTTTTTTCCAGTTAAAAAAACTGAAACGTTGTATTTATTGACCAAATGTCTAGCTACAACAAAACCATCTCCGCCGTTATTTCCGATTCCACAAAAAAGTAGTATTTCATTACTCTTTGGCTTGAGTTCATTGATGATGAAATCTGCAACACCTTTACCTGCTTTCTCCATTAGTTTGATTGTTGGAACGCCATAGAATTCCGCATTTTTGTCAAGTACCTTTATTTCTTTACCCGAAATCATACCAAAATGTTAAACAATAAGTAATCTATATATGCTTCGAAACAGAAAATCTATTAGGGGAATCTAAGTATGATGCCTGGACGCATGAACCCTAGACAAATGAATCAGATGATGAGGAAGCTTGGTATTAACGTTAAAGAAATAGAAAATGTGCAAAAGGTGATAATTCAGACTAATTCAAAGCAATATATTTTTGACGAAGCAAATGTAACATTAATGGATGCACAGGGACAAAAAACCTATCAAATAACTGGTAAACCACGTATTGTAGAAAATAAAGAAGAAATCCCAAAAGAAGATATTGACCTTGTTGTCGAACAAACCGGGAAAAGCGCTGTAGAAGCAAAAAAGGCACTAAAGGAAACAAAAGGGGATATAGCTGAAGCAATTATAAAGCTCACCAGTTAAACCATTGTTTATGCTCTTTGATAGAAATACATTTTTTTAGAGCTATCATCAACAGATTGACGTGCTCCTATCCTATACATGAAATCAGAAGCTGCTTTAGCCTGAAATGCTGTTCTACTTTCTGCCTGTTCTACAGTATTTATTTCATGCAAGCAGAAGCTTAAAGCTCTGATTTTCCAACGATAGAAATATTGATTAATATACTCTGGTGAATATTTTTTAATAAGCCAGTAAAGCAGTTCCACCCAAATATTAATATTAATTGCCTGAGTTTTTTTGTAGAAACTGTCAAAATCATTTACTTCTTTAATTTCATAAAACAAGTCGTCATGAGGTAGATACATTTTCTTCAGAAGTTTGAATGAATCAAGACTGCGCTCAGCCTCTTTTTTAATATCCATGTACGTGTCGTCAAAAGAGGGATTCCTTTTGAATGGTGATGAAATCATAGTGATAGGATTTATTTTTTTTCGTACTGGAAGGCCGTAGAAATGTTGTATCATTCTTACTGCTTCCTGAAAGCATTCAATAAACATTTTCTGTAGATTAGTTAGAGTCTTTTTACCATGCATTTTTTGCCCTAGATACACCTCACCAATAGTATATCCATACATCAGTGATTTCATTGTGATAAAAGAGTCAATTCCCCAACCATACGGTGGAGCAATACCTTTTGTAAAAATATCTTTAAGCACCTCTTTTTTTAATGAGAGCTCACCACCCAAGGGTTGATCTATTTCCCAAGCGTTTGGGAAAAACATTGCAATAAGAGGCTTAGTTATATGTCTAGTTATCTGTCCATCTGTTGGATTTCTAGAAAAAGCAGCTTTTACAACATCAACATTTTTGTCTAAAGGTTCAAATAAGAATTCAAACCATTTGCCAATATTTGGATTATATATATCTCCATCTATGTATCCTATGCAATCAAAGTTCTGCTCGAGAGCTGCAAGACCGCCATTGATCATCCCTATGCCTTTACCAATTTCATTTGTTTTTACAAATTTTTTTTCACTAATAACTTCAATTTTTTTTGTTTCTTTTTTCTTAAGGCGGTTAAATGTCTCTTGATTTGAACCGTCAGATATGATTACTTTATCAATTATTCCAGATTCTATTGCTTGGTCAGCTATTGAAATTGGATTGACGCCTTCGTTCTTTGATATAACTAGCAAACAATTTCCTGGCATTTTTCTCCTTTTTACATGGCATTATGTATAAATCTTCTCAAAACCAAACCAATATAACATTTTGAAATACAATATGGAATATCACCTGCTTTCTCTATTTTCAGCCCATCCTTCTCTAGTATAAAAAAGTAATGGAATTTATGGTATAAATATTCATCTATTCAGTAATATTTTATCTGTTTTTATATCAGAAAACTATTAATGATATATATCATATGGTTATTTGTTGGTTATTGGAGAGTATTAAATGGATGAAAATCAAATTGATAAGCGAAATATAAAAGAACTTCTTGATGAGCTTAATGCTTTTGATTGGACTATTAGAGCAAAGGCTATTTTTGATTTAAAAAACTATGATGACCATATAGTTACTAACGCTTTAATTGATAAATTAAATGACGATAATGTAAATGTTTGGCTTTCGGCTGCAAATGTTTTAAAAAATAGAAAAGATCCGAGAATAGTTGATTCGTTAATTAAAACACTTTCAGATAATAGAAACGAGGTGCGATGGCATTCAGTTTATATTTTAGGTGAGACCGGAGATAAAAGAGCCGTTGAACCAACTATAAAAGCGTTAGAAGATGAATGTGTAGAGGCCCGTATTAATGCAGCAAAAACTCTTGGAAAATTGGGCGATAAAAAAGCAATAGATGCTCTTACAAAAGCATTGGAAGATGATGATTCTACTGTGCGGAAAGAAGCTATATCTGCTTTAAATTTACTTTCCCCTGCAAAACCTATTGAAGCACTTGTTAAATCATTAAATGATAGTGACAAAAGGGTAAGATCTCTAGCGGCAATAATATTAGGAAAAACTAAATCAGTAAAGGCCTTTGATGATTTAATTGGTACTCTTAATGATGAAGATCATATTGTAAGAGTATCTGCTGTTTATGCAATAGATAAAATCGGTGGCGAGCAGGCTGTTGGACCATTGATTAAGGCCTTAAAGGATCCTCATTGGGAGGTAAGAAGCGATGCCGCAAGTGCCCTTGGTAAAATTGGAAATAATGCAGCGGTTGTTCCTCTGTTGGAAGCTTTAAAAGATGAGAATGCTTTCGTTAGAAAAAGTGCAGTCAAAGCTCTTGAAAAATTTGATATTTTTTAAAACAAGAGCGAGAATAAGCACAGGTTTTATATCAAATAAGAGATTAGATATTTTGTGCCATGATTAAATACAATATTATAATAGTTGGAGCTGGTCCAGCAGGATGTTATTTGGCGTATAAATTAAAAAATCAAGGTCTAGACGTATTACTTTTAGAAAAAAAGACTTTTCCAAGGTATAAAGCCTGCGCAGGAGGACTATCAAAGAAAGCATACGATATTTTATTTTCAGAAAATAAGAATATTAAAAACATTATTGAAAAAACAGTAAAAAAGCAATTATTTGTTCGAAACAATAAGTTTACATTGACAGATCCAAAAAAAGAATTAATCTATATGACGTATAGATCAGATCTCGATAATTTTCTAATGAAAATGGCTGTAGATAATAAAACTGTATATTTTAAGGACAATGTTATTATCCAAAAAATCAATAAAAAAGATAATACAATCTCGTTTTTAGAAAAAAACAAGGAAAAAAAGATTAGCTATGATGTATTAGTTGGTGCATGGGGTGGGAATGTTCGCTTTAACAAGTTTGTTGATTTATACCCCTTTGAAAGATTTGATTTATCATCTTCGTGGGAGGGGCCTGTGGGACCAAAGTTTAGCAAATATTTTGATGAATATGTGCTATCCCAGATAATGAAAAAATATCCAGGTTTTGTTTGTTATATTTTTCCAAAGTCAGAATTAATAACCGCAGGTATTTTTACATCAAAGTATCCTTTTCCCCCGGTTTGGAAATACCTTTGGAATGATTTCATGGATTTTTGGAAGCTAGATAAAAGTATAAAACCACATTATGCAGTAATCCCTATTCGAGACCCTAAAAAACCAGTTGCAAAGGATAACATTTTACTTGTTGGAGATGCAGCAGGACTTGCAGATCCTTTCGTTGGCGAAGGTATATATTACGCTTTTATTAGTAGTATGATTGCAGCAAAAAATATTATAAATTTTTTCAAAAAAGAGAATTATGACCTTGCAGGTGAATATAACAAGAATATTGATTCCAAATTGTTTGATGTATTAAAATGGGCAAGGAGTTATGAGTCTTTTTTTAATCGTTATCCAAATCTTTCATTTTGGTCAGGCTCAGAATGTTCACTAGGAAATGAGATTGTGAATTCATTTATTACAGGTGAAATTAAGTATAACGAGGTTAAGAAAATAATAAAACACTCTGTTAGAAGAATTTTTAGTTAAATTTAGACATGCTAATAAGTAAATCCGTTTTTATCAGTGTAGCCTTTAAGGAAAATTATGGATAATCATATCATCATAGAAAATTTTTAAATGTAGTTAAATTATATCTGAGGGAAAGGGGAGGAAGGAAGAATATCCTTTCACTTGTGGAGACGTGATAAGGTGAAAGAAGAAACCTATGGAATTGTTTGGGGAACAGTATTGCTGGTTGTTGGAATAATTATACTTCTTTTTATTTTTTCAAATGTGTCTGATATTATACAGAATCCATCTGAAAAAATTGAGGAATGGGTTCCAGAAGAAATCAGTGGTCCAACTGCAGCTTTTAGCTGGAAATCCGAGGGGACAACTATAAGATTTATAGATGCATCTGTAAAAGGAGATTCAGAAATTGTTAATTGGCAATGGGACTTTGGGGATGGGGCAACAGACATTGAAAAAAATCCAACTCATACATACTCTGGAAATGAAGATTATACTGTCTCTTTACAAGTTGAGGATGGAAATGGTAAAACAAGTAATGTTCAGACAATAGTAACTATAAATGATGAGTCAAATGAAGGGCAAACACAAGGAAGTTCATCTTTTGATATAGGTCTTGGTTCTACACTTAATAGATTTGTTGTAATAACTCTGTTTATAGGTTTATTTATGGTTCTTGTTATGATTGGTGGAAGGTTCTTAATTGCAGGTTGTCGACTTTTAAGGCCAATGCCTAAAACATTTAAAGTTAGGTTAAAGTCAACAGATGTAGAACTTGAAGTCCCTAGCAAATCAAAAAAAGTAATTGAACAAAAAAATAAGAAATCATGGTTTGGTAAACATAATAGAGGGAATTAGTATAATTACAATAGCGTAAGTTCATATAGGAGTCGTGAAATCTAAATATTTATAAATGGATAGAAAAATATGAAAAACAAAAATGAAAGCTTTATTGATGATATACTAATTTTTGATGCTCACTGTGACACTGCTAATGCACTATTAGATGACCCATCCTATTTTATTAAAAGTTATCAAAGTCATCTAGATATAGAAAAGATTAAAAAAGGAGGATTGAACGCCCAGATTTTTGCTATTTGGGTGAACAATGTTTATTCGCCTTTTAGAACAATCAAACAAGCATTACTCATGTACAATGCCTTAGAAAAAAATATATTTAATCCAGGATATGGGATTAAAGTTACCTCAACTACTGAAATGGATTCTGCTATTAAAAATGGCAAACTTGCTTGTTGGCTATCTCTGGAAGGCGGGCATATCATCAAAAATTCAATTGATATTCTCGAGTTTTTTTATTCACTTGGCGTTCGTTGTATGACTCTAACTCATTTCAAAAATACAGATTGGGCTGATTCTTCAGGTGATAAACCAAAGTGGGATGGTCTAAATAAACTTGGTAAAAATATAATCGCAAAAATGGATGAGCTTAGCATGGCTATTGATGTATCTCATTCATCAGACAAAACTGTTGAAGATGTTTTAGAAGTTACTTCAAAGCCTGTACTGGCATCTCATTCATGCGCAAGGGCAATATGTGATATCCCTCGTAATATACCTGATAATCTAATAAAAGAAATTGCTGATAGAAAAGGTTATATCGGCATCAATTTTTTTCCAGGTTTCTTAAAAAAGACAATTAGCGAACAAGTAAATAAAAATTTAGAGAAATATAAAAAAGAATATCAGGAAAAAATCAAAGGAAGCGAAGATAATCCTGATATCATCAATCAAGCAGACTTAGAGTTATTTACGAAAATTGTAGAAGGAAATGATAAAACCGATTTGAATGCAGTAATTGATCAGATTGTTCATATGGCTGATATCGGCGGAGTAGAGTGCGTCGGGCTAGGAAGTGATTTTGATGGAATTCCTTCAACACCAACTGATTTAACAGATGTCTCTTGTTATCCAACCTTAGTTACTGGTTTATATGAAAGAGGCTTTAACAAAGAGGAAGCGGAAAAAATCATGGGTATGAATCTTTACAATTTTTTTAAAAATTTTGAAGAATAATTAACTCAAATATTATTGTACATTATTATCAAGAGTGTCTAACAATTTTTCTATCCTAGATGCAGTTTCATTCACAGATCCAGATGTATCAATAATATTCCAATCGTGAACAAGTAATAAAGCTTTTTTTCGAACCTTTACAAGTTCACTAAGAGTTTCAAACATTTCCTCCTCATCTCGTTTTTGAACACGTTTAAGTAAAACCTCGACTGATGCATCAAGGTAAATCATATATCTTGATGTTGGAACAAAATTATAAAAAAAATTGTAACCAATTTTGGCTAATCTTTTTGGTAGGTATGCAGTCCCAACAAGATATCGAACCATTATTAGTGTATCACAATTCTTTTTTCTATAATACAATCTTATAGATCTTAAAACGTCTAACATGTAATAAATTGAAGCTCTCAGTTTGTTAATATTTCCAGTTCCATATAAAGCCTTTTTTGCTTTTTTTCCAAAAAAATTATCAGACTCTGGATGTGATCGGAGAATTACTTTCTCACCTTTCTCTTCGTATCTTTTTTTAATTAAACGTGCATGAGTATCCTTTCCTACACCGTCAAGTCCATCAACTACTATGAAACGCATATGAATCTCACAAAAACATAGCTAAGTAGAAACAAATTGATGCTATAAAAGGTACCGATAAATTATCAAGTCCTTTCGGTGTTATCATCTCAGCTACCATAGAAGACAACGCAATAATACCTAGAATAACTATTACTTTAGAGGTAATTGTAAACTCATAAAACAAGAGAGCAACTATAAACATTATAAAAGAAAAAACAAACATTGTGATTGAACCGATATAACTTTTTTGATCAGCATATATATTATACTTTTTCTTCCCATACCTTGATCCAATAAGTGAAGCTAAACCGTCACCATAGGACATGGCAAATATTCCAATTGCAATAACTATTTTATAATCAAAAAAGACATATGCCAAAATGGTCCAAGATATTGCATAATAAACTAAACCCATCCCATGACCTGCTGAAGAAGTTTTTCCTCGGATTGATTTAATTGGAGTATAGGGACTCATCAAAAAAGTAAATAAAATAAAAGGACCCGCAGCCATAAATGCCATTATTGCCCTTGTTTGAAAAATTGGAAGTAAAAATGCGACATTTCCCACCATAATATGAAGAATTTTTCTTCCTACAACAGGGTGTTTATTTAGCAATTTTTCGGTAGTAATCAACAAAATTGCCACATAAAGGTAAACAAGTACCACACCTGTGAAATCATTTTGAATCATTTTACTCTCACATATTTGCGTATATAACATAGATTATGCAAGATAATTATAAAATGTTATCTATTCTAATGGACATATCAACAGAGAAACCCCCTATAATTAAGAAAAACACAAAAATATTTATATAAATATAAAATATAATGTAATGTCTAAATATGAAAATAATAACTAAAAAATCATTCATCTGGCTGATTATATTTCTTATATTTTTTTCCTCATTTAGTATGAACGTATCTTCTAATTTTGTAAATAGTACTACAGATATTGAGGATTTAGCTTTTAAACAGGAATTATCAATCCCTATTGACACAAGTTTAGAAAAAGCAAAATTTTTACCAATTGATATCCATGTGGAGTTTTCAAATCCTTGTTGGGCAAAAGACGAAACAGAACATTCGGTACGCGTTGGCTTTGATGAAGGATCAGGAGTAACGGAGATTGAGTCGCAGGTCTATGATTTAGAATATTCAGATGACACACATATTAAATCATGCAATCTAGTTTTTCTTATACCTGAAAAAGCCAACGGCAAAGAAAAATATTATGTGTTATATGATTCCATTGAAACAGGCGCTTCAGATTATGAAGACCACATTATTTTAGAGGATACACATTATTTTTATGAGCCAATATCAGGACAAAAACTTGATTTTGATTACTATAAAATAACTGAGGATGGTTATATTATCTATGGATTAATTCAAAAAGGAGAAATCATTGGTAATCCAGTATCTCATACAATAGCTAAATTAAAAAAAGATGCGGAAGTCTTTGAAACAAATACCATCGATCAATTAGCATCTTTTGATTTAAGATATGGTGTTGATGGAGAACCTGATTATACTGGCCCATCTGCAGCGACAAAGGCTACAAAAAATGTTCTTGTAGATGGAAATTTGATGGTAAGAATAAGAATGGAAAGTGCTTCTCCTAAAGGAGACACAAAAACAGATAATATTTATACTTATTATTTTAGCCCAACTGGTACAAAAAGGATATTTGTTAATGTAAATCATGAAGTAATTAAAACAGTAAACATTGAAGATCCAGATATATTAGATGGCGCATACGCAGGCATTATTACTATCAAATCAAGGAGTAATACTATTGAAAAGATGAATGTCGGTACATTATTGCCTTCCGTTCATGTATATGATGAAGATGAAACAATTAATGAGTATTTTGTACCACAAGATCCCGAATCTGTTACAAAAGAAATAATTCTATCAACTGAGGATGACATCGATCTTGGAAGTAAAGGGTGGGTCAGCTTAGACGACCCTTCAACAGGTAAGGTCCATGGTCTAGTTATGCATTCAAATGTTGGACTTATTGAAGAGGAAGATGGAATTCAAATTAAAGCTTACGTTAAACAAAATATAAAATTACCAGGTATAGAAGGAGATACAGGTAGTATATTTTTAGGTAAGAACACATTTGAAAAAGGTGGCAGCCATACAACGGTTCTCCCGCAAGGATTTAAAATAAATTTTGATATCGGATTCATTTCTGATGAAATAGGTGGATATGAACTAATTGACTCTGAATCGGAAATAATTCAGACTTTTATAAAATCTATACCAATACAAAGAGAAAATGTAACCGATGAGGACGAGGAAGAGGAAAGATATTCATTAACTACCTTTGTTCATTTTGCACCTTCTGCTCCTATGGGATCGCTTCTGTCTGCAGCTCTTGGTAAAAATATTCCTTACATTTTTGCAGAGCTTTACAAAGAAAGTGATTTTACTTCATCTGGAGCTACTGGAAGACTCCCAGTAGGTGCTATAGATCTTGATCTTGAAGGAAAAAATCTGTTTCAGATGATTAGAACTGTAATTGGGATGTTTGATTGGAAAAATGCTTCGTTTTTCAAAAAAATTAAGTTTTCAGATCTAGAACCAGGAACTTATGTTGTACAAATATATAGAGAAAATCGGCTTTTTGGAAAAGATCGAAAGTTCATCGGTTTTACAATTGTTGAATTAAACAAAAATGAAAAAGTT
The DNA here is from genome assembly GCA_020054495.1 of Thermoplasmata archaeon. Taxonomy (GTDB): domain Archaea; phylum Thermoplasmatota; class E2; order DHVEG-1; family DHVEG-1; genus JAGMDE01. The sequence goes on along the minus strand of JAHWGK010000013.1, from coordinate 25,782 downwards.
CGTATTTTTTGTAGACCCCAAGGGAGCATTAAATTAACAGTAAAAGACCAAGCAAAAGAGGGGTTAGAAAATGTTAGATTTACGCTTAATTCTGGAGAAGTGCCCATTTCAGATTCCCTTTCTGATAAAAATGGAACCACAACTCTTAATGCCCCGTGTTATCCACTCAAACCATATACATTGAAAGTTATTTATTCAGGTTTTTTAGTTGGTGAGAAAAAGATTACCTTTGGTTTTAGAAATAGTTTAATCCAATTAAAAGAGTCGTTTACAATAGAACATTACAAATTAAGTCTTGAATTAAAAGATACATGGGGTTTTGCTCCTGCAGTTGAGGTAAATCCAATACTTACAAGTAGTGAAATGGAAGACCCGATACATATTCCTGCAGAAAAAACTGAAGATGGAAAATACCAATTTTCAGGCATATATCCTGCTAAATATACTATAAGCATGGGATTCAAATCTTTTGACGTTGAAAAAGATGTTTCAATAGATAAAGACAATTCACTTGATATCTTATTTCCGGCTGAATATGCTCTAGATCTCAATATTATGAATTCCTATGGCGATACTCTTTCAGATGGTGAAATTTCTGCAACAAGAAATAAAAAGGCAGAAAGAACATCGGTTAATAAGAATGGAAAAGAAAAGATTTCTGTTCCTCCTGGGAAATATGAGATAACTGTTTATTATGAAGATGAAAAAATTGCCGAACAAGATATCGACGTAAGGGGAAATAAAGAAATTGATATTTTAACCTCACAAGAATCCATTCTTCACACAATTATAATCTACCTTGGAATTATTCTAGCCATTTTTTCAATGATATTCATGCTTTGGAAAAAGAAGATATACGCAGGGTTTAAGCTCTTTGTAATTGCTCTAATAATAATTGCTCTTGTTTCACCCTGGTGGATTCTAAACGGCGATGATGGAACTACGTCCACCACAACTAAAACACTCTTATTTCCACCAAAGATTATAACCTTGAGTTCTTCATCAGATGTTATTGGTGGAGATGTGAGTCAAGTGCCATCTGAAGTTACTATGGTTCTTAATTTGCTTTTTGTACTAATTGCTATTTCGTGTTTGATAATTTTAATAACGATATTTACAAAAAATAAGCTTAGAAAAACCACTACATTCCTCTCAATTTTAAGTATTATACTATTAATTGTCACAATTTCTATTTTCTTTTACGCGATGTCAATGTTGACTGAAGTTGGTGTTGGTAGTTTTATGGGTGATGGCGATCTTGAAACAAATCTCCCAGGAATCTCTGAAAGTAAGATTTTACCAAGTAGTTGGGGCCCTGGAATTGGATTTTCTCTTGGATTAATGTCCGTTATAATTCTTTTCGTTGTCTTATTTTATGATAGAATAAAGAAAAGATTTTTTTAAAAAGATGAGTAGTTCTGTTGGAAATATGTGTTAAGTGTTTAATGCCCCCTTCATTTTTCTAAAATATCAAAGAAATATTGAGTTTTGGTAAGTAATACCTCTAAATCATTAAACAAATAAATACAAAACAAGTTTCAATCAAATAAAAAAAAGAAGAAGAGGAGAATTTTTTTATTGTAATCCCAGTCGTAATAGTAACTGTTGTAGTATCGGGAACAAACTTGGATGACCAGTTAGAAAGTTATTGAGGAAGTTTAGGAATGGCGTGTTGATATATGGTTTGTTTCTAGGTATTATCAAGAATTCTTACATCCTAACCACAAGTTTTATATTCATTAACAACATAATGTATACTAACAATATGTTGTATATAAATATTTGATAGATGATTGGGAGATAATAATATGTCAACACTAACATTATCCATACCAAAAGAACTAAAAAAAAGAATGGACGAATTCCCTGAAATTAATTGGCCTGAAGTATTAAAAGCTAGATTGAAGAAAAGAGCAGAGGCCTTACTAAAGTTTGAAGAAATGAGGAAGAGAGGTGAATTATAGATGGTAAGTATTACATTGAAGATTACCAATGAGTTTAAGGCTATAATAAACAAACTTTCTTGGATAAATTGGTCTGAAATAGCTAGAGAAGAAGCATTAAAGAAATTAGAAGAAGAGCAAGCATTACAAAAATTTAGAGCAATAGTTTCCAAGTCCGAATTTACAGAGGAAGATGCTGAGGAATTAGCCGAGAAAGTGAAATTATCCATGCATAAGAGATTAAAGAAGAAAGGTCTGATATAAGTGGAAGTTGTGCTTGACTCTAATGTATTATTTAGGATGTTGATCTCCCGAGGAGATATAATAGAGCTGGTGTTTAATACCAATCTGAAAATATATGCACCACAAAGACTATGGGAGGAATTTCGTAATAATAAGAAGGAAATATTATCTAAATCCAATCTATCTAAAAAAGATTTCCAAGTATTGAGTTCCTTAATTTTTAATAGGATTACATTTGTTAGATTAGAAGAATATAAAAAATATTTACCCAAAGCAAAGAAATTGTTAAAAAGGCATGAAAAAGATGAAGATTTTATTGCACTATGTTTATTGAGATGTTGTAAATTATGGACATATGAATCACGGTTATTTGAAATTGGATTTGGAATCTCAACTAAAGAAATATCCAATATACTCTCATAGATTTTTCATTGACATAAAGTAATAACATCTCAAACATCGCACAAAACAGCAGCTTGGATAACTACTTGTTACAACACAATGCAGAATGCCACAACATTCGTTAGTTTCGAAGGCGAAAGCTCCCAATCATAAAAACACTAAAAACAATTTTTACACTACCAGAATCCATGCATTGATTTCATTCAAAAAATATGGAAAAAGAAGAGTTTTTCTCCCATGACAGAATTATCATATAAGAGGTAGAATTTTTTTATTGTAGTCCCAGTCGTAATATTAGTTTTTGTAGTATTGGGAACAAGTATGGATTAGTTGTTAGGAAGTTAAGGAAAGTTGAAGTTTGTATTGCTTTGTTTCTTTAGTTTTGTAATCCCAGTCGCAAAAAGGTTAGTCGTTGGAGTATTGGGAACATATTTGGATGACCCGTTAGGAATTTTTGTAGGAACTGCAAGAAAGGTTGGTTTAAGTTGATATTTTTGTTTCTTGGCATTGTGACCTCAAGTTCTGCCCAGTCACTTTCAGCACCAAAATTATCTTTAGAAAAAAATTGAGAAAAGATGTATTATATGATAATAATAAACGGACCTAATACGAAGGCATTTACTGTCTTTATAGCAATATTTGAATTAGGTGTATTTGCTGTAACTGTGATATCAACACTTCCTATGCCAACAATATATTTACTAGTAACCTGTATTGTTTCATCAACATTAAGAGTAATGTCAATATTTCCTTCAGTATAGACATCCATCATATTAAAAAATCCTCCTTTAACAGAGATACTCCAGTCAATATCTGTTACTTCAACATCACCAATATTTTTTATTATAGCATTTACTTTGAAAATCCTACTACTAATTTTGTTAATCTCAAGAATTTCTCCTGCGATATGCATTGTAATTGTTTCTGACCATTCACTGTCTAAACCGTACTCATCTCTTACTTTTGCTTTAATATCATAGTAACCTGGCTCGTCCCATATATGACCTAAGGATATTTCTTCTCCAGATTCCATTAACTCTGTCCATGTGGTTGTTCCATCTCCCCAGTCAAAGCAATATCTTATTAAATCACCATCTGGGTCTGTTGCAGATGTTGAGTAAGGATATTCTGTGTTTATTGCACCATCAGTGGGACCATCAGGATTACTAGGAGTATTAGGTCTATCAGATATTTTAACAATATGAAGAGATGGATCACAGAATGGTTCTAACTCTTCTACAGTTTTATAATCAAGTGCGCTACCACCAAAATAATTGTTTAGATAATTATTAAGTGCTTCACTCCAAAGTTCTCCACCTGTTCCAGCATTATTTATTTTGTATGCTTTAAAAAAACTTTGTTCCATTCCACCAACAAGGCCAAGTAGATACATTGATCCCAGGTAACCCCATCCTAATGCATTGTAACCATAACATGCTATACCTCCGCCATAAGGATTTTTTACAAAGGACCATCCAAAACAAACATCTTCTGAAAATTTTAAATTAGAGCAACCTCCAATATAAACAATAGATGGCATATCTCCATTTTTCAATTGTTCGGCATGTAGGTAAATATAGCCTATCGGAATAGGAATCCAAGTGTTAAAATCATTCTGTGGATGCGTAGCCCAATTTTCATAAGTTCCATGTCCTGAAAAATATAGAAACCCAGCTCCGTCTTCAACTGCATTATCTATATTTCCTGCGTTATTTAATTTTCCATTTGTTGCCCATATTTTTTCAGCATTAAAATCACTTAATATATTTATTGCTTCCTGATTAGCAGCTTCGCCTTCGCAATAACCGGAACCATCGTCAAATGTATCCCCACCACATGTTACTATATTTTTAAACCAACTATCCATATATGCTCCAGTTGATTCATAAGAAATAATTTTATTTATTACACCACTTACTTCATTAATACTCCTAAAATTAAGTCTTCCTAGATGAACGTCAGGATACAAATCTACAAAATCAGTTCTTCCTTGATAATTATATTCTCCAAATATGTCATTACCATTAGAATCCCAACTACAAAACGCACTTGATTGATCATAGATATCCGCATAATATAAATCTGAAATAATGCTTTCCTCTTGACCATCTTGAACATATGACATTCTTATGGGAATTTTATTTGCCCCACCAGCAAGTAAAACATATGTTATATCCCAGTTTTCAATTGCATCCTTAATAAAATATTTTATTTTTTCTTGTTCATCTCTACCTTGAACTGGAAAATATGTACCACTGTAAATTTCATCAAGATTAATTAATTTTGATGAAACTTTTCCATGGTTTTTGTAATCTATCAATGGTTGTATTTCTACTGAGAATTCAATAGGTGTTATCACAACCATATCATATTCATCTCGAAAGGTAAACGGTTCTGCTGGTTCAATATAATTAACATTAATATTTATAGAGTCTGCATATTTAATGACATCAAGACCTGGGGAATAAAGGACAGGATAAACTCTAATTGTAAGAAACACTACACGATTATTTCCATTTAGACCACAACCTACTTTATAATCAAACCAGGTATCGGGATAAAATTCCATACTATTATAAAACTCATTATCTTTAATTTCATAATTTTCATTAAAGTTTTTTACAAGTTCATTTTCATTATTATCCAATTTAATAGGTTCCAATAAAGGTTGAATCTTTTTAGATAATGATTTTTGATTGAATAAAGTTGGCGTACATATTACATTTTTTATTTCTGTTCCAATTGGAAATACAAATACTTTATTATAAACAGGTAATATTGGTTTTCCTGGTTTAAGTAAAAAGGCTGTTGCTTCTTTAAGGTTTATATTAATATATTGATTTTCTTCTTGAATTATTGGTTCTGAAAAAACAATTAATTCATTATTTTTACAAATATTTGATTCGCTTTCAGCATTTATTGGTATTACAAGTACACTTGCAATCAATAGCATACAAATAAAGATACCTATTACTTTCGCTTTCATTTTCTACCTCCCATTAAACTATTTCTTCATATTGATATAGGATAACATGGTTTAAATTTTACTAAAAAATATACTAATTAAAAATAAATAAAGAAGAGAGAGAGAGAGAGAGAGAGAGAGAGAGAGAGAATAATTGTTTATTTATTGTAATCCCAGTTGCGACATTATTCGTTGGAATAATGGGAACAAGTTAGGATGAGATTGTAGGAAGTTTAGGAATGGTGTGTTGATTGCTTTGTCTCTTGGCATAGTAACAACCAGTGGATCTGACCATTCACTCTTCAAACCATAAATATCAGTAGCTTGAACCCTAATCTCATAAGTACCCTCTTCACCCCAAGAATGAGTGACTTCAACTGTTTCACCTGATTCTATTGGCCCCATTATATCAGTCGTATCATCATCCCAGTCAAAAAGATAATAAATAGGATCATACTCATCATCAGTTGTAATACATGAATATGTATATTCCTCTCCTGCTTTACCATTTGTTTCACCAGATGGAGTTGAAGGCTTAATTGGTGGCTGGTTATCAGGAACAGTTCCATTACGATTATTAATTAAAAACTGCTCATTAATACTATAACCAATATTACCATCATTATCAATTGCTTCAATTTTCAGCAAATATTTTCCATCAGGAACCATTGTTGTATCCCAATAAAATATACCAGTATTATCCAAAGGTTCTTTGTTTATTTGATACCAAATCTCACTATTGCAATCATTATAATAAATATTTATCGGAAGTTCTTCCCCTTGTTCATTATCTATAGCGTACCATCTAATTTTTTTAATGCCGTTATAATTTTTTAAACCTGTGGGATATGTTATTTCAACAAGTGGCAAATTCTCTGAGACAATATTAATTGTATATGGATCACTAGGTATATCAGAGATTTTAATATCCTCTGCAATATACTCAAAGTCAGTTCCATCAATAGTATACATTATTGAAAAAGTATCACTAGGATTTGCATTTGGTTCAGCAATTACAGATATTTTATATTCACCATTTATTGGATTAGGTATATATATACAATCATTTAATTCATCATCAAAATCAATATCCTTTTCAATGTATGTTGCATGAGGTATTTCAGAATAATTTTTACTTATAAAACGATTATTACTATCAGTAATAACAACATCTATTTTTGAACTAGTAATTACCTGGAAATCGTTATAGGGGTTGGATAAAATATTACTATCTTTATCTGTCAATTCTTGAACAGTTATATAATTATTTTGTCCAAATCTAATAACATTTCCAGATCCTAATACACCTCCTTGAGCATCAGACTGAAGATAAGAATAAATCTGATAATATCCCGGTGTTAAAGTAAAAGTATTTGATGTATGAGTATGATAATCACAATCTTGAGTTGTTAAAGCCCAAGCTAGATCAGCAACACCATAAACAGTAAATGCTTTTTCAGCAAAATCTAATGGATATTTTAAATATTGTAAATATTGAAAACCTTGTAAACCTTGTGCTCCTAAACTCGCAAACCATAATAGAGTACCAAGTATGTCCTCCCAAGTCCACTGAGGATCAACATCATTAATACCACTATAAACTGTCTGCCAATAACCTCCAACATTTTTTCTTAATACTATACCCATCTGGCTTTTTGAAAAACCAAGAGGGTAAACATTTAATTTACCACCAACAGAAGAAATTAATGAGCTTAATTTCACGGATTTCGTCTGGTAAATATTAAATTCTCCTGCTAAAAAAGTCCATGAATCGCTACCACCTGCAAAAGCAGATGACCCTGAGGATATACATCCAGAACTTGTAGATGATGAAGCCCTTGCTCTTGCAACACCTGTTTCAGTCCAACCCCAATCACAAAGGAAAAAAAGATTTGGATATTGAGTCATTTCTTTTGGTCTAAAAATTAATCCTCTTATTATTATCATAGGTATCGGGTAGACAGAAGGATTTGACCATTGATTACCATTATCTTTTACCCAAAAAGATATGATATGTAAACCAGGTGATAGACCAGTTATTTGAAAAGAATTTTCATTACTAAGAAAGCCATCGATATCTGATTCCCAACGATATTCAGTAATAGTTCCATCAGAATCTTCTCCGTGTCCTTCAAATGTAATTGTTTCTTCAGTTGTAGCATAAATTGGTTCAATTTTATCAATATATGCTTTTGGTTTTTGATTTCCTGTAATTATTATTTTTAATGATGAAGACCAACCACTTTGAGCTCCATTTTCATCTTCAGCTAATACTTTAACATAATAGGTACCTGCTGAATCCCAAGAATGTGAAGATGTAACTGATATTCCTGAATTGTAGTAACTTGTCCAGCCATCAATTTTGTTGTCTCCATCCCAGTCCCATGCATATCTTATTTTATCTCCATCTGGATCAGTAGAGCTTGTTGAATAATCATATTTTACTCCAGTAAGTCCTGATGTTGGTCCAGATGGCAGATTAGGAGTACTTGGTGGATTATTTGCTGTTTCAATTATGTTAACAACTAGAGGATTTGAAAAAGAACTTTGTTTGCCATATTCATCTTCTGCTTTAACAGATACATAATATGTATCAACACTTGGAAAGGAATGATCAATGTTTATTGTTGTTCCACTTGGATAATAAGATGATGTCCATTGATCAATTTGAAGATCACTATTCCAATCCCAACCATATCTTATATTATCTCCTTCTGGATCAACTGACATGGTTGAATATGTATATGTGTATCCAGGATAACCTGTTGTTGAACCACTTGGTTTACTAGGTTTATTAGGTGGATTATTTTCAAAAATTGTTAATATTTCTGTATCTGGTTGAGACCATTCACCATCATCATCTTTGACTTTAAATGTTATAATATGAGTGCCTAAAGATAAATAAGGTGTAGAAAATGAACTTAAACTACTTAGAAATCCATCAATATTTGACTCCCAATAATATTCAGAAATAATTCCATCAGGATCAACACCATGTCCTGAAAAATATACCATTGAGTTTAAGCTAGCTGGATTAGGGCTAATTATATCTATATATGCGGTTGGAGGTTGATTTTCAATCACATGTACAATTTTTGTCTCAGTATCAGTATCATCATCATTATCTGTAACTCTTAATGTAACAGGATAATAACCAGCATCTTGAAATCCACCTGCCAAAATTATTATTGGATCAGTTGTTGAATCATCATAAGTTCCATCATCATCCCAGTCCCACTCATATAAATCTATATAACCATCAGGATCGGGATCATAACTTTCAGAAGCATCAAAAGTAATGGATTCTTCAGGCTCTGGATTTAAAGGTGACCAAGTGAAATCTGCAACTGGGGGTATATTTCCTGTATTAACATATACCGTTTTTGTTACTGTACCTGTCGCTCCTTCGTTATCTGTAACTCTTAATGTTACAGGGTAATTACCGGAGGAAGACCAGGAATGTTGTGCTGTTGGAGTTGTATGTGATTCATCATAAGTTCCATCTCCATCCCAGTCCCATTCATATAATTCTATTGTTCCATCGGGATCATAACTTGCTGATGCATCAAATGTTACGGTCTGTCCTGGCATCGGATATTGTGGAGTCCATGTAAAATCTGCAATAGGCGGTTCATTTTCACCGATAATTTCGATTTTTGCATTATCATAACCTGCTTGTAACCAACAGCCAATAGGATTGACTTCAACATAAAGGTACATTCTTATTTGTGTAGCTGATGAAAAAAATGAATCATAAACCCAACCACTACTAAAAGTATCCATATTAACCTGAAAACGATCACTAAATATTTCGATACTATTACTCCATGTACCATCAAGCCTAGTTCCAATAGTACTAGCTGTTTGTTGATTTGACCAATAATACTGGCACACATCGCCCTCATAAGAACTTCTCATATATCTTGCTACAATCCAATGAGTACCATCAGTAACATAAACCCATAAATGACCTACTTCACCATAATCATCAATATGTGTAATCATGTCAAAAGAAATTTTAACTGAATTCTCATCAGTTATTATGATTGGTACATAGACACTTTTTATTCCATCATTATAAGGGGCATTGACTTTTATTTCAGTCCTTTGATTCTGTTCCCACCAATTCCCATTTCCAGTGATTTGTGACCATTTATTTAAATCTTTTACATTATCATTAAAATCATCAAAAAAAAGTATACTGCGGGATTCTTTTTTATCATTTTTGTTAAATAATGAATTTAGTTTATCATTTATATCCCCGCTTATATTTGGTAAAATACTAGCTCCAATAAATAACAATATTATTCCTATTACAAGTCCTTTCCTAAAAACAAAACTTTTTTTCATTTTTTTCTACCTCCCAACAACTAAACTTGAAAGTTGTAATAAACTAGTTTAATTAAAAGATTTCTAAATAATTATACAAATAATTACAAAACTAATTTAAATTAAAATCATAAAGTAAAGGAAAAGAAAAAAATATGGAATAATAAACATATGTCAAGAATTATTCAATAACATTTATTTTTAATTTGGATCACAATCCCATTCATGATCAGACCAAGGGAATAATATGATTAAACCAGGTAAGTAAGGAAATCTAGCTTGCCAATAATTTTTAAAATCAGGAAGGTCCCAATAATTATCTTTATTACCCCAGTAATTATGTTGTAGATATAAATTACTAGTTTCATATCCAATAACTGCATATTCCGTCTCGTTAATAATATTGTTTTCTCTACAGTTTTTCTTTTCGATTATAGAGTTCTTTGCTGCAATGTTAAATTTGTTATCAGAAATTATGTTACGTTTAATTTTAACTATATGAGTAGGAAATTGGATATCAAATAACCAAATTCCACTTAATTCGTTATTATATATTTGGTTATAAGTTACTATAGCACTTGATGTTTGCAATAAAATACCATTTTTTCCAAACATTACTGTGTTATTATAAACCTCTGCTGTTACTTCTTTTTCAATAACAATACCAAATATATAATTACTAACAATATTGTTTAAAATTTTAATATCTATACAATTATTAAATATATTAACTCCATGATGTCCAGTATTACTTAATATATTATTTTCTATTGTTATTATATCGGAATTCGTGCAGTAAATTGTATCATTTCCGGTATCATCAATAATATTATTACTAATAGTTATCTTATTAGAATTCCTACAATAAATCCCACGGTTTCTAGTATTGAATATAATATTATTATCAATAATTAAATCACTAGAATCTGTACAATATATCCCACGACTATTATCCGTAAAAAAATTATTAATTATGTTATGTCCCCCAGTTCCACTAATTCTAATACCTGGTACATCAGATTTTATACTACTGTTTTGAATAGTGAAATGGTTGATAGTTATATTATTAGAATCAATATCAATAACATAATTTTCTATCTCTTGACCATCAATAATCGATCCTTCTGAATCATTACCAAACATATCTTCTCCTGCACTTTTTAATATTAGCCCTTCTTTATCAATTACTACATTTTCGTAATAAGTTCCATTGTAAACAGAAACAGTATCTTTTTCTGTTGCATTATTTATTCCTTCTTTTATCGTTTTAACGTGTGTAGCATCATACCAGCTAGGATCAGCATCATCATCGACATATATGGTACCTCTGTTAAGAGTGCTCTTTGGTTTTGCATATTCTTTACTACCCATATTTTCAATCGTACCACCAATACAAGGCACAACACTTGCTCCAACAAATAGTATTATTATTCCTAAAACAAGTCCTTTTTTAACTAAATTTTTCCTCATATTTTTCATACCTCCCATTAAAGAAATTATAAACCTGTAATACATTAGTTTAATTAAAAGATTTCTAAATAATTAAGCAAATAATACAAAAACTGATTTCAATTAAATAAAAAATACTGATATGGTTACATTTGATTTTATTTCTTACACAACGATTAGCACACTGATTTTATTTTCTCAACCACCAACTTCAACACCTAGATCTCCTCTTTAAAAAGCTTAGCTTTTTCAGCACCGTCCAATATTCAGGACTTTTCATATGTCTTCACTACCTTTTGATTTACACACAAATCTGCAACCTTTTTTATCCGGTTAACATTCACTTTAACCCATTAAATTTCTTTGTTCAATATTCGGGGCGTAAAAAACACTTCAATTCCGTCCAATAAATATAGAACTTACCTTTTTTCAACACCGTCCCATATTCAGGGCTTTTTTTATCCTTCAATACTTTTGGTTTTCCACCAAAAAAATACAAATATATCTCCTATTGATACCATCCTCAAACCATTAAGATTTCCCATCCAATATTAGGGACATAAAAAACACTTCAATTCCGTCCATTTTTCGCGACATGAATGCTCCCCATATATAAATCCATGTCCATTTTCTGTGACGTAACTTTCGTCCAGTTTCCGCGTCTTCCACCCGTCCAGGATTTGCGGCATGCTCTTCACCCAATATTCAGATACCACTATAAACAACATTCACAACAGAGATCAATGCATTAGACTGATCAATACCACTACCCACCACCGTAAAGTTCGCAAACACCCTAACATAACATCATCATCATCATCATCATCATCATCATCATCTCTCCCACACACACATTCATTATCTCCCACTACTTTTTGATCAAAGTTGCATCAGCCTCTGCCAGACTAAATTCATGATATGACTTCTCATCAAACCAGGCACATCTAATACGTTCAAATGGAATCTTTGCCCTGAATGAAAGAGCAACAGCATAATGATACAGCTGCTGAGGTGCTTTTTTATCCTTAGATGCACCTGGTTTATAATCCAAGATATACACATTATCTCTTCTCACTTGAAGAATATCAATATGGCCTGTAATTCCATCATCGATACTTTTTTCCCAATACCATACCGGTACTTCACATGCAACAGTGGCCTTATCATTTATAATCATAAACTGCTCAACCAGCTCATGTCTTTCACGATTATCCTTTGCAGCAAGAACCGCAAATGAAGCCATCTTACAAGCTAAATTAACTGTTTTTCTCACCCTCACATTCACTCTAAATCTAGGCTGTGAACATCGCTCTCCAATTTCAAAGAACACTTCTGGACATCCTTCTTCAAAACGAGTTATATATGCCATCAGCTCAGGAAATCTCTTACTCAAAAAAGCACCCAGCTTATATTTATGGTACATAAACACATACTCGAGATTTTCATGATCAAATCTTTTAGTAAACAGAACCTCATCATGTCCAAAAAAGTTATTTTTCAAAGAAGAAATCGGACTGAGACTCTGAAATTCCGTTATCCATAAGTGAATTGTGCTTTTACTTGTTTTAACCTTGAAATTTTTATTTACCAGTTTACTGACTTCATCCAATGAATGTCCAAGATTGTAGTAATTTATGGCACTGTAAATAACTTTTGTAAGATACATCTTATGTTTCAGTGATTTCATTACAAATCTTCTTTCACAATCTTTACATTGGTAGACCTGTAAGATCCCAAAATGCTCTTTTCGTTTCCCTCTTTTAATAACATGTTTACTACCGCATCTTGGACATTTTACATTAATATCTCTTTTCATCATTTTATATCAACTGATTAACTTATATTTCGTCAGCTTTTTAATTAGGAACTAAATATTATAAAAAGTTTATATTATGATTTGTAACAATTCCTTCTATATTTTGTTATGATTTGAAAGAAATCATTATTTTTGTTTTTTAATTATTTTCTAAATTCTTTTTGTTTCTTTTCAGTTAATATAAGTTCAATAAAATGGGTTCTATTTCGAATATGCACGCCGTCTACTTTGCTGCCAATCCATTTTAGTAATTCAGAAGGCAGTCGAGCAACAAATTCGAACCAAAAAAAGCAATTGAGCTAACAAACAAAATCCTAACAATACTAAAAGGCGAAAATACATGATATCAAAACAAAGATTCAAACGAGAGGTTGTGCACTGGGCAAAAGAAATAGGAGTAAAACCCAAAGAAATACACATGAGAAAAATGACAAGGAAATGGGCAAGTTGTTCAAGCAAAGGAAGACTAACATTCTCCTATACGCTTTTGTATAAATCATATCCTTTTAGAGCAAAAGCAATTGCGCATGAACTTTTACATCTTCGTTATCCTAATCATACAAAAATGTTTAAGTCACTCTTATCTGCGCATCTAAATAAAAGAGGGTTAAACGCTAATGATATAGAAGTATAGGGAGAAAAACCCTTAACTTTACCTATATTAACTTAAAGATTTTTAAGTAAATTCTACAATATACTGGTAAAAAACCAGTATAACGTAAGAAATACATAAAACCTGTTAGAAACCAAAAATATGTAAGTAATTTTTATATAATAATGTTTTTAGTTACATGTAAGTAAAGTTTATATAGTAGTTTTTTTAGTTACATATTATGCGGGGAACAAAAAAAGAAAGAATATTGCGAGTATTACTTAAACAGCCAGATGGGGCATTATCAATATATCGTATCGCAAAAGAAGCAAACTGTACACATGTATGGGTACTAAAATATCTAAGAACCTTAGAACAAAAAAACCTTGTTGAAAAAACAAAAGTTAAGGATATTAAAGGATTATTTTATTATTGGAAAGAAATAAACAAATATCCACTCCATAGAGAATATAATATTCAAGACCCAATAGAGATATTAAAAAAGACAAAACTTAAATTTGCATTAACAACTTATTATGCCGAAAAATACACACAAAAATACCTATTTCCATCAAGAGTTGACATTTATATAAAAAAACTAGATTCTGAGAGATGGCATACTCTGCTTACAAAAAATGGACTTGTTGGGAAAGGAAATATGCGTTTACTAATTGAAGACGAGCATGTCTTCTATGCAAATATAAAAAAAGGAGGGCTAAGATTAGTATCAACACCACAGTTAATACTTGATCTTTTGAGAGAAGAAGGTGTAGCAATAGAAGCAGCTCACATGTTAATGGAGAAAGAATATCATGGCCGTATACGCTAAATATGAAACAGACACTTCATTTGATTATCTTGAAAAAATAATTGACATACTTGATGAACCAATTTGTATCTTAGGAGGGTGGGCAGTATATCTTACAGTTAACAAAAAATTTAAGGAAGATCTGGGTCCAGATTACCTTGGATCACGAGATATTGATCTTGGATTTCACATCGATCCTTCAATGAATAAAACGAAATTATTACAATCAACCATGAAAAAAGCACTTAACATCCTAGAGATAAATGGATTTAAACCCCAAGGATTTCGTTATTATAAAGAAATCGAATATGGAACAGATAAAGAATTATCAAAAGAAGAGGCAGAAAAGAAGCCAACTCATGATATTTTTACCATCTTCGTTGATCCCATTGTTGATTACGTTCATCCGTTATTCAAAACAGTTTTTAATTTTGATCCAGTAGATGAATCTTTTCTTACTTATGTACTCGAAGATAAAACCAAAAGAAAAGAATTAACAGAATTCAATAAACTTCTATGGCTACCTACAGCAGATGTTTTATTAGCTACAAAAATAAAAAGTGCTATAAATCGTCAAAAAGATGAAAAATATATAAAAGACATCTGCGACATCTATTCACTAAGCTGGTATTCGGACATAAAATATCATAAAATTAGTACTGAATTACATAAAATTTTAGAAGAATCATATTTTAAAAAATTACAAAAACGAATAAACCAAGACAAAAGTGTTTTTAATAAAGCTAATATCGCCACTGGTATCGATTCAGAAATAATTATGAATACTTTAGAAAAATTATGTTCTTAAACTGTAAATTATTTTTCTAAATCTAATTTTTCCTTTAAAACGTTTAGCCCCCATTCAACAGCATGAGTAACATTTGCAAAAGCATTTGGAACAGCAAAATGACACGTCCAAAATAGAAAAACAAGTTGGGAAAAAAACAGGGCGTTAGCGTCCGTAGTTACTCCTGTTGAAGTAGAATGCTCCCGACGGGATTCGAACCCGTGTAGCTGGCTCGAAAGGCCAGAATGATTGGCCGGACTACACCACGGGAGCAAAACAGCCCTGAGCAGATTTGAACTGCTGACGCTAGCTCCAAAGGCTAGAATGTTGCCACTACACCACAGGGCTATATCAATTTTATAGCGCACTGGATTGTGATTTTAATATATAGTTATTTTGGATAGAACTATAATAGTAATCATGAATTAATGTCGATTTTATTTGTTCATTTGTTGTTTCTGAAGTTTTGCCCATGTGTCTCGTAAAGTTACGGTTCTATTTATTACAATTTTATCTTTAGTCGTATCTGAATCTATGCAGAAATATCCAAGACGTTCAAACTGAAATCGATCAAGAGGTTTCAAATCTTTTATCGAAGTTTCAACTTTACATGATTTTAAGATTTGAAGGGAATCTGGGTTTAAAAAATCTTTAAAATCAGCATCTTTTTGACCTGCAGGATCTTCAACTGTAAACAGCCGATCGTATAGTCTAACATCTGCATCAATAGCATAAGCAGCTGAAACCCAGTGAATTGTTGATTTAACTTTTCTTCCATCTGGAGCATAGCCACCACGAGTTTCAGGATCAATATTACAGATGAGTTCTACTACTTCACCATTCTTTTTTATTGCTTCTTTACATGTAACTAAATAAGAATATCTGAATCTTACTTCTCGACCTGGAGTTAACCGATAAAATTTCTTAGGTGGATCCTCCATAAAATCTTCTCGTTCAATATATAGCTCTTTAGAAAATGGAATCTTACGTGTTCCTGCTTTTGAATCTTCAGGATTATTTACTGCTTCAAATTCTTCTACTTTTCCTTCCGGATAATTCTCAATAACTACTTTTAGTGGGTGAAGAACACCCATGAATCTTGGAGCGGTCTTATTCAAATCATCTCTAACACAATGTTCAAGAAATTCAAAATCCACTATACTATTTACTTTTGCAATTCCTATTCGACTACAGAAATTTCTAATAGAAGCTGGTGAATAACCTCGTCGGCGCATCCCACTTATCGTTGGAAGTCTTGGATCATCCCAGCCATGTACATATTTTCCTTCAACTAATTCCAAAAGCATCCTTTTACTCATGACAGTAAAAGTAAGGTTCAGTCGGGCAAATTCTATTTGTTGAGGTCGATATACTCCTATTTGAATTAAAAACCAATCATAAAGTGGTCGATGGTTCTCAAATTCTAAAGTGCATAAAGAATGCGTAATACGTTCGATAGAATCTTCAAGACCATGTGCCCAATCATACATTGGATATATGCACCATTTATCACCTGTATTATGATGAGATGCGTGTAATACTCGATAAACTACTGGATCTCGCATATTAAGATTTGGATGAGCCATGTCAATCTTTGCTCGAAGGACCTTTTCACCATCTGCAAATTCCCCAGCCTTCATTCGTTCTAAAAGATCAAGATTTTCTTCAGCTGAACGATCACGATAAGGACTATTTATTCCCGGTTTTGTAAGTGTTCCACGTTTTTCACTGATTTCTTTTGCATTTAAGTCGTCAACAAAAGCCTTGCCAGCTTTAGTTAATTGAACTGCATAATCATACATTTGATTAAAATAATCTGAGGCGAAAAATAATCTGCCTTCCCAGTCAAACCCTAACCATTTCACATCCTCGATTATTGATTTTACATATTCCTTCTCTTCTTTTGCAGGGTTTGTATCGTCAAAACGAAGGTTGCACTTTCCACCATATTCCTGAGCTATTCCAAAGTTTAAACAGATTGATTTTGCATGTCCAATATGTAAGGAACCATTTGGTTCAGGTGGAAATCTTGTATGGACTCGTCCATCATATTTATCTGTTTTTAAATCTTTATTTATAATCTCCCGTATAAAATCCTTTTGTACGGAATTTTTTGAATCCATATTACATCACCTCATATATGTTTAAGAGATTTAAAGACAGCCCCGGCCAGATTCGAACTGGCGACTAGAGATCCAGAGTCTCTTATGTTGCCGCTACACTACGGGGCTAACTAATTCTCTGTAAACGAAGTAAGAGAAGGGATAATTATAAACCTATATAACTTTTGATATCAGTAAATGAAAATTCTTTAAATAGTAAAGACTTCATTAACAGTTAAAAAAGGTGGATTTATTGATCGATGAGGATAGCCTATTAAAGATCTCAAATCTCCTTGAACAAAGAAATATAACTGTTGCAACTGCTGAGTCATGTTCAGGTGGTCTTATCGCACATACTCTAACAAATATTTCTGGAAGCTCAGTTTATTTTGATAGAGGTATAGTTTCATATAGCAATAAAGCCAAGATAGATTTATTAGGAATTAAAGAAGATATTTTAGAGGAATTTGGAGCAGTAAGTGAACAAGTTGCTGAAGCCATGGCTGAAGGAGTTAGAATAAAATCAAATGTGGATATTGGAATTGCAACAACTGGAATTGCTGGACCAACTGGTGGAACTCCTGAAAAGCCTGTGGGACTTGTTTATATTGCAGTTTCATTAGCAGATAAAGCAATAGTAAGAAAATATCAATTCTCTGGAGACAGGTTACAAAATAAAGAGAGCACGTGCAATGCAGCTCTTCAAATGCTTTTAGATATTACAAATAAACAGTGAAATGGTGTTATTTTGATAGAAATAGATGGTTCATATGGTGAAGGAGGAGGACAAGTATTACGTACTGCAATTTCCCTATCAACTCTTACAAAAAAACCGATTAAAATAACAAACATTCGAGCTAATCGTCCAAATCCAGGTATAAAACCTCAGCACTATATTTCAATTCAGAGTATAAAGGAGCTGTGCAACGCTGAAATTACAGGGTTAGAAATTAGTTCTCCTACATTAACATTCAAACCTGGTAATTTCAAAGGTGGAGACTACAATTTCAAAATAGGAACCGCAGGTAGTATTTCTCTAGCTTTCCAGGCAATAATATTAGCATCAATGAAAACTGAGGAACCGGTAAAAATTAGAATTTCTGGTGGTACAGATGTTAAATGGGCCCCCTCATGGGATTATTTCCAGTATGTATTTCTTCGTCTCTTACAAAAAATAGGAGTTACTGTAGAAGCTAAACTTTTAAAACGTGGTTATTATCCCAAAGGTGGTGGAGAAGCAGAAATAACCGTAAATCCATGTAAAAATATTCGACCACTTAAACTAGATAAAATTCAGGTTTTTAAAGATATTAATGGAATTATTAATATCTCAAACCTCCCTGACCATATTAGTACTAGAATTAAAAATAGTGCAATTAAAACTTTATTAAAAAGTAATCATATGTGTTCGATAGCGGTAGAAGAAACAAAATCTCTTTCCACTGGAACAGGTATAACTCTATGGGCCAAATCTGATGAAACAATTCTTGGAACTACTCTATTAGGTGAGAGGAATTTATTATCAGAAGAGGTTGGTAAACTTGCAGCATTGAATTTGTTAAATGAAATCGATTCAGAATCAACTCTTGATGTTTTTGCATTTGATCAACTACTGCCATATATGGCCTTGGCTAGGGGAAAGGGATCTTCGTCATGTGTTGTCCAGAAAATCAGTACTCATGCTCAAACAAATATGTGGTTAATAAAACAATTTCTTGATGTAGATTTCCAAGCAAGACAAGAAGAAAATAACATTAAAATTTCTATAAACTAGTTATAGAATATGTAGATAAAACATATAAACAGCAAATTTTTATCAAGTTTCATGAAAATTGCACATATTTCTGATATACATTGCAATTATGGGACTGATTTTAACGAAAAAATATTTGATAAGGCTGCATCAATGGTTAACAAAGTTGATCCGGATCTTGTTTTTATCTCGGGTGATCTTACAACAGATGGTTTACTTTCTGAATATGAACTTGCAAAAGAGAAATTAAAAAATATCAAAGGAAAAGTTATGATTGTTCCAGGGAATCATGATGAACGTAATCTTGGTTGGAAACTTTTTCCTGAATTTTTTGGCGATACAGATTTTATTCAAACATATGATGATATTGTTCTTGTTGGTCTCGGTTCAAGTGAGCCTGATAAAGACGATGGAAGGCTTGGCAGAGGTCGACATATAAAAATTGAGGAAGGAATTAAGAAAAAAAAGATGACTGTTCTAGGTTTTCATCATCATGTTGTTCCTGTTCCTAATTCTGGTAGAGAAACAAATATAATTGAAGATGCTGGAGAAACCTTGGATATTATTTTAAAAAATGAGGTACCTCTTGTTCTTATGGGTCATCGACATGTCCCCTGGGCTGTAAAAATTCATAAAACGCTACTTGTAAATGCCGGAACGTTTTCATGTAATCGAACTAGAGCACATTTTGGAAATACTTTTAATATAATTGATATTGATGAAAATAAAATTGAAATATCTGTTGTGAATATTAGAAAAGAAAAAGAAATGAAAATGATTGAATTTAATATTTCTAATGGATGCTGCACTAACAAATATTACGATTAAAAGTTAAATATCATAAAAATTATATTTTCTTACTTTCTTCTCCAACTAGATAATTAATTGCAGTTTCGGATATATCTTCTGCATATTCTGCAATTCTTCGAATACTTTCAACAATATACCCAATTGAAATGGCCAATGTTCCCTTTTCTTTCAATGCTAATTCATTTATTTCTTCACAAAAAGTTTCAAGCTTTTTTGATGCCTCAATATTTTCATTTGACTTATGGATATCTTTTCTGAAAAATGAACCAATACTTTTACTTGCTATATTTTGTGCAAGGTTACTTGCATATTGAATTTTATTTATAATTTGCTTGTCAATATCCTTATCTACAATGATTATTATGTTTTGTGCAATTCGTACTACATGATCACCGATACGTTCAATAATTCTACTTATCAGAAAATATGTTGATGTTATTCCTATTGTAATTCCCATTTTTTCTGCAAGGCTTACGTTTTGAAGAATAATATTGTGTTGGCGAGCAACCAACCAATGTAATCTGTCTACTTCATTATCTCTAAAAGGTATTTCTTCTGCAATTTTTCTACTACTTGTTTTTAAGGCGGTCATAGCATCTTCATGCATACTGTTAACAATTAAATGCATTCTTTTGATAGTAGAATTAAAAGGCATCTCTGCAGGTTTTAGCAAATCTTTTATTATTATAAAATTATCAGTTTCTTCTATAACTTCCTGCCCTATTGTTAATTGAGTGAATTCTCTAACACTAGTTCTAATTTTTGAAGGAATTCTATCTTTAGATTCTATTTTAATAGAATTATATCCAGCAATATATGCTCCAATCAATTGCCTTAATAAAAATTGTTGATCTGTTTTTTCAGTAACTGTAAAAACCTTTTCGCTTATTATTTGTTTTTCTATGAGTTTTGGAGATATTAGTAATGTACCATCAGATTGTCTTATTAATCCTAGCTGATCATTTTTCTTTATTTTTACAGATTTAATCCATTCTTTTGGAAGAGTTATTATATATGAAGAACCACCTGTAATTTGAACCCGTCTTATTTCCATGATTTTGCCCCCAATATCAATTCTATATATAAAAATTTTGAATATATAGTTAACTATAGACTATATAGACAAAATATATATTTAAATGACAGTTTCAGCACTTAATAGTGAAAATAAATTATCTAATGAAATATGATATTGGATAATTTATAACAGGAGGAAAAGACTGAATTGGATCTAACATTATGGTTAATCATTGGGGGTGCCAGTGCTATTGCTTTTTACATGGCATGGAGTATTGGTTCAAACGATGTTGCAAATTCAATGGCAACAGCAGTTGGTGCTAAAGCAATTACTTTTAAACAAGCAGTTATAATTGCAGGAGTTCTCAATTTTATTGGTGCAGTATTTGTTGGCAGTCATGTTTCTGATACTGTTAGAAAAGGAATAATTACAACAACTGGAATTCCTAATAATTTACTTCTCCTTGGTTTTGTGGCAAGTCTTATTGCAGCTGCCCTTTGGGTCACACTTTCTACATGGAAATCTATGCCCATTTCAACAACTCACTCAATAATTGGTGCATTAATGGGTTTTGGCCTTATTGCCGGTGGTTTGTCAGCTGTCGAATGGGGAAAAGTAGGTAGTGTTGCTGCTAGTTGGATTCTTTCACCTGTTGCTGGTTGTATACTTGCATTTTTTATTTTTAAAATTATTGTGAAAACTATATTTGCTAAGGATCATCCTGTAAATGCTGCAAAGATTGTTGGTCCAATTATTTTTGGTTTTACAGCCTTTTTAATAGTTTCCTCATTGTTTTTAAAGACATCCCTTAGTAAAACATATAATATTTCTGAAACTCAAACAGTTATTATCGCAAGCTTTGCTGCAATTATAGTTGCAATATTTGGAATTTTTGCACTAAGGAAAATTGAAGAAAAAGGACCAGAGGATTATGCGACCGTTGAGGGTATTTTTAGAAAACTTCAGGTTGGTACATCCTGCTATGTTGCTTTTGCTCATGGTGCTAATGATGTAGCAAATGCAATAGGTCCTATTGCATCAATTATACCTTTAGCCCAGGGTCTATCTATCGGTGACCAAGTAACTGTTCCTACATGGCTTCTTGCGCTAGGTGGTATTGGTATAGCTTTTGGATGTATGACATGGGGCAGACGTGTTATGCAAACTGTTGGGAAAAAAATTACAAATCTTACAAACACACGAGGTTTCAGTGTTGATTTTGGAGCAGCAACAACAGTTCTAATTTGCTCAAAGATGGGTCTTCCAATTTCCACATCACATACTGTAGTAGGAGCTGTAATAGGTGTAGGCCTTGCTCGTGGTCTTGAAGCAGTAGATCTTAGTGTTATTAAAAAAATTGTTATATCTTGGGTTGTTACTCTTCCAATTGCTGCTGGAACAAGTATAGGAATTTTTTTATTGTTGAAAACAATATTTGGAGGATAATAAGGTGAATTATTATGGTTGAAGAAAAAAGGCATTTCAGAGCACCTGTAGCTGATACTTTTAGAAAAAAATCACCATTTGCTCAGCTCTTAGAACATATGTGCAAAGTAAAAGATTGTATATGTCTTCTAGGCGATGGGTTAATAAATTACTATAAAGGAGATTATAAAGATTTTTCAAATGTTGCTCAAAAAGTTTCAGAAATTGAACATGAAGCAGATTTAATAAAAAGTAATATTCGCAACCATCTTCCCTCACATCTTTTTATGCCCGTTGACAAAGGTAAATTCATGTGGGCCTTAAGAGAACAAGATGCAATTTTAGATCATGCAGAAAATCTCGCTCGAATGTTAGATATGAGACATACAAAAATACCAAAAGAATTACAAGGTGTTTTTATCGAACACCTCAAACTAGTAGTAAAAACCGTTGGAGCAATGAAAGATGCTGTTGGTAACCTTCGTGATCTTGTTGAAACAAGCTTTGTAAAGCGTGAGAGGCAACAGACAAAAGAATTTATTTACAAGGTTCATCAATTTGAATATGAAGCAGATAAAAAGAAATATGAAATGACAAAAGGAATTTATAAACTTGAGAAAAAACTTAATCCTATGGATGTTTATCATTTATTAAAGATTGCTGATTGGGTTGATGATATTGCTGATCATGCAGAAAACGTTGCTGATTGGCTTAGAGCAATGATTGCGAAATAAAACTGTATTTACAAAAGATTGAAATAATTTAATTGGATAAACCCTTTAGATGATAGAATACTTCCTTGCAATATTCATACCTTTGATCATTATTGTTAATCCATCATCTACTCTTGCGCTTTTTTCAGCAATTACCAGCAGTTATTCAAAAAAAGAAAGGGAAAAAACTGCGAAAAACGCTGTTATGTATGCAGCAATTCTTCTGATTATATTTGCATTTGCAGGATCAGCTATCCTTGAATACTTAGGAATTGAGATTTATTCCCTTAGAATTGCTGGTGGAATCTTACTTGTTTTTGTTGGTCTTGATATGACTAGAAGAGGGCAACAATTTGGAGAGAGCCCACCAGGAGAAGAGCAAAAAGCAGACTATGCACTTGTTCCACTTGCAATGCCATCACTATCTGGACCTGGAGCAATAACCGTCATAATTATAAGTATGAAAATCGTCCCAGTTGAATATGATATAGCATGGTGGTTTGCAGTGATACTTGCAGTAATTGCTATTTTGCTTACAATGATTATCACTTATCTAATATTTCTAAGCTCAACATTTGTAATAAAATTACTTGGAAAAAAAGGAATGGACGCTTTTACTAGAGTTATGGGACTATTGACTGTTGCAATTGCTGTTCAATTCATGTTTTTAGCAATAGAAGGATGGTTAATTGCTAACGGATTCCTATAAATTAATCATATTTTCTTCAATTTGAATAATATCATCAAGTGTGTTTTCCATAGTCCTTATAATAAAAAATCCTCTAAGATGGCCTATCAAAAAGCCTCGTTCTAAGAATTTATTAAAATTATTATCAATTATTAACCAATAATTTATTTCTTCTTCTATTACTTCAAAACTAATATCATTAATAATAATTACTGATAGAATTGCAAAAATAAGTAATGGAACTATTATAAAACCTTTAATTTTCTTATCTATCATTAAAAATTATTTGTATAGTTTTACTACGTTGATATTAATTGGTAAATCCATTGAATTTGCAATCGCATTACATTTAGTCCTCAATAAATAAGCAATTGGACTGTAATTAGTTTCAGAAAAAGCTTCATAATTAGCCATACCCTTACAAATAATAAGATCGGCTTTTACAAGGGCTTTTTTAAGCATCGGAGATATTTTTTTAAAATCTAATCCAATTGCAAAACAACCAGTAGTAAGAATTTCATCAGTTTCTTCTTTAAAATTAAGCTCCTCAACATCTTTTAATGTCGCATCACTAATGATTGGTTTGCCTTTAACAACAACTGTCAAAAAAATATTTGGGTTAAATTTTTTTAATTCACGACACAAAACCTTATCAAAAACAATCTCACCGCAATTATCAGTAAATAAAACTACGTTTTTTGATTTTGATAACAATATCTTTAATTCATCGAAATCATCATATCCAAGATCTTCTGCAAATGTTTCCTCAAATATCTCACTAAGACCCTCTGGGTGTTCACTGGCTCCGGGGATTCCAAAATCCATCATATTTCCAATAATTGAACAAAGCATAGCTATTCTTAAGGGATCATCTGAACTTTCAATTAGTTCTTCTACTCTTGGAAGAAGTGATTGAGCGATTTTGTTACTTTGTTTCTTTAAATCACGATATGGATCATCATTTCCAAGTGTGTCATATGCAATTTTATGAACTTTTGTTGCAATTGTTGCACTGCATACATTTGGATCGTAAAGCTCAGATAACAACTTACATGCATTCTTCACGGTCTTAGTAAGAAGCTCTTTATCCTTCGTACTCTGTTCAGCTTCAAAAACGATACGCTTTAGAAGACATGGGGCACACTCAATTTGAATCTTCATACAAAACCTGAAAACAACAACCAATATTATAGTCTTACTAAACTGGAAAGTGTTACTAAATAGTTCCTCATCCTCTCAATCATTCAAAACCTACTTCATTTTCTCATAAATTTTATTAATTGCATCTTTCCACGACTGGTAAAAAGAAAATATCATAAAAGTTATGCCAGAAAAGGTAACAAGCAATCCAAGATAATTTAAGATTAACAATGTCCTTTGGGTTTCAAAATAACCCACAAGTTTATTCAAATTTTCAGGTGTGCTCAGAGAAACAGATATTAAAAATGTAATAAATAATAAAAGAATACCAACTATTGTAATAATTAGTTCGATATTAATATCTGGAATGTTTAACAGATTTAGTTTATTTCCTTTATTACTGTTTTCTATTTCATCTTTAGTTAAATCTCTCATTTATTTTCCTCCCTTAAATAATCAATATCAAAACAAGTAGTATCTTATAAAACTGTTTTTCTATTGGGAAAAATATAATAGAAGATATTAGCGGGTAGACGATAATGTGATAATATGCAAGAAGTGACTATAAATAGGTATGTACCCACCCCATACTCACATCATTTTTATACAATAAATTAAATTTAATTAGTATATAAGCTTTATAGCACAAACATCCTAACAAAACAAGACATAGTAGTCTACATTGATTTCTTTTCCATAATTTACAAAAAAAAGATGGTATAATAATTCTTGATTAGCTCGTGTTGCATATCGATATTTGAGATGATGCAACATGAAAAATACGAAGTATTTTATTGGA
>JAHWGK010000139.1 GCA_020054495.1 Thermoplasmata archaeon | reverse complement strand
TTATAATTTGATCGTAGCAAAAAATAATAAAGATATAGATGTAGAAACAATTCCCGGTATTATTTTAAATAATTTTGAAACGGATGATATTAAAAGTGATACAAATAAATCCACCGTTCAACAAGATTTTAATAATCTTCCATATGACAAACAAAAAAGTATAATTCAATTAGCAGCAACTATAATAGATAGTGTTATTAAATTTGAACTTAATTCTTTAGATATATTTTTCTTTATACAAATAATATTTAATGAGTTAAAAATAGAAGCTGAAGATATGAAGCATTATAATGAAAAATATTCAACTGTTTCACCAGATGATAGTGATGAATATGAAGAGGATGATGAAGAGGATGATGATGATGATGATGATGATGATGATGATGATGAAGATTTCAAATTTTAATTTTTTTAAAAAAAAAAGACATATAAAATGAATATATTAAATATAAATGATTTAAAGATAGATAAAAACAAAAAATGTGTTTTTATTAGTGGAGTCACCGGGCAAGATGGTAGTCATATGGTTGATTTTTTATTAAAAAATACAGACTATAATATAATCGGTGGTGTTAGAAGATTAAGTAACAAAAATCATGAAAATATCAAACATTTAGAAAAAGAAAGTAGATTTAAATTAATAAATTTTGATCTAACAGATTCACATAGCATTTCTAAATTAGTTGATCATTTAAAACCATCTTATTTTATCAATTTAGCTGCACAAAGTTATGTTGGTAGTAGCTGGGATTTTCCTGTACAAACATTTGAATGTAATTCGACTGGTGTAATTCATATATTAGAAGCAATAAAAT
>JAHWGK010000138.1 GCA_020054495.1 Thermoplasmata archaeon | reverse complement strand
ACTCATTACCGGAGAAAAAGATGTGATGTTCCCGGGAGAAAAGGTCATAGCAAGGGCAAAGACAATCATACCAAATTTAAAAACATATTTGATGAGAGGAAGTGGACACATGTGTATACTGTCTTCTGAAAAATATCAGCATGTTTTAAAAATGATAGCTGATTTTTTAGCCGAGTAGATTTAGCACATAATAATAAATAATAGAGACAGGTGTACCAGGTCAATAATTTGGTAACTTTTTCTAGCTTTTCGAAGGATTTTTGGAAATTAATGATAATATCAAGTATTAATTACTTCTTCTAACTTTTTATAAATCTTTTCAGTTTCATCATTGATACAGAAGTCGCGAAAATCGTCTAATAGCCTCCACTATTTGTAGATAAATATTAGCCCTTTGGCTTTTGCTGAAGGGCTTTTTTATTTTTAATCTAAAGAATGGAATAATTATTAAAATAGTAATTATGTTTTTCTAATTTTAAAAGAATAATTTTATGTTAGAGAAGATAAGTATATATATTTTAAAATAGTAAAAAATAGTGAACTGAAATTTTTTTAACAGGTACATACTGTATAATAAAAAATAATGTTCTTTAAACTTTAGGCCTTTTTATCATCATTCTATAGGAAAGATCACATGCATAACCAATTTTTTAAGCTAAATTATAAACCCTACTTAAAATTAGTATAGTTAACAATTATAAAGCTATCATGCAAAATCCGATTGCACAAAATATTTTATTTGATTTTTGTCTTTGTTTGGTGTTAAATTATTGTCATTATTGATTTAGGCTTTAGGAGGAAGACTTTTTATTATGGCCTT
>JAHWGK010000137.1 GCA_020054495.1 Thermoplasmata archaeon | reverse complement strand
ATGTCATTTTCTAGGTTGCTTATGTTTTGTCTTATGTTGTCTAGTTGTTGTTGGGTGGTGTTTCTGTTGTTGTATAAATCTATTTTTTGAGTAATAAGGGTATTCTTTTGGGTAAGTTGGTTTTGTAGTTGTGTGTTTTTATTTTCTAGTTCATCATTTAGGTTTGCTATTTGTGTTGCTGCGTTGTCTCTGGTTGTTGTGTTTTGTTGTATTTGTGTGTTTATTTCTTGTATGTCTGCTTCTAGGGTGCTAATTGTGTCTCTTACATTGTCGAGTTGTTCATTAGTGGTGTTTAGGTTATTATATAAGTCTATTTTATCAGAAATGAGACTGCTCTCTTGTGAGAGTTGATCTTGTAGTTGAATAGACTTTGCATCTATACTACTGTTGAAATTTTCTGCAGCATTTACCGCATCATTTTTTATTTGGACCTTATCTGCCAGCTCAATTTCATTACTATTTATAGAACCTTGGATACTCAAAATATCTTCGTTTAGTGTTTGAATTAGCAATTCGGTTTCGTTTAAATTTTGAATTGTTGTATCTAATTCTGTTTGTTTTGAGTTTAATAATGAGTTGTTTGTTGTAATGCTATTGTTTAGGATGTTTGCTTCGTTTATTGCGTTGTCTCTGGTTGTTGTGTTTTGTTGTATTTGTGTGTTTATTTGTTGTATGTTTGTTTCTAGTTGTGTTATTGTGTCTTTTACTATGTTTAGTTGGTCTTCTGTTGTGTTTATGTTGTTGTTGATGTTGATTATGTTTTGTATCAGTGTTGTTTCTTGTGTTTGTTGGTCGGTTAGTTGGTCTTGGGTGGTGTTTATGTT
>JAHWGK010000136.1 GCA_020054495.1 Thermoplasmata archaeon | reverse complement strand
TCAACTTTCACCGGAGAATCTTTGCTGTGATGGGGAACTGTCTCGTACACAGGTTAATATTAGGTATAGACAAATAATGCGTAAGTGGCATGCCTTAGAGCGTCTTATAGGACGTAAGGTACAGCCTGACAGTGATGAAACCTTTGCTTGGTATAAGGAGATATATAAATGGTAGAGTATACAATAAATTACGGTGATTCCGGTGAACCTGATACAGCGATGTATGAGGTCACAGCAGAAACCGAAAAAGACGCTTTGGTTCAATTTACCATTGACTTTAACATTCCCTTTCATGGTAGCGGTGACGATATTACTCGTGGAGAATTATTAGCCTTAATAAAAAGTCATGGATTTATTTTAGGTGATATAGAACATTAAAAAAAAATATTTTTTTTTATTTATTTTACGTTACCGGAAATCTGCTATAGAATAAGACAACAACAAAGGAGATAACATGGGAAGAACAAATTTTTCAAGAGTCGGATACGGAATGACCGAGAGTGAAGCAAGGCGAGATGCCATAGAGAGTGCTGATAGAGAATCAGGAACTCAAGACGGATATTCAGGTGATATGAATTCCGCCTGTGATGGTGACATGAAGTCTAAGTGTATCAAACAACCTAAACCGGCTAAAAGATGTACAGTTGAAAATAACGTACAGAAGGGTACTCGGAAATGGATTACCGCTTATATAATAGAAGACTATTGGGGTATGAATAGTGATGTCTATGAAGTGGTAAAAGGAAGTCAAGGTAATGCCATTACACGGGCTAAAGAACTTGCTCTTAAACACAATAAGAAAATGCGGGTTAGCATTACAAAGATGCTTGATAACGGCGATAATAAAA
>JAHWGK010000135.1 GCA_020054495.1 Thermoplasmata archaeon | reverse complement strand
ATGATAAGCCTTCAGGGCAAGACCAACTTCTTCGAAAACAGAGTGAGCGAGTACAGCAAATCAGGTGTGGGCGTGAACAGAGACCTCCAAGTGTTTGATCTGAACACCAAGTTCTAGTTTAGTTTGTTAAGACTTCATCTGTTATTAGTTAATGTTTCTCTGTCCAGGTTTTTGATTTGCACACCGAGTTTTAAAGTCTCGTTTGGAGCTGATCGAAAGGATGGTGCACAGCTGGGGGGTCGACGAAAAGAAGAAGGAGGCATTGTCCTGATGGCGAGGCCGCAACCATTCACGTAACTTTTAGAGAAACCCCAATGAGCGCAATTCCATTGCCCTTGCCTGCCTAAACACAAACTCTCTCTCTCTCTCTCTCTCTCTCTCTCTCTCTCTCTTGCACACGCACACAACACCCACGTAACACACACATGCGCGCGCTTCGTGGGGCTTCACAACTCCGGCAAGAGCGGCAACAACACTTTCGCCTTCTTGCACCTCGGTGGTTCATGGGGCTTCACTGCTGCCAACCCAGCATCAATTTGTTGAGCTCGGGCCACGAGCTGCTTGTATGATGCCCACGTTTGGCGATAACCAGATGCGTTCACCGGCTTTGCAGCAAGTCTTCCGGTGATCTTGTTCTCGCTCGTTGCCCAGTGGTCCAAACGGGATGTCTGCGGTTGCGGCTGGTCTTCGTCACACTTCCAACCAGAGGACAAAGACAACGCGAAGAAATTGAGATGAGTGGGCAGTGCCCTCAGTGCCTCACTTGGACTTGGACTTGGCTTGACGGTGATACCTCGACGATTGTACTTCCTCACGCGCTCGAAGCTCTTCACGATAATGTTGTGGGTCT
>JAHWGK010000134.1 GCA_020054495.1 Thermoplasmata archaeon | reverse complement strand
AGGAATCGTTTCAGTCCTTTCTGGAAAGCACTGAGTTTTCCCATTGTTTGAGGATGATGAATACTTGTCCAGATATGTTTCTCATTGATGTATTTCTCGCAGTATTCACGGATAACTTTGTTTTTTCTGCTAAACTGTGATCCGTTATCGGTGAGTAGATTATCATATCTGACTTTGAGGAGTTTTTTCATTCCTCGTACAACAGTTTTGTCTTTTTGATTAGTCAGCCTTATTGCCCATCCACGTCGGGAGTAATCGTCTTCTGTAGTAAGGAGTGGAATGCCGTTAAACTTGGTGAGATCTGCCTGAATCAATTGATTTGGCTGTCCCCATTCAAATCTTTTCCAGTCTTTCTTAGCACGTTTTTCAGATTCAATGATACCTCTTCTAACCAGTATCCGAGATACCGTTCGAGGAATCACTCGTTCAGTCTTATCCTGGTTTTCAAGGCTGATGTTAACAATCTGACATAAATTAAGAGAACTGAAACCGGTTTCTTCTCTTACTTTCACGACAAGGTCTTCAAGCCAAGTAGGAGTCTGATTTGGACTTCGATGAGGCTTTTTTGATTTATTGTGAAGGCCAGATATGCCTTCTTCTTGAAATCGATGAAGAAGACGTTGGAACTGACGCATACTGATTTTCAGGTTATGAGCTGCTTTCTCTCTGATGATATTGTTCTTTGAATAAAGAGCAATAGCAACAGCATGATATCTCTTTTTTACATACTCTGGTTCTTTTTTCAAGAGTTGAAC
The DNA here is from genome assembly GCA_020054495.1 of Thermoplasmata archaeon. Lineage (GTDB taxonomy): Archaea > Thermoplasmatota > E2 > DHVEG-1 > DHVEG-1 > JAGMDE01. Next base: position 116 of record JAHWGK010000134.1, on the reverse strand, counting down.
GTGATGTTTCTTTAGGTAAACTTCTCCATTACGAATGAACATATGTCACACCTTGGGGTATCATATATGCTTGTTATGATACTCATAGGAAGCGACATATGTCCTGTCCTAACACA
>JAHWGK010000133.1 GCA_020054495.1 Thermoplasmata archaeon | reverse complement strand
TGGGCTTATTATATATTTGCTTCTATTGTAGAAGTCGTGCTTCTTTCACTAATTATCTGGTATGCATGGAAGTGGCCTAAACAGGAAAATAGCCTTTGACGAAATACTCATAAAAGCGATCGTATACGAGGAATACGGAACACCGGATGTTCTTCAGCTCAAAGAGGTAGAAAAATATATTGTTATTCCATAATAAGGAGATTAGACAATTTTAATCCTCTTTGCGTCTAGTTTAAGAATTTTATATTAAGGATTTAAAGAAGATATTCTTAATTTCCCGTGTTTCATTCTGGATACATGAATTCTTATCTTATCCCATAAAAGTACGCTTTCGGATATCAACCCGGGGAGCCAGACATTCCCAGCCCTTTGGCATTTTGCTGAAGGGCTTTTTTATTTTAGAATTATTTTATAGAAAAAGAAGGGTTTCAAAAATTTATGTCGTAATAGTAAATTATTAAAAGTTTGATTCTTTTTTGTAAGACAAATTAGTGGTTTAATGCGATATAGAGAAATGTCTTCAATACCTCTCGGTCCATTTTAGCCGTATAAAAGAGTATGTAAGTTTTTCCTTAATTGACTACAAATAAAGTGAATGATTAAATAAAATTACAAGTTAGAAAGAAGGTTTATATGGTTAGAAATGGTCGTAATTGTAATTTTGTTAGTACAGATAAACCTATGTTATACGGCAAGTAATTTGATAATTCATTTTTACAGAAAAGTAGTAAAACTGTGATAAAACAATATTTTTTAATGGAGGAAGTAAAAATGAGAATAATAACCACACTAATATTAGCATTAATGCTCCTTATTTTTGTCGGCTGCGGAAACCAGGATAAATCGTCCCAGCAGTCGGCAGAGTCACAAACA
>JAHWGK010000132.1 GCA_020054495.1 Thermoplasmata archaeon | reverse complement strand
AGGGCAAGGGGCCGGGTGCGTACCGCATACGGGGGGCCGGGGCCGGGGCCGGGGCAAAACGGCAAAAAATCCGAGCGCGGCGAAAAAAAGTTGACCCCCCCTGCCTGAAAACATCTCGGTTCCCCATGGGGTCCATGTGCGTGGGGGGTGGGGTTACCCAGAACCCCCATGTATCTGAGCCTTATATTCGGCTTGATTGTCAGGCAAGTTGACAGCTAATTTGGTTAAGTGGAGCACCTCGGAAACGTCCGGGGTGTTCTTGTTTATATACACATTACGGAAACTGCTTGTATGCTAAGCGGCAAAATGTCGATAATCGACACGGATTCCTTCCATATTCCAGATTTTGTGTCGGGTTAACTAACTGGTTTTCAGTAGAAGTGTCGGAAATGTCGGTTATTACTTCCTCGTATACAAGACTCTCTCTCTCTCTCTCTCTCTCTCTCTCTCTCTATAGGGACGCTTGAAATCGACATTCCGGTATGGTACCTTCGTAGCACTATGAATGAAATACCTAAAGACCTCTACTTTGACGGCGTGAAGCTTGTCAGTGGAATTGAGCAGTTGGCCCGAGCGGTCAAGAGCACGTTAGGTCCTAGCGGACAGACGGTACTTATCGAGTCACCCCACCACACCCATGGGATTACGGTTACCAAGGATGGTGTTACTGTGGCTAAGGCTGTGGACCTCCTCGACCCTGTCGAGAATTTGGCGGTACGTATGATGAAGGAAGCTGCTGACAGGACGGCTAGTGAGGCTGGTGACGGTACTACTACGAGCATTGTCTTGGCTGAGGCTTTGGTCAAGGGTGGTTTAAAGGGGTTAGAGGGGGAAACCAACAAGACTGATGTGTTGCGCGACTTGCGGGCTTTGACTGAC
>JAHWGK010000131.1 GCA_020054495.1 Thermoplasmata archaeon | reverse complement strand
CACCATGCGCTACGCCGCCGATTTGGAGCCCCTCCCCCACGAGGCGCCGGTGACCGCCAGCAAGACCAGCCTGGTGCTCGACAACTTTGACTTGGTAGACACCTGGCTCCACGAGCTGCTCAACGGCACCCCTCTGCTCCCCGCCATTCCGGCGGACCGGGAGCCGATTTTGCAGCATTTCGCGCCCGCCGAGACCAGCGTTTTGGAGTGGGCTCGCGACCCATGGGGGAAGGACATTCCCCGCGAGTGGCTGCTCGAGAGCTTTTTGCTTTCCTGCACCCCCTCCGACAAGCACCAGTACCAGCGCGGGCACGGTACCAAGTTTTGGAAGGCGTTTCACACCTACTACGACAATCTGCCTACCGCGCAACGCCGCCACGGCGACGAGCGAGTTCGCTTGATTGCTCTCCCTACTCTCGCTGCTTTCCGCACCCGGTTTCAGGACAAGCACCGCCTCCGCGCCGAAGATTTGTGGACCGATTAAACTCTCTCTCTCTCTCTCTCTCTCTCTCTCTCTCTCTCTCTCTCTCTCTCTCTCTCTCTCTCTTAGAGAACGAAGAGAAAGTCTATTATCTCTCTCTCTCTCTCTCTCTCTCTCTCCCTTAGAAGAAGAAGAAGAAGTAGTAGTAGTAGTAGTAGTAGTAGTAGTAATAGGAGAAAGAAGTAAGGAGGAGGCATAACCCTTAGAAGAAGAAGAAGAAGTAGTAGGAGTCATAAAAAGGGCGAAAACAGGGAGAGTAAGGGGACGTCCAAGGGGGTCCAAGGTGGCGTCCAAGGTTTAGGGTGAAAAAGGGCGAAAATACCCGAGGCGTCCAAGGCGTCCAAGGCGTCCAAGGTTTTTTCGGTTTTCGTCCAGGTTTTAATTTATAAAATCCAAAACTGAGTTTTCTCCCCCCTCCACCCCGGACGGCTGGGGGCGACCCT
>JAHWGK010000130.1 GCA_020054495.1 Thermoplasmata archaeon | reverse complement strand
GAAAAATCAAGTTCATCGTGTATTTGTATATGAGCTAAATGGCCCTCTTTATATAGATCAACCATTGCTTTTTTAGTCATATCAGCAGCACTACCTTGAATTAATTTGTTTAATGCTTTGTAAGTAAAGGCTCTTCTTGTTGGATTACCATGCCAATAATTTTTTTTAGGTTTACCATCTTTGTCTTTAATAACATTACCTTCAAAATCTTTTAACATTGGTCCCATTTCTTTTAACTCCAACATTCTTTCATGGTCTTCAGCCGGTACAAATGTTCCCCAATCTGCTCCTCTTAATACAGGTTCATATTTTGGAAAACGACATTTTCTATTTAAAAGAGTTCTAATTTGTGCTCTCTCTTGTGCTGCTGACATTACTTTGTTCATAAGTTGTTTAACAAAAGGTGCTTTACCATGGTATTGTGTAAATAGTTCTTCTGATTTTTCTTTACTAACACCTAACTGTTCCATCAATTTAGTTTTACCCATACCATAAAACAAACCTAGGTTAATTGTTTTAGCTTGACTTCTTGGAATAGATGCCATCTCTGCAACAATTTTGTGAAAGTCTGTTGAGGGATCATTCTCATATGAATCTGCAATTGAATTTACTGAAGGCAAAGAAAATTTTAATGCATAGTGTGCAACCAATCTTGGTTCCTGTTGCGAGTAGTCAAATGTTCCCCACTTACAACCTTCTTCAGGTATAAATAAAGACCTTATTAAAGGCCCTGTTTCCGGATCCCTGGCGGGTATCTGCTGTAAGTTAGGATTAGAATAACTAAATCTTCCTGTAACTGTTCCTCCATCATCAGATCGTATTTGATTTATATCTGCATGGATTCTGCCTTTGTGTTCATGTTTTAAAATTGTATCAATAAATGTTGTTCTGACCTTGTTTATTTTTCTAGCTTCTGCTATCATGTTGACTACGGGATGTTTATGA
>JAHWGK010000012.1 GCA_020054495.1 Thermoplasmata archaeon | reverse complement strand
ATATGTCACACCTTGGGGTATCATATATGCTTGTTATGATACTCATAGGAAGCGACATATGTCCTGTCCTAACACAATTATAGAACCAAAGATGTAAACGAAAGAAAAAAAGAGAGCGAGGAGAAGTGGTTAATGAATACTAATAAACTGTATATGCCCAGTCATCATATTCTTGATTGAATTTAGAATCAGCATATTGTCTTATACATGCCCCTACAACCCATACAGGTCTAGGAAAACAATAGTAACTAGCCGAGGCGTAAACCTCACCATAACTTTTGTCGGATGATATGTAAGAATTGTGATCCCAAGATGTTTTTCCCCATGGCAAATCGTGTTTTTCATGACTGAGGTCCAAGGCAAGTTTCATCTTTCCAAGCCTTGCGTAGAATAAGCCCCGGGCCGTAACTTTGGCAAAACTCGTTTTGCTAGAATGAGACCATAATGTAAGGACAATAGGCATTCCGACGGCCATCGTTATTTTACCTGTAAGGCTGATTGATTGTGCCGTGACCAACGGTTTCTCGCTGATAATTTCTTCCCGCCCTTCTTTATAAACAGAGTCCTCAAGGTAGCGTTCATGTACATCGATATCTTGGCCATCTATGTAATAGGCTTCGAAGAAGCGAATATCACGCATATCTTCTGGAGTCTCAAGCGTTGTAAAGATTAGATTGTAGCCATTAGTAATTTCATTCTGTACACAGAGTTGCAGTTCTATCCCCAGATAATCTTCAACTTCTGTTTGGGTTTGTGTAACACTAATATCCGGTTGCATTTCTATTCTTTGTCCATATATCACAGGCGTTATGACTAGTAATGTCATTATAGTAACTGCACCAATTCCAAATATTTTTTTGCTTTCCATTTTTATCACGCTTGTTTATTTTTATAAAAATAAATATATTAAAGTGCTATATTAAGTTTATGGGGCAGATTTCCTTAAAGGAAAAAAGAAAAACAAAATAATTAAAATAAAAAGAGACAAAGGAAAGAAAAAAGAGACTCTTCCATGACCGAATTATCATAGAAGAGAGGATTTAAAATACTATTACTCCGCGCCAACATGAACTATTGCATCTGGTCCAGGTGGAACTGTTTCAGTTTCTGTGTGATCATGGTATGCTACATGCCTTATAGAACAAAACTGATAATAACCTGAGTTGTTAGCACTAGATGGGTTGAATTCCCATGACCAACCATCAGAACTATCCTCATCTGTACCATATTTTATCCAATTACTCCAAGAAGTTTCATTATTGGGAGAATGTCTATAGTGCAAATCTAATGACATGATTCCATCTGCTGTTTCTGCGTTCCCTTCAATCGTGAATGCAGATAGTTGCTCATATGGATAAATATCACTAACCTGTGAATGCCCATAAACAGGTGGAAGGTCATTATCAGGTACTTTAGCAGCCCAAGCCACACCTCTTCGTACCATCCACCAGGTATGTGTAAGTTCATCTTCAACAGTTTCATCTTTTGGAATTGCGTTTTCCCAGCCGTGAAGTCCATCATAAAGAGTGTTCTTATCGTTATCCTCTACTTCCATTATATTTCCGCCCCACCACACTTGCATCTCTGGATGACCACTACAGAGAAATATTCTTGCCTTGTTTTCATTTGGATAAATTTCTGCTGTCATATATGGTTTATTTGAAAAATTCGTTTTCATAATCTCATTAGTACGTTCCCAATCAGGGGCCATAAAAAGACAGTTTGCAAAAGAATCTTTGAATAAAGATCTGTCTTCTTTTATATGTCTTAGAGTTCCTTTAACTAGACCACGAATTCTGCCAGTGTATTTCCATACATGAATTCTCATTGTTTCATTATCAGAAATCTCTTCTTCGGGAAAACGAGCTAAAACAGTAACTTCTCTACCAGGGTTATCAGTAATACTATATCCTGGGCCACCTACCCATCTAATACGTGCAGTATCATCTAAATAATCATCAAAAAATGGATGACTTCTATCAACAGGAACATCAAAACAAAGACCACTAGGATAGATCCGAGCAAATCCATAATCCCAACCAGAATAAAACATATATGCAATATGACCAACAGCTTCTGGCCCTAATCCAGCAAATTGACAAAAAATAGGATTTGCATAAGAAATAAACGATAGATTAACACATGAAACTCCTAAAGAACTCTTATCAAATGCTCTTTCGTTTAATGTACGAGGAGGTCTATCTAAACCTAAGATAAAGTATGTACCACCACAAACACCATAGTATCCGCCACCATCTTTTATAAAATCAATCATCTTTTTTCTCCAAATCTTAACCAACGGGCTGTAAAGTCTAGATTTTGTAATAATCGAATGTCCACCAACGCCTCCGCCAGGCATCAATATTAGATCGTAATTTTCAGTTGTAAGTTCACCTTTGTAAATATTTTTATCACTAATCTGACTAACAGAAAAAATATATTGTGTATTACCAGCTACCCAGCTATAACCATCTAATATATTTACAAAAGCATGCTGCCCTGAAACAATAAGTAGATTTTGTGAAACTAATGCAACCTTAATTTCTTTAATCTCTATATTATTATTAACGACATTATCTTCTTCATTATGATTACACTCCACACTAGCTGTAACAATAAAAGTGCTACTGAGCATAACCAAAACAATTGCAATTGATAACGATTTTACTTTCATAGTATCTACACTCATGCTATATTTATTAACAACATAATATATAAATAATTCCCTAATATTAACTGCTAAAGCATAACAAAATAATATATATCTCTTATAATGGCAGATTATCACATCTAACAAAAAAGAAAGGAAATAAGAAAAACAAAATAATTAAAATAAAAAGAAACAAAGGAACGAAAAAAAGAGTTTTTAGTTGTTGGTTGGACTGTTTTGATACCGATATAAATTCCAGAAAATCTACATATCTTGATGCGTATTGGACCATATAAAACACAAAGTTTAAATAAAATGTGTTAGTTACATTTAACGTAGAATAGATAATAGGTTAGATGCATATGACTCAAATTAAAGAAATTTTGGTAGAATCAAATAAATGGTGGAAAACATCATTCACAATAGATTACAAAGAACGGGAAGAATATAAACAAATATCCAAATTCATACCTCTCCCACAGATCATAGCACTCACCGGGCTAAGAAGAGTAGGAAAAACAACACTTATGTTCAAAATATTGCAGGACCACATAAAAAAAGGATTCGACTCAAAAAATATACTTTACTTCTCATTCGATGAATTCAGAGAAACAGACATCAAAGAAATACTCAATGAATATGAAAATATCATGGAAAAAAAACCTGAAAACGAAAAAATTCTATTGCTCCTGGACGAGATACAAAAACTAGAAAACTGGGAAGAAAAACTCAAAAGAATATATGACACATATAGTAAAAACATCAAAATAATCATCTCTGGATCGGAATCGTTGTTTATAAAAAAGAAATCGAAAGAAACACTTGCTGGAAGAATCTTCGAATTCAAAATTGAACCACTCTCGTTTCAAGAATTTCTCATATTCAGAGAAAAAAACTTTCAAAACATAAAACTCTATGAAAAAGAACTATCCAATTTATTCAACGAATATATCGTTACACAAGGATTTCCAGAACTCGTCAACATAAAAGAAAAAGTAATCATAAAAAAATATATTAAAGAAAGCATCGTCGAAAAAATAATTTACCAAGACATACCAAAACTCTACAAAATAAAAGATGTATCAATCCTTGAAGCCATTCTAAATATAATTATGGAGGAACCAGGTCAAATCATCGAGCTTTCAAACCTGGGAGCGGAGCTTCAAATTTCACGACAAACTCTCTCAAATTATATGCATTATCTTGAAGAATCATTTCTTATTAGAAAACTCTACAATTATTCACGCAACAGAAGAAAAGTTGAACGAAAACTCAAAAAATATTATCCAACAATAATATCTCCAAATCTTCTTTTCAAAGAGGACAACTATTCAAAATCAAAAGCATTTGAAGGAGTCATTGTCAATCAGCTCAACGCAGAGTATTTCTGGAGAGACCCCTACAAAAACGAGGTTGACGTTGTTATGGCTGACCAAAAACCAGAGCCAATTGAGATTAAATACGGAAAAATTGAAACAAAAGGGTTATTGAAGTTCATGGAAAAATTCAATGTCAACAAAGGATATATTGTCTCATTGGATCAGGAAAGAAAACTTGAAATTGGTGGGAAGAAAATAATGATAGTTCCGGCATACAAATTCTTGTTACAACGAAATACAAAAGTAAGAAAAACAAAATAATTAAAATAAAAAGAAACAAAAAAAGATAATTTTAGAGTCTTAGGAGCCGTTGAAGTATTGGGAATAGATTTGAATGATTCTCTAGGAACTTTTGAAATGGTGTGGTGATTGCTCGGTTTCTTGACATGGTTATGGATAGCGGATCTGACCATTCGCTTTGTGACCCATTTATATCTTTAGCCTTAACTCTTATTTCAAATGATCCCTGTTCATTCCACTTGTGATAAGCACTTACTTTTTGTCCTGAGTTGTACGGCCCAAGCCAACCACTAGATGTTCCATCATCCCAATCAAAAAGGAGGTATATCTGGTCATCGTCTGGATCTGTTGCAGAACTTGTATACTTGTATAACTTATCGACCTTTATTCTTTTGAGACCTGAAGGTCTACTTGGTTTTGCAGGTGGATTGCTAAAGGGTCCTTGTTCAATTTCAGGAAGTATTATACAAGATGGATGTCCGCTATCAAGGTAAAGAGTGTTATTAGCAATATTATATGTAGAATTTTTATTAATCGAATCTCTGATATTGGGATTAGCTAAAAATCTTGGATAATTAGATGAAGAAACAACAACCCGTATTCTATGGCCTGTATTCCAAATATAGGATGTACTCCAAATGTCAACTGCTACTTCGTAAATTTCTCCAGGTTGCATAAACTCCCAATGATCAACACCATTTCTGTTTCTCATACGTAGTATTCCATCAGTGATAAGCATTGATCTTCCATCAGGGTATACATCTGATAGTTTAACTGTAAAATCAGTATCTAGGCAATCAGATGATACAAAAAGTCGAGTTATTATCGGCCCTGTTGCTTCATACGGTTCTGTTAGAACATCACTTGTAAAAACCAAAACATCGCTTCTACTCTCAATAGATGTCTGGTCATATGGTCCTGGTGGCATTTCAAGATTTTGTCCACCAATAGTTGGAACAGGTTTGGTAGGGTCATAGGTATAATTTAATGGCTCATACTCGTTGGGAGTAGTTGTACTAAGTACTCCATTTTCATGGAAATACCATGAAACATATTCTGCAGGTATTGGCCAATAATCTGCATAACGCCATTCATTACCTGGTGGATCAATAATATCTACATCACCCATTACATAATACCTAACATTTGGTCTGTTCTCAAAATTATTGTCTTCATTCATTGTATATTTTTCAACCATCTCTAAAAACATAAGAACAAGGTCGACAACTATCATGGAATTTTCAGGATAAGTCAATTCTCCTTGTTGATATTCGATATATCCTTCATGAGTCCATGGGCCAATAACGAGTTTGGATTTACCTTTTGCTTCAGGTCCTCCAAGATGTTGATACCCATAAAATCCATCAGTTATCCCTTGTAGGAAAATATCATACCATCCACCCATATGAATTGCAGGGACATTAATATCCTCCCAATTATCATCAAGTGACACATTTGTCCAGAACTCTAACGAATAGTTTTCATTTATGAATATTTCTTCTAAAAGATATGTTGCCTCTTGACCCTCTAACCATTTTTCAACAAATTGCTTTCTAAATTCTCCACCCTGATAAACTGCATGTTTATGAAGATTGGGACTAGCAACCATTACTCCTTGACAAGTTAGCTCAGATGGATTAGCACTAGCAGTTAGATATTGAGTTATCCCAAGTGCGGAAGGACCAACTGTTGCAACTTTACCATTTGACCAATCTTGAGACCCAATCCAAGTAAGCGCATCAGGGCCATCAGTCTGGCATTTTCTAAAACCTTGATAAATCCCCTCTGATGCATGCGTTCCTCGAATGTCTTGTATAACTGCAGGCCAACCAACGAGGGCTAAGAGAACCCCTAGATCATATAAATCATCTTTATCATAAGGTGTTCTCAGAAAAATTGCGCCATGAGGTTTATCAAATATAATTGGTAAATAAACATCTGTTGCTAAATTTATACCATCGCGCATTGGAACCATGTATGTATTTCTAATAATATCGGTTCCATCATATCCTACTAGTTCTTTTAGTCCTTCTTTTAAAAATGTTGTAAAAGCATCATTATAAAAATTTTCTACAGTTTTCGAATCTTTAGAGCTATGTAGGTTAGTAGTAACCATTGAAGATGCCGAAAACGTTGAAATTAGCATAATAATAAAAATTCCAAGCGCATAGTATCTTTTCATATATCTTTCCCCATTGTTTAGCTATGTATAAGTTATTTATTTAAAATTATATCTACAAGTTATAAAAATCTAAAGGTTGGCAAAATTTATTAGAAGATCTTTGTTTCTAACCTCTGGATGGAATAAAACTCCATAAAAAGGTTTTTGTTTATGTTTAACTGCCTGAAGACAATTTTCAGATAATCCAATTACATCAAAACTATTTGACTTAACATAGTAATTGTGTAATTCAAAAACTTGTTTTTCACCAATCACTCCTAGAAATTTATCTTTGAATGTGATATTTGTTAGACCAATTTCTTGTTGTTTTTTCAATTTACCATGATAAACTAATCCCAAGATATGCATTCCACCACAAATTCCAAGAATGGGCTTTTCAAATTCTTTAATCCAATTGAACTTATTGATATCTTCAAGGAATTCATTATCTCTCAGACTCGTTCCTGAAATAATTATCTTTTCCGCTTTTAAAACTAATTCTTCAGTAAGCATTTTATAATGAATTGACTCAAACTCAATTTTATTTTTCTTCAGAGCATCTTCAATAGGATTAACGAATTCTAAATAATGAATTTTCTTACTATAAATATGAATTATAAAAATCATAATACCTCAATTTCCATTTTCCAAGAGTTTTTTTTACCTTGTATTTTTTTATCTTTAATTTTTAACTTCCTTGAAAATAATGGACATCCTAATACGAAAGTTTCAAATTCACCGCCCTCTCCAGCAGGATTTATTTCATATTCCTTATTTAGGATTATAGCTTTTTTTATGAATTCTTCATTAATTTCTTTACCTAACCATGATTCATCCAATGGATAGGCAAAAACACCTGTAATAACTATCTTATAACTGCTTCTTAATAAATCCTTAAGTAGTTCAATTTGGTCTTTTTGCCATAAAGGATTAAAACATTCTAGATCAAGATAATCACATATTTTTTGAATTCTAGATGCCTGGTATATAGATTCTACCGTTCCTGTAACAATAGCTTCAATTTTGTATTCCTTTTTTGCCTTTTTTATTGCAAACTTAAGATCTAATAACTCTTCTTCTTTTTCCCCTTTTGTTTTACGCTCTATTAAAGGAATATTCATTATTTCTGCTTGTTTTCTAACTTTTAAAATCGAAGGAGTATGAAACATGTAACTTTCAGGATTTTCAGAAAAAATTGATATTAAACAAGAAATCCTATTTTCATATTTTTTTGCTAAATATGCTGCATAGGTTGAATCTTTTCCACCTGAAAATAAAACCCCGCATTTCATAAGCCAGAAAAAAGAATAGAAGATATAATGATTAGGGATTAATTAGAAAGTTATCTCTCAAGTATATTTCTCATGAAATTATGAAAAATAGATACCGTATTTACAGGTGATATGTCTTTTTCAGCTAAATGGAAAGTAAAAGTCTGATCATCAAGGACATTAAATTCAAAATCAATCGTTTGATATTCATCTTTTTCTATAAGTACCTCATATTCACCTAAAATCACAAGTGTTAAAACACACATGCCATCCTCATCAGTTATTCCTGAGACGCTACCTTCTCCACCAAATGCCATTATCGATACATCAGGTATCGGGTCACATCCACAACCTTCTCCGGTCAATATATAAAATGTAACCTCTGCATCAAATAGCATTGACTGAGTGTCATTTTCAATATTTTTTTTTGAAATAGATGCCTCGGCAGCTATTCCAACAGCAATTGTTGCTAAAACCATTAAAATAACTACTAATACAGTTCCTTTCATTTTTTTCATCTTATCACCACTAAATTATCTCTTTAACAATTGTTAATGCAGTCCTTATATTTATATTTTATTTGGATTTATAAAGTAAAACCTTTAGAATTAAAAAGATTTAAATAACTTAACTTATATATGTTGAATTAACAACTGTTAATAAGGGGGTAATAAAATATGAAGAAATTACTACCAATAATGGTAGTAGGAATTTTAGTCCTTGGTGGACTTGGGGCTGTCGCTGGAACTGAAAGTAATGAAGAAGAACTTTTATTAAAAGAAATTATTTTTTCACAGCCGATTATTTGTGAAAAAGAAAATTATATTTCAATAGAATTAGCAGAAGCAAATTCTAATTTATGGGAAAAAGATAAACCTGTATTGCCTGTGGTTTCAGAGGTGTATACATTTCCCTTTGGTACAATTATTGATAATGTTGAAGTAACATTTTCTGATGTTATTGAGCAAAAGATACCAAATCTAATTATACCTACTCCTGAAACATTACCTGTATCAATAAATGCTATAAAAAATATCAAAGAACCAGATGCCGTAGTATCATATTCTGATATTGATATATATCCAGAGAATCGTTTTAGTTATCGAGCTGGAGCAGGTCTGAAGGATGGGGAACATGTTACATATCTTACGGTCTCACTTAATCCTGTTCAGTATAAACCAAATGAAAACACTATTTACTATTCTGAAAATGCATTTATCAATATTGAATATACTCCACCCGCAAATCCAGTAACTTTCCCAGATGTTTATGATTTACTAATTATAGCACCTGCAGAATTTGAGTCAGCTTTACAAATTCTTGCTGACCATAAAGAAGGTTTAGATCCACCTATAAAAACGAACATAGTAACCCTTGATGAAATACCCTCATCAGGCGGTGCTGATGAGCAAGAGGACATAAAATACTTTATAAGGGATGCTATTGAAGATTGGGGTATAACATATCTAATGTTAGTAGGAGCTGGCGTCCTAGATCAAGAATTATTCCCGGTAAGGTATGCATGGCTCAGTGATGAAATTGAGGATAGCTTTCCAAGTGATCTATATTACGCAGATATCTATAATAGTACTGGTGGTTTCTCAAATTGGGATAAAGATGGCGATGAAAAATATGCAGAATGGCCTAGTGATATGGCAAATGTGGATGTCATCCCAGATGTTTATCTCGGAAAAATACCAGCTAACAATGTTGGTGAGGTCAATGATTTTGTAAATAAAATAATTGATTACAAAGCACATAACAAGATGACAAAGAAAATCTTCCAGGTTGGAGGTGACACATTTATTGGAAATTCTCAGATGGAAGGAGAAGCAGCTAATGAAGCTGTAATGACAAAACTACCCGGTTACGTCACATCACAGTTATGGGCAACAACTGGAACATTGACAAAAGGTAATATTGCAAAAGGCTTCAAAGGTGGTGTAGACTTTGCAGATTTTTCAGGGCATGGCTCTCCTCGTACCTGGGCAACACATCCAGAAAACGATGATACTGTATGGATTCCATCAGCTTCTCTTATAGCACCATGGGATACCTGGGCATCTCCTGACTTTGATGTATATAATATTAACGACCCAACAAAACTTTCAGTCGTGTTTTTAAACGCTTGCTCCAATAGTAAATACACGAAACAACCAGACTGTCTTGGCTGGAAAACACTAACAATATCAGGCGGATGCATTGCATCATTCGCAGCTTCAGGGATAGGATATGGAGTACCAAATAATGAAGCCAGTCGTCGCTTTGGATGGATGGAAGTGCAAACCTTTGATGAATTATACAACAACAAGATTCTAGGACAAGTATGGGGTAACTGCATAACAGACTATTATAATACATTTGAATCAAGTCTTGACTTCTATGATTATAAAACAATGGTTGAATATGCAATGTTCGGAGATCCAACATTACCAATTCAGGATGGAGATGATCCAAGACCAAGAAGCGCACCAGTTAATACACCTGTATTCAATCCAGTTCTAGAAAGATTGATGGATTCTTTCTCGATATTAAAACTATTATTACAAATATTAAAATTATAATATTAAAACTTCATATAGGAAATCATCTATATTAGTCTCAATTAATCCTTAATTGGGAGGTAATAAAAATATGAAAAAATTGTTGCCATTAATGGCAGTAGGAATATTAGTCCTTGGTGGACTTGGAGCTGGTGCTGGAACTGATAGTAGTGAAGAATTTATTATGCCTGATTCCGTTGTTTTCTCACGACCAGTAGTCTATGAGAAAGAAAATTTGATTTCAATAGAGTTAACAGAAGCAAATTCCAATTCAATGGAAACAGGTAAACCAATGTTGCCTGTTGTTTCAAAGGTGTATACATTTGAATTTGGTACAAGTATTGATAATGTCGAAGTAACATTTTCTGATGTTATTGAGCAAGAAGTAACAAAACTTATAATGCCTGCACCAGAAAAATTGCCTGTATCTATAAATAGTATCAACAAGGCAAATAAACAAGAAAAAGTTGTTTCATATTCTGATATTGATATATATCCTGAGAATCGCTTTAGTTATAGTGCAGGAGCTGGAATAAAAGATGGCAAACATGTTGTGTATCTATCTGTATCACTTAATCCTGTTCAATATAAACCAAGTGAAAACAAAATATACTACTCTGAAAATGCATTCATAAATATTGAATATACTCCACCCGCAAATCCAGTAACTTTCCCAGATGATTACGATCTCTTAATTATTACTGCTCCAGAGTTTGAGTCAGCTCTTCAACCACTAGTTGACCATAAAAATGGTTTAGATCCACCTGTGAGAACAATTATGGTAACCCTTGATGATATACCCGCAGCAGGAGGGACTGATGAACAAGAGGATATTAAACTCTACATAAAAGACGCAATAGAAACATGGGGAATAACATATGTTATCCTTGCAGGTGCTGGTGTTAAAGAAGCTGAAATTTTCCCTGTAAGATACGCCTATATTCCATCTCAACCTCATGAAGATAGTTTTCCAAGTGATCTTTACTATGCAGATATATATAATGAAACAGGTGTTTTCCAAGATTGGGATTATGACGGCGATGAAAAATACGCTGAATTTCCTACGGATATTCCGAATATGGATGTTCATCCAGATGTATATCTTGCAAGGCTTCCTATTGCAGAGGCTAGTGAAGCTACAACAATAGTAGATAAAATAATTGATTATAAAGCACATAATAAGATGATGAAGAAAATAATGCAACTTGGCGGTGATACATTTACCGGTAATTCTCAGATGGAAGGAGAATACGCAAATACTGTTGTGATGACAAAATTACCAGGATACTCAACAACTGAGTTATGGGGGTCCAATGGAAAACTAACAAAGAGTAACGTAGCAAAAGGTTTTAAAAGCGGCGTAGATTTCGTTGATTTTTCAGGACATGGCAGCTGGGCCAGCTGGGCTACACATCCACCTAATGATGAAGATACTTGGATTCCACCTCCAACATTAATCTCAAATTATCATGGATGGCTCTACATTGACTTTGACTTTTACATGGTTAATAATGCTAAAAAACTTCCTGTTGTCGTCATTAATGCATGTTCCACTAATAAATTTACTGAGTCACCAAACTGTTTGGGTTGGAAGACACTAAGTAAATCAGGTGGCGGTGGTATTGCAGCTTTTGGTGCATCAGGTATAGGTTATGGAAGTCCTGGTCAAGAAACATCAAGTGCTATGGGTTGGATGGAAGTTAAATCCTTCGAGGAGTTGTACAACACAAAAGTACTTGGAGAGGTCCTAGCAAACTGCGTCACAAGCTATTATAACACTTTCGAAGGTACTTTTGATTTTGTAGACTATAAAACAATGTTAGAATTTAGTATGTTTGGAGACCCAACGCTAGCTATACAAGACGGTGATGATCCTAGAAGTGTCCCAGTTAATAGACCAGTATTCCATGGAGTTCTAGAGGGATTAATAGATTCTTTCCCACAACTCGCAAGACTGTTTGAGCTGATACTTGCAAAGATAAACTAAAATAAATTATCAAAAGCAAAACATCCTCTCTCTTTTTCTTTTTTTTATTTTTTTAAATAATTTTTAAAAGATGATGATATAAGAATATTTTAAAAAAAGTCCAGCCGGTTTTTTTACGTTTTTTCATCTAGCTATCCTAGGTCAATTTTACTGCCCATGTTTTTTTAACTTTTTTATATATTTTTATTAGATGCTTTCCAAATCTTCTTCTGTGAAAATTTTTATTTTGGTACCATCTGGAAGTATTGCTACTTTTACTTTTTGCCCCGTCTTTGGATCAACATCATCTCGAAATTTAGTTCCTTTTGGAAAATCCATTTTTTTCTCCCATTTAATAATATCATAATATTACTTTATTTTAAAAAATTATGTACCTTTATTTTGTATATGCAGGTACATATGCAGGTAATTATCCGTTAGAGAATAATTTTATTAACAATGATATGCATCCACTTTTGGACGGGATGCAGGAAAAAAATCGACTAGAGCTCTCTATAGACATAAGAAGACCCCTTGTCGTAAGAGCTCTAAGACGAAGTAATGTGCGGAAGAAGATTGCAGAATATCTTTTTGAGATTAGCCCTAGTGCTAGCTATACATCTGAAATAGCATATAATGTGAAAACTACGCCAACCAACGTGATTGGAGCTATTAGGGGAATGGACTCTAGATATAAAGAGGATGAATCGCTTCTATGTTTAGATCTAGTTGAGGAGAAAAGTGGTGGTAAAAATATTAGACTATATGGTTTGACTCCTTTTGGTAAAGAAATTGTAGAATCATTAAAAAATAAAAAATAAGAAATTGATTGTTGTTTTTTTAAACTGTTAATTTTCGTTTCGTCTTTTTGCCATTTCCTCTTGACTGTAATATTTACTACCACAGTTTGGGCATTTTATAGGGGACTCCTGCAAACTTCTGATCCATCTGTGTCCACAAAAAGGACAAGTCTCTTTTTTCGTTGTAATACCCCCTTCGTAAAGAATATAAAAACATTGGTTTAAAAATATATCTCTATTAATTGAACTTTGTAACTATTCAAAATAAAAAACTATAACTCAGAAAGCATCTTTCTCGCTATTTCAACGTATGATTTATCAATATCAAAACCAATAAAATCGATATTGTATTTTTTACAAGCAATAGCTGTTGAGCCAACACCCATGAACGGATCCATAGCAAGTTTTATTTTTTTCACACCATGAAGTTTTATGCACATTTCAGGAAGCTCAACTGGAAAAACAGTAGGGTGAGAACGGGACTTTTGGATGGTCTCATAAGGAATAAACCAAGTATTTCCACGAGGACGAAGATCTTTTATTGCTCCCTTCCACCTTCCAATATTACTTTTATCTTGATAAGGAACACCTATCGCGAATTTGTCAAGTTCAACATCTCCATTTTTTGTAAAATGAAAGATATGCTCATGACAACTATTCATGTATCTATTACTGTTCACTGGTTTATAATGACCAACAGAAATATCTCCAGCTATATTTGGATAATTACCTACGGTCTCTTTGGTAATAGAAATTGACTTAATCCAATGAATCATATTTTGCAGTACAAAGATTTTTCTAAATCGTTGCGCTATATCAAGTGGAATCCACATATCTGATGGCTTACCTCCAACGTTTAAAAAAAATGAGGAATGATCTGTCATAATCTCACTGCACTTCTCTGCTATAGATTCCATCCAGTTGAGATAAGTTTCTCTCGGCTTTTGATCATCATACTGATTATATTCTTTACCAATATTATATGGTGGAGATGTTACAATAACATCTGCTAAAAGAGACTGCTTTTTCATCTTTTTTATTCCTTTAATGCAGTCCATTATGTAGATATTATTTTCTTTAAGTTGAGCACTCATCTGATAGACCCTAAGATTTTATAATTTATATCTATAATTCTATTTTTTCTTAGATTCAACCTTAATATCCTCTTTGATATTTGCTAGATGCTTTGCAAGTTCCATGTAATGGTTGATGTCAGATTTAGCGTTAATCATTAATTTCGCGCCATCAGGTGAACCACCACCATGCATACAACCAGGAACACCAGCACCAATTGTAAGCCACTCAATAAGCCTGGCGATCTTTGCACGAGTTTCTCCTGAACAATTTGCTTTAAGATATTTCTTAAGAAGATCACCATATTTTTGATTATTGATATCTCCACATGAGGGCAGACATCCTGTTTCAGCAATACCACCTGCTATATCTTGTGTTAACCGCTTTGTGTCATAGGGAAGTTTTCCAACATGTACTTTGTTTACATTTGATAGTAATTGGTCTGGAATCCATAAACCTGAGGGATGTTTTTTACCAAGTACACTTGCGGCAACACCTATACCAAAGGTAGTTTCGTTGTTGATGATCATCTCAGTTATTTTTTCTCTAAAAATTTTTTCAGATAAACCATTTGCTCTTGCCATCAATGCTGCCGCTCCTATCATAACATCACCCTGGCCTGCTACGCATCCGCCAATTGCAGCCCGATATAGTGCAATAAAATTCATTACCGCTTCAAGAGTATAAGCAAACTCTTGGCACATAAAAACTCGTTCTTTTGGAACAAATACATCCTCAAATAATAAATAGGCCTGTGTTATTCCACCTATATCAACAGGGATATCAAATCCTTCCTCTAATTCCCGTTTATCACTTGGTCTCCTAGATTCGACAACAGTTAAATTCTCAATATCTCTAGGTATAGCAAATGAAACAGCATAATCTTTATCAGCTTCTTTAAGCCCTGTTCCAGGCATGACAAAAATCTCATTTGAAGCCGCAACACCACAAATCATTACTTTAGCGCCTCTTACAATAATCCCATCGTCTTTCTTTTTTACAACATGGAGACTCATATCAGGATCTTTTTGCTGTGATGGAGATTTTGTACGGTCTCCCTTTGGATCTGTGAGAGCGCCAGAAATAGTAATATCCTGTTCTTGCGCGTCTTTTAACCAATTTTTAATTCTTTTATGATAGTCAGTTCCTAAATCTTTGTCCATATTATAAGTTGCAGCCCACATCGCATTTAAAGCATTGAATCCTGCACATCTACCTCCAGTACATGTGCCTGTAAGATTAAACATGAGACGTTTCATACGGACATTTGCAATCATATCATCTGCACTGCGAATAATAGAAAGATATCTTACAACTTGTTTTTGGGTCAAACAAGATTTTGTTGTAAGAATATCTTTATACTCTTTTTTTTGGGCAGCATCAAAAATTTGGGCATGACCTTCAACTGTTCTTTTAGTAGCTGGGTGAGTTGTAACATCTTTTATAAGCTCCCCAAATTTGTAGATACTAGGCCTCATCTTTTTGAGACTTTGTTTATACTCCTTAGATACCTTCATATCTTATCTCCTCTCTATTATAGATTACCATTTAACCAAAGTGTTATCTCCATAAATTAGGCTTTTTTAGCTTGTTTTGTTATTTGATTTTTTCTGTAATTGTTTTCCTCTATTTAATCTTTCATTTTTCTCCTTATTTTTTAGATAAATTTTTGGTAACATCTGTCAAACAAGGTTTATATGTTGAGTAAAACAAAAACTGCTTTTATAATCTTGGAGGAATACCATGATCTGTAAAAAAATAAGTATAATGACGCTGGTAACGCTCTTAATATTTGGCGCACTTAGTTCAATCTTTGTCACAACCGCTGTTGCAGAACCTGACTTAATTTTAAATTGTTCAGCTTCTGTCTGGGAAGAAGATAATGTTTATTGTACCTCAAATCTTTGGGCAAAATTTACATATTCACAAACAGGTAGGACCAAATTTGGTACAAGTGTTTCATTTAGTACAAACGATGTAGGTAATGTAGATAAAACATTCACTGTTACAGCCCAATCTTTATCAGATCCAGAAAATACTGATGAAGCAAACGTTTTAGTTAAACATAGATTTTTATCAGTGGATGTTGAAGAAATAACAGTAAATGAAGGAGATAGAATTCCAGTTTGGGTTATGGATCATTTACAAACTGGTGCAACCGCAAACCTAGAACTTGGTGAAAATACTGGATATACATTTATGGGAACGGGAAGTATAATTGCTCCCGATGTAGAGGCGACAGAAATAGGTGGAATAGTAACACTTCCTTTAATAGCATCTAAAAATAAATATGCACCCGATTCAATTGATATAAACATTATAGATACTGATATAGAACCAATTACGCTTAATGTATTAGTATCAGAAGATGGTATACCAGTCGAAGGTGCAGCAGTAATTGTCACTGGAGGTCATCCTGATCCGTCTAGTGGATTAACACAAAGTAATGGTGTGTTTACATGTACAGTATATGCTGATGAAGGTGGAGTATTGGTTACTGCATATGCAACGTATAATGATTTATCAAGAGAAGGAAGTTCAATAATATATTCAGATGATCCAGTTGGATATATAATTATTGAGCTTACAGAGGACGACGAAAGCAGCTATCCATCATCTCAGGATCCATCTCAGGTTCCATCTCAGGATCCAGCTCAGGTTCCATCTCAGGATCCAGCTCAGGATCCAGCTCAGGATCCAGCTCAGGATCCAGCTCAGGGTCAACAATCACAACAGAGCTAACTGTAGTATAAGAAAAACAATTTAAATTAAAAAAAATTGAGGATTTTTATTTAATATCCTCATCTCAATTTTCTTTTTTTTTAATCTTTTAAATTTTTTAACGTTGATATTATTTGTTTTATGTAATCAATTATTAATAACTTAACATTTTTTATTTACAGGTTGTTTTTTTGTTGTGAATTCCCATTCACACCACAAATCATCAGGATGTTTGTCTGGTGGACAAACATTACATTTAACAATTATATCTGGATTGAATTCATTAGCAAAAGCTTTTAGAAATCCAAATCTAACAGGTTTGCAGCCAAATTCATCAAGATCTTTTCTAATTCTAGTATTCTGAACGCGACATTTTACATTTCTAAGAATACCTCTATTTTCTTCAACAATTATTTCTTTATCTTCTAGATCTAAAGTCCAGCTTGAGTATCGCAAGGCATTCATCATAGAGGAGATATCATTTCCCTTGATGTCAAACAACTCTTTGATTTTTCTAGCCTCGATTTTACCCATTATCTCCCATACTTTTCTATCTATTTCAGTAGCTGATTCTGTACCATAATCTTCTTCGATGCCTAAATAATACAAACCGTCAACTGCCCACATATTTCGTAAATGCATTAAAATAAAATCACTGATCTTATCTTTCGGAATCTCTTCAATTAACTTTTTATCCTCATTTCTACTAATATATATCAACTCCAAGTATCTTGGTTTACTACTTTGAAAAGATAAAGAAGGGTTTTACCCCATCTTTGCTTTAACTGCATCAGTGAGTTTTGGAAGAACTTCGTAAAGGTCTCCAACAATTCCATAGTCTGCAGATCTGAAAATGAGTGCCTCAGGATCTTTATTTATTGCGACAATAATTCCTGAATCTCGCATTCCAGCGATATGTTGTATCTGTCCTGAAATTCCCGCAGCGATGTATAGTTTTGGTTTAACCTTATGTCCAGAAAGTCCTATCCAGTGTTCCTCTGATAGCCACTTTAAATCAGCAGCTAGAGGACGACTGCAACCTACGGTTTTACCTTTTAAAATATCTGCAAGTTCTTGTACCAGTTTTATATCACCCTTATCTTTAAAACCACGACCACAGGAAACAATTATTTCTGCATCTTCAACATTTGTCCCTTCTGATTTCATCTCATGAGCCTTTAAAATCTTAGATTTCGATTTTTCACTTTCAATTTTCTTTTTTGTAATTTCACCTTTTCGGCTATCATCTTTTTTAAGTGAATCAAAAGCTTTCGAAGGAACTGTTATGATTGCTGGTGTCGAGTTAAACTGCTCCACAGCTATAGCATTTCCACTATAAACGACTCTTTCTGCCATTAATTTGTTGTTTTTAATATATATATTGTTTGAGTCAACAACACATCCTGCATTTAGTTTTCCGCCTAAACGAGCAGAAAGTTCTTTTCCATTCTTATTTGATCCTATCAATATTGTTTCAGTGCCTGTTTCCTTTACAATACTTGCAAGTATATCTGAATATTCTTCTGATTTGAAAGATTCTAATTCAGTTTCTGCAATAAAGACTTCTTCTGCGCCATATGAAATATATTCCTTTGCAAGATTTTCATCAGGTTTACCAATTATTACTGCTGTGACTTTCTTTTTCTGCTCTTTTGCAATTTCAGACGCCTTACTCAGTATTTCAATTGTAATTTTTTTATTATCAGAGTAAACAAGAACCATTGTTTTTTCACCTCCCAATAACTCCTTCTTTTGCAAGACTGTCAACGAGTTTACCAATAGATTCATCGATATCATTTTGATATACTATGTTTTTACGCTCCATTGAAACTCCTTTTAATTCAACAGTCTCAACTAAAGGTTTCAAACCACTTTTAAGTGAGTCAGCCGTCCATTCATTAATTGGTTTATTTGCTGCTCCAAGAATTTGCATAAGGCTAGGTAATCGTGGTTCATTAATTTCTTTTGTAACAGTTATTAAAGCTGGATAAGTTGCCTCTGTAGTAACTGCCATATCGCCCATATTACGTTCAGCTGTAACCTTATCTTTTTCAGCTGTAACATTTAAAGCATATGTTATCTGCGGGATATTTAAAAGACCTGCAAGTCTTGGACCTATTTGACCTGAAAATAAGTCAATAGATGCTTCACCACATAAAATCATATCATATTCGCCGATTTTTTTTATTGCTTCAGCAAGTAGAGTTGCTGTCATGAAGTAGTCAATATTATCAGGAGCAGTGACTAAGATTCCTTCATCAGCGCCCATTGCAAGTATCTCTTTTATTCTTTCTTTTGCATCAGCGGGTCCAATTGTTAGAACTGTAATTTTACCACCATGCTTATCTTTAATTTTTATAGCTTCTTCCATTGCATTTTTATCAATATCGCTAATCTTCTGTGGAACTCCTTGTAAAATCGGCTTCTTGGTATTTGCATCGACTTTCATCTCAGATACATCAATAACCTGTTTTGCACAAACTATTATGTTCATAATTATTTCATTCCTCCCAGTTTTCTTTCTTTTTCTAATTCTCTTAATTCCTTTCTTTTTATTTTGCCACTTTGGGTTTTAGGTAATTCCTCAACAAATTCAACCTCTCTGGGATATTTATAAGGGGCTGCTACCATTTTTGTATGCTCCTGAATATCTTTTACTAAATCATCAGAAGCTTTGGATTCATCTAGTAGAATAATAAATGCTTTTACTATAACACCTCGCATTTTATCAGGACTTGCAACAACCGCGCATTCCAATACCTCTGGATGAGAAATAATTGCTGATTCAACCTCAAAAGGAGAGATTCGATATCCAGCTGCCATAATCAGATCATCATCACGTCCGCTGAACCAGTAATGGCCATCTTCATCCTCATAGAGTACATCTCCCGTAAGAAACCAACCTTTCTTAAAACTCTCTTTTGTTTTATCAGGTTTATTCCAATATTCCCTAAAAAGACCAGGATCACTGTCTTTTACTGCAAGAACTCCTGGTTCTCCTTTTGGAAGCTCTTTTCCACTATGGTCAACAATACTACATACCCGACCTGGTTGAGGTTTACCACAGGAACCAAGCTTAATCTTCAAACCTTCGTAGTTTGAAAGGTAGACCATAATCTCTGTCATCCCAATTCCGTCATAAATATCGAGACCGAACCTCTTTTTCCAAATTTTTATTACCTGTGGGTTAAGAGGTTCACCGGCAGAAATACAATGTCTTAATGCTAAAAGATTATATTTTTTCATAGCATTCTTGACTGTTAAAAACATACGATATGCAGTAGGAACTGAGGCTAAATTAGTGATTTTATACTTTTCAAGTAGTTCAAACCAGCGCTCAGGGCTAAACCGTCCATCATAAATAAACGTTGAAAAACCATGTCGCCATGGATAAAGAAATCCATTTCCAAGCGGAAAAATCCAATTTAGGTCACCTGTATGAGCAAGAATATCTTCATCTTTAGCTTGCTGCCATAATAAGACACTTGGGTCGTTACCCAGAACCCAACGGTGTAAATGAACTACACCTTTTGGATTACCAGTTGTCCCTGAGGTATAACAGAAAAAGGACATATCTTCACTTTTTGTAGGCTCTATCTCTAGATTTCTTGAAGCCTCTTTCATTAAATCATCATATAAAATCTGATCATCGTATGCATCATCTATAATAATTATATGTTTTAAAGATGGGCATCTATCCTTGATTTCATTCACCGCATTAACGTATTTTGAGGTTGTTATTATGGCTTTAGAACCGCTATCGTTAATTCGATATTCTATCTCATGAGCTCTAAACATCACACTCGATGGAATTGGAATTGCTCCAATTTTTACACCACCAAGAAATGAAGTATGAAACTCAGGTAGGTTTGGAAGTCTTATTAGAAATCTATCCCCTTTTTTAAAACCTAGGTTTTTAAGAGCATTACCAAATTTATCAGTAAGATTTTTCATGTCATTATATGTGAACTTGTCAGATTCTCCTTTTTCGTTTTCCCAGTATAATGCTATTTTATTTTTCTTCTTAGTTTTTGTATGCTTATCAACACAATCAAAACCTATATTATATTGCTCAGGAATGTTCCATTTCCAATTCTGATATTCTTTTTCGTAATTGAATTCCCCCATAATATTCACCATAAAATATATTATCTTAATAGACTTGCAGCTATTACTAAACGTTGAACTTCAGAAGTTCCCTCGTAAATTTCAGTAATTTTCGAATCTCTGAATAACCTCTCAACTGTATATTCCTTAGTATAACCATATCCACCATGGATTTGCACTGCTTTAATTGCAGAATCGACTGCAGTTTCAGAAGCAAAGAGTTTTGCCATTGCTGCTTCTTTGCTAAATCTTTCACCTAAATCTTTTTTATAAGAAGCACTATATACAAGGTATCTTGATGCATCAATACGAGTAGCCATATCAGCTATCATCCATTGAATAGCTTGGAATTGTGCAATCGGTTTTCCAAACTGTTGTCTTTGTTTGGAATATTCAATACTTTCATCAAGTGCAGCCTGAGCAATACCAACAGCCTGAGCGGCAATACCAATACGTCCAGCATCAAGAGTACCAAGAGCAATTTTAAATCCTTCACCTTCTTTTCCAAGTAGATTTTCTTTAGGTACTCCCATATTTTCAAAAATTAACTCTGCTGTTCCAGATGCGTTTATCCCCATTTTTTCATAAATACTCCCTACCTTGTAACCTTTGAAAGTATTTTCAACAATAAATGCACTTATTCCCTTAGAGCCAGCGCTTTTATCAGTTACAGCAAAAACAATAATGATTCCTGCATCAGATCCACTTGTGATAAAGGTTTTATCCCCATTTATGATGTATTTATCTCCTTTTAAAACAGATGTTGTTTGCATAGCTCCAAGATCTGAACCAGCATTTGGTTCTGTTGCTGCAAATGCCCCTATTTTTTCTCCTTTTGCAAGGATTGGAAGATATTTCTTTTTCTGTTCTTCAGTACCATATTTCATTATGGGCCAAGAAACAAGGGAGTTATGTACAGACGTTACTACTCCTGTTGACGCACATTTTCTTGATATTTCCTCAACAACAATTGAATAACTTATAGTATCAAGACCAGCACCACCAAACTCTGTAGGAATAATAGTTCCAAGAAGTCCAAGTTTCGCCATCTTCTCAAGTATCTTTGTTGGGTATTCTTCTTTTTTATCGAGTTCTGCGGCAACTGGTGCAATTTCTTTCTCTGCAAATTCTCTTACCATTTTCTGAATCATCTTTTGTTGATCATTTAATTCTAGTCTCATGGGGCTTGGAATTAAATTATCAAACATAAAGGTTTCTATACTTTTCTTGGTGTATCTTATAAAAAACAAAAGGGCGAACTATTCTTTTTCAATGCTGCTTTGTGGCAATGGTTTAATCCCTTCACCGCTAGAATCCGTATTTGATTTAAAATATTCTTCGCTTACCCACTGCTCTTCGTATATCTCCAATTCAAAATTGAAATCTTCATAGGAAAATTTAACATATTCAATTTTTACAGATATCTTTACTTTGTCACCTGGTTGATATGTAATTGTGATATTTCCTTCAAAGTAAAGAGCTAAGGAATTGTTTTCACCATCTTCTATCCATTCAAATGTTAATGTAGTAGTACCAGTATCTAAATCGTAAGAAATATTAGATACTGTATCTTGGATTATTAGAGAATCTCCATCGTCTAATGAAGTATATAGCATAGTGTAATACGTACTCCAATCAGTATCAGAGGAAACATCATTTTGAAGTTCTCTTGCAGTCATAGTAACTGTTTTACCACCATTTTCACTATCATCTTGTTGGGTACATCCACACGTAAATAATAATAACATCAAAATAATTATGCTCAATACAAAAACTCCTTTTTTCATCGAAGATCCTAATGTAAATTATTTTTAGATTGTATTTAAAACTTCTGTAATATTAAAAGAGGGAACCCGTCAAATTACATTAAAAGAAAGAAATATAATGGCCTAGTTAATTCAAGGAGAGGAGATTCCCTTGGAAAAAGGATATATTCACATTTATACAGGCCATGGAAAAGGTAAAACCACCGCTGCTTTAGGATTAGGTTTGAGAGCAACAGGAGCAGGTTTTAATGTTCATATGATTCAATTCATGAAAGGGAGAAGATATAGTGAAATTGATGCTTTAGAGAATCTGCCTAATTTCACTATTTCACAACATGGTCGAGATGAATTTGTATCAAAAGAAAAACCAGAGCAAATTGATATTGATTTAGCACTGGAAGGTTTTACACATGCTAAAGAGATGATTAATAACAATAACCATGATATGATAATTCTTGATGAGTTAAATGTTGCAGTTGATTACAATCTAATTTCCCTTGAAAATGTATTAAAATTAATTGAGGAAAAACCAGAAAAGCTTGAACTTGTATTAACCGGTAGAGATGTTCATCCTGAGTTAGTAAAAATTGCTGACGTTGTTACTGAGATGCTGGAAATAAAGCATCCTTATCAGCAAGGTATACCCGCTCGAAAAGGTATTGACTTCTAGACGGGAGGACTCTTATATGTTTGATAAAAAAGAGTTAGAAAAGATAAAACAAAAAAAAGATGAATGGGTTAAAAACACTTATTCAGAACATATTAAGAAACATCCTGAAAGAAAAAAAAAGTTTGAGAATCTATCATGGAATGAAATAAAGGGCCTTTATACTCCTGATGATATTTCACAATTTGATTATATAAAAGATATCGGTTTTCCAGGAGAGTACCCTTATTTGCGTGGTATTCACCCGACTAAGTATCGAGGTCGTTTGTGGACTTTTCGACAATTTTCTGGATTTGGATCTGCTGAAGAGACAAACAAGCGTTATAAATATTTACTTGACCATGGAGAAACTGGTTTGAGTGTTGCTTTTGATTACCCAACACTTTATGGTTATGATACAGATCATGTAATGTCCCGCGGGGAGTTCGGTAAATGTGGAGTCGCAATTTCTTCTCTTAAAGATATGGAGATACTTTTTAATGGAATTCCAATTGATAAAGTTACTACATCTATGACGATTAATGGTCCTGCGACAATTGTTTGGGCTTTTTATATTGCAAATGCAGAGAATCGAAACATTGATAGACGTATTATTGGCGGGACTATTCAAAATGATATTTTAAAGGAATACATCGCACAAAAATCATTTATTTTCCCACCTGAGCCTAGTATGCGTTTAATTGTTGATACATTTGAATTTGGTTATAAGGAAGTTCCTAGATGGAATACAATTAGTATAAGTGGTTACCATATCCGTGAAGCAGGATCTACTGCAGTTCAAGAACTTGCTTTTACTGTTGGTGATGGTTTAGAGTATGTAAAATGGGCATTAAAACGAGGTCTAAATATTGATGATTTTGCACCCCGCCTAAGTTACTTTTTTAATGCTCATAATGATTTCTTTGAAGAGATTGCTAAATATCGAGCAGCTAGACGTATCTGGGCTAAGGAAATGAAAAAACTTGGTGCAAAGAAGCCTCGTTCTCTTCTTATGAGATTTCATACTCAAACTGCAGGTTGTAGCCTTAGTTCTCAACAACCTGAAATTAATATTTCACGTGTCACACTTCAAGCTCTTGCAGCAGTTATTGGCGGTACTCAATCACTTCATACAAATTCTATGGATGAAGCATTGGCCCTGCCATCTGAAAAAGCAGCTAGAATTGCTTTAAGAACACAGCAAATCATTGCTCAGGAGAGTGGAGTAACAGATACTGTTGACCCACTTGGAGGTTCATATTATATCGAGTGGCTTACCGATAAAATGGAAGAGGAAACCTATCAATATTGGGATAAAGTTGACAAACTTGGTGGTGTTCTATCCGCAATTGAAAAAGGATTTTATCAAAGAGAAATTGCAAATGCTTCCTATAAATATCAAAAAGAAATTGAAGAAAAAAAGCGTATCGTTGTTGGTGTCAATAAATATCAAATGGATGAACCAATAGAAATTCCAATTTTAAAGATGGATGAAAAGGGTGAAGAACGTCAGATTAATAGATTGAAAAAAATTAGAAAAGATAGAAATAATGCTAAATTTGAAAGAAATTTAATTGCTCTTAGAAAAGCTGCTGAGAGTGATGAGAATTTGATGCCTTTTATTCTTGACTGTGTTCACTCTTATGCCACACTTGGTGAAACTTGTCAAGTTTTAAGGGATGTTTTTGGAGAATATGTAGAACCTGCAGTTTATTAGGGGGATAAAATATGGAAAGAAAGATAAGAGTTCTTGTAGCAAAACCTGGTCTTGATGGTCATGATCGTGGTGCAAAAATTGTCGCACGTGCATTACGTGATGCGGGAATGGAGGTTATCTATACTGGTTTGCATCAGACTGCGGAGATGATTGTTGATACCGCGATTCAAGAGGACGTTGATGTTGTTGGATTAAGTCTTTTATCTGGTGCCCATATGACTTTGTTTATTGATGTTACTAAACTTTTAAAAGAAAAAGGCATGGAAGATGTATTAGTTGTTGGCGGAGGAATTATTCCTGAAGATGATGCTCCTAAGTTGAAGAAAGCAGGAATTGCCGGTGTTTTTGGGCCAGGAACTCATTGTGATGATATTGTTGAATTTATTAAGAAGAACGTGAAAAGATGAGTGATATTGCTGCCAATGTTTTGAAAGGTGATCCTCGATCTATTGCTAGATTAATAACTCTAGCTGAAAATAATGACCCTGTTGCAACAGAAGCTATGAAAACAATTCATGAACATACAGGCGATGCTCATGTCATTGGAATAACTGGTGTTATGGGTAGTGGAAAGAGCACATTAATTTATGAATTAACTCGCGAATATAGAAAGAAAGGTTTGAAAGTAGGAATTATTGCTATTGATCCAACTAGCCCATTTAGTGGTGGAGCCTTACTTGGTGATCGAATTCGGATGATGGAGCTTGCTACTGATGAGGGTGTATTTATCCGTAGCATGGGAACCCGAGGTATGCTTGGTGGTCTTACAAGTGCAGTTTATGATGTTGTTGAAATTCTTGATGCATCTGGAAAAGATGTAGTTATTATTGAGACTGTTGGTGTCGGCCAAGCTGAAGTTGATGTAGTTAAAATTGCTGATACTACCCTTGTTATTTTAGTTCCAGGTCTTGGTGATTCGATTCAGACAATTAAAGCAGGAATTATGGAAATTGCTGATATATATGTTGTGAATAAAGCTGATCGATCTGGTGTCGAACAAGCTGTTGCTGAGATAGAATCTTTAGTTGATATTGCATGTTCTGGGAAGGATAGAAAAACACCTGTTCTAACAACAGTTGCAAAGGAAAATAAAGGAATTATTAAGCTTGTTGACGAGATTGATAATCATAAAAATTATTTGAAAAAAACTAAGATGTTTGATGTGCAACGTAGGAAACGATATGAAGCAGAACTTGTGGAAATTATTCGTAAAAGACTTATGAATTTCATTTTCGACGAATCAACCTTTAAAGGTAAAGTTGAATTGCTTATTGATCAGATTAGTAAAAAAGAAGTTGATCCTTATACTGCAGCAGAGGAAATACTTGGTAAAATTCTAAAATAAAAATTAAAAAGAGGCGAAGTAAATAATAAGATCTATTTTCCTTTAAACACAGGTTTTCGTTTTTCTAGAAATGCTTTCATTCCTTCTTTTTGATCATTTGTTGAAAAGCCTGATGCAAAATACGATATTTCCAACGAACATGCTGAATTTAAATCAATATCAACACCTTTATTTACCAATGATTTTATGAAATCTGTTTGAACTTTTGATTTCTCTGATATCCTACCTGCTATTTTATTGACAGTTTCCATAAGTTTTTCGTCTTCAACTGTACTATTTACAAGTCCGATACTACATGCTTCATCAGCATCAATGTTACGACCTGTTAGAAGTAACTCTTTTGCTTTCATCCTTCCAACAAGTCTTGGTAGACGCTGAGTTCCTCCAAAGCCTGGGTGAATACCAAGATTAATTTCAGGTTGACCAAGTTTCGCACTCTTTGCTGCAATGCAGATATCACAAGCCATTAAAACCTCGCAACCACCACCAAGTGCATACCCATTTATGGCTGCAATAAACGGTAATCGAGAGTTTTCAATCTTCATTAGCAATCCATGTCCCATTTCAGCAAACTCTTTTGCCTCAAGCGGGGTCATAGTAGACATCTGTTTAATGTCTGCCCCTGCAATGAATGCTTTTCCTTTACCAGTTAATATTGCTACCTTAATCTTATCATCATTACCAAGTTCATCCACAGCCTTTGATAGTTCAAGAATAGTATCTTTGTTTAGAGCATTCAAAGCCTGAGGTCTATTTATTTTTATTGTTCCAATGCCATCTTTCTTTTCCATTATTATATTCTTAAATGCCATAATTCAATCACCTATTTGCTATAATCATAAAATCCTCTGCCTGTTTTTCTACCAAGATAGCCTGCTTGAACCATTTTTTTAAGCAGTGGGCAAGGCCTATACTTAGAATCATTAAAACCTTCATAGAGGACTTTCATGATATCTAAACATACATCAAGGCCTATAAGATCAGCAAGTTCAAGTGGGCCCATTGGATGATTCATACCAAGCTTCATGACAGTATCAATAGCTTCAGCCGTACCAGTACCGTCCATCAAACAATATGCTGCCTCATTTATCATAGGTATAAGAACACGGTTTGATACAAAACCAGGGCCATCATTAACCTCAACAGGTATCTTACCCATCTTTTCTGCAAGATTTTTAATTAACTTAGTAGTCTCATCATTTGTACGTAGTCCACGTATAACCTCAACAAGTTTCATCAGTGGAACCGGATTCATGAAATGCATACCAATTACGCGTTCTGGTCTACCTGTAACTGAGGCAAGATCGGTTATGGGAATAGTCGAAGTATTAGAAGCAAAATATGTATCTTTCTTACATGTTTTATCAAGGTCCTGAAACAATTCTTTTTTAACTTTTATGTTTTCAAAAATTGCCTCGATAACAAGGTCAACGTCTTTAAGATCTTCTAGTTTTGTAGTACCTTTAACATGTGAAAGAATATTCTTCTTTTCATCCGCGGTTATTTTTCCTTTCTCTATACTTTTATCAAGAAAACGCTCTATTTTGCTCAATCCGTTCTGAACAAATTCATCTTTGATATCTCTTAAAATTACATCAAAACCAGCTTTTGCAGCTACAAGAGCAATACCATGCCCCATCTGACCGGCACCAATAACACCAATTTTCTTAACTACCAAATTTTTTCACCTCTCAATTACCATCGTAACCGCATTTCCTCCGCCTAAACAAACAGTAGCCAAACCACGGTTTTTATTAAGATGCTTCATAGCATGCATCAATGTAATGAGGATCCGGGAACCACTACTGCCAATCGGGTGACCAATAGCAACTGCGCCACCATGAACATTAAACTTCTTTTCAGGAATACCAATTTCTTTCATCACAGCAATAGATGCAGACGAAAAAGCCTCATTATGCTCAAACAAATCAATATCATCAACACTAAGCTTCAGCTTTTTCATCAAAGCCTTGACCCCAGGAATTGGCGCTGCCATTACTAAAGATGGTTCTACGCCACTAGTATTATATCCTTTAATTGTAGCCATCTGATCAGCTCCTAATTCCTTTGCTTTATCCTTACTCATCACTATAACAGCAGAGGCTCCATCAGTAATCTGAGAAGCGTTACCAGCAGTAACAACTCCATCTTTCCTGAAAAAAGGAGGTAGCTTTGCAAGTTTCTCAAGACTTGAGTCTGCTCTTATGCCCTCATCTTTATCAAAGATAATTGGATCTCCCTTTTTTTGTTTGATTTCCACAGGGATTATTTCATCTTTAAACCAACCGTTTTCAGTAGCACGTCCTGCTTTTTGCTGACTCCCAAGAGCAAACTTATCACATTCCTCTCTAGTGATCTTATATTTTTCAGCTATAACCTCTCCGGTATTACCCATATGAAAATCGTTGTATACATCCCATAATCCATCTCTAACCATTAAATCAATAATTTTTCCATCAAAAAGACGGTAACCAAAACGAGCCTTTGGTAATGCAAAAGGGCAGTTTGTCATACTCTCCATACCACCAGCTACAACAACATCGGCATCTCCTGCCTTAATAGACTGAGTAGCAATAACAATTGCCTTTAGACTAGAACCACACACCTTATCAACATGAAACGCACCAACATCATAAGGAATGTCCGCTGCTATTGCTGCTTGTCTTGCCACATTTTGCCCAAGGCCTGCAGAAACAACATTTCCCATAATTACTTCATCAATATCTTTTGGCTTCAACCCTGCCTTATTTACAGCTTCTTTTATTACAATACCGCCTAGCTGTGGAGCTGAAAGACCCTTCAAAGCACCAGCAAATCTGCCATGTGCTGTTCTTATACCTGAAACTATTACGACTTCTTTCATATAATTGTGCCTCCTCTGGATAACAAATGCATTCTAGCAATATAATTTATACTTAAAACATTTTCCAAATCTAACTTACATTAACTTTTAAAGAGCATATATTTCCCAATTCTGCTTCTAATAAATCACCTGCAACAATCTCGCCAACACCTTCAGGGGTGCCAGTCATTATCAAATCTCCCTGTTCTAGCGTCATGATTTGGGAGATAAATCCAATTATTCGCTCAACAGAGTAAATCATATTACTTGTGTTAGAGTTCTGTCTTATCTCTTGGTTTACTTTTAATGAAATATCAAGATTATTTGGATTTGGTACATCCTCTTTTAAAACAACATCACTGATTGGTGCAAACGTATCAAAGCCTTTTGCAATGTCCCAAGGAAAACCTTTCTTTTTTGCTTCTGACTGGATATCTCTAGCTGTAATATCTAAAGCAAGTAGATATCCTAAAACATAATCTAAAGCATTTTTTTGTGAAACGTTTTTACATTTTTCTCCAATAACAACTCCCAGTTCGACTTCATGGTGTAAACACTTTGACATCTCAGGGGTAACTATTGATTCACCGTTGAATATAACAGCACTAGCTGGTTTCAGAAAAAAAAGAGGATCTTCAGTTACATCTGATTTCATTTCCTGCGCATGTTTTTTATATGTCCTTGCTAAACAAACCAGTTTCCCAATGGTTACGTTTCTTTCAACTCCATCCGTAAAATTGTAATTCGTCATAAATTGAGCATTGGATCCTCCAATTTAAAGATTTCATAATAAGTTTCTTTAATGTATTTTTGATAACGTGGTTGGGAGTTTATGAAGTTCATTCCAAATTCAAGTGTAAAAAGCACTATGCTCAAAGAAATGGGACTGAAAAATATCGAAGATTTATTTTTAGATATTCCTCAAAAAATAAGGATAAAGAATTTGAATTTGCCAGATGGCTTGTCTCAACAAGAAACTGAACAAAAACTGAGAGAAATTGCATGTAAAAACAAATCCTTCCATGATATTACAAGTTTTCTTGGTGGTGGAATCAAGCCACATTATATACCATCCATGGTAAAATCAATACTCTCGCGTGCAGAATTTTACACGTCTTATACTCCTTATCAATCTGAAGCAAGTCAAGGTTTTCTTCAAGCTATGTTTGAATATCAAAGCATCATCGCAGAGCTAACTAGAATGGATATTGCAAACGCTTCGCTTTATGATGGTGTTACAGCTCTTGGCGAAGCTGCTTTGATGTGCAAGCGGATAAACCGAAAAAAAACCTTTGTAATTCCCGAAAACATTTCATCGGATAAAAAGTCCGTTTTGAAAAACTATACAAAAGGAACAGACATAGAAACAAAGGAAGTTTCTTATGATTTTGTAACAGGAAAAATAGATTTGAATGAACTTAAAAAAATTGTTGATGGAAACACAGCTGGAGTATATATTGAAAATCCAAATTTCTTTGGTATTTTTGAAGAAAACGTTGATGAAATCAGCAAAACTATAAACGATGCCGGATCTCTTTTTGTCGTTAATGTTGATCCAATCTCGCTTGGCATCACAAAGAGCCCAGGGGATTACGGGGCAGATATAGTAATTGGCGAAGGAAGAGCTTTGGGAAATCCAATGAATTTTGGGGGCTCTACTGTCGGAATTTTTGCATGTAAAAAAGAGTTTTTGCGACAGATGCCTGGTCGCATTATAGGCTTAACTAAAGATAGTGATGGTAACCGTGCTTTTTGTATGGCTCTTCAAACAAGAGAACAACATATTAGACGTGGTAAGGCTACAAGTAACATATGTACAAACGAAGGGCTATGTGCCCTTGCTGCATTTTTGTATCTCTCTTGGCTGGGTGGAAATGGTTTAGAAAAACTAAGCAAAATTAATTTTGAAAACGGGCAGAAACTCGCAAAAAGAATCGAAACTATCAAGGGTTTTAAAATGATGTTCAGCGGCGTTCATTTCAACGAGTTTGTAATTAAATGTAAAAATGATGCAAAAATAATTAATAAAAAGCTATTGCAGAACGACATTCAGGGCGGCCTGGTGATAGATAGATGGTATCCCAAACTTAAAAATTGTATCCTTTTTGGTATCACTGAGATGCACAGTGATGCAGATATTGAAAAACTTATTACTGTTCTAAAGGAGGTTTCTCATGTATAGATCTGCAATATATGACGAGCCATTGCTCAATGAATTGTTAGGGTCCACTAAAGAGAAAATCAAACCTCTTGATTTACTGCCACGCTCTTTACAAAGAAAAGAAATTATTGATATTCCAAATCTCGATGAAACTCAACTTGTACGTCATTTCCATCGTCTTAGTCAGATGAATTATGGAATTGACTCAGGGATTTATCCATTAGGGTCTTGTACTATGAAATATAACCCTAAAATTTGCGAACATATTGCCGGTTGGGATAGTTTTACAGGTATTCATCCATATCAAGACATCTCTACCACTCAGGGAAATCTTGAAATAATGTTTGAACTCGAAAGGTTGCTTTGTGAAATAACCGGAATGGATTATTATTCACTTCAACCAGCCGCTGGCGCTCAAGGAGAATTTTTAGGTATGCTTCTTTCAAGAGCATATCATGAGTTCAATAACGATAGTGAACGTAATGAGGTGATACTCCCAGATACAGCTCATGGTACTAATCCTGCAAGTGCCACAATGGCTGGTTATAAACTTATAGAACTTCCCTCTACTAAAAATGGAACTGTTGACCTAGACATGCTTGAAAAAACTCTATCAGATAAAACAGCTTGTTTTATGCTAACAAATCCTAACACACTAGGTATTTTCGAATCTGAGATTATTGAAATTTCTAAAATGGTTCATAAGGCAGGTGCTCTTTTGTACTATGATGGAGCCAACATAAATGCAATCATGGGTAAAACCAGACCCGGTGATATGGGCTTTGATATCGTTCACCTAAATTTACACAAAACATTTGCTACACCTCATGGAGGAGGAGGTCCCGGTAGTGGTCCGATTGGTGTAAAAATAAAACTGGAAAAATTCTTACCTATACCTAGAATTGCTAGAAAGGACGGTAAATACCTATTTGATTACGATGTTCTTCAATCAATTGGAAAAATCAAAGGGTTTTATGGAAATTTTTCTGTCCTTTTGAAAGCTTATATCTATATTCTTCTGATGGGTAGAGATGGTCTAAAAGAAGCCTCAGAAATTGCTGTTCTTAATTCAAATTACATGAAGAAAAAAATCCTTAAATCTGGTAAATACGAGATGCCTTGCAAAGAACTTAGAAAACATGAGTTTGTATTAAGCTGTGAAAAACTAAGACAAGAAAAAGAAATCCGAGCAATGGACATAGCCAAACGCCTTTTAGATCATGGACTTCATCCGCCTACTATTTATTTTCCACTTATAGTAAAGGAAGCATTGATGATTGAACCAACTGAGACAGAATCAAAAGAAGATCTTGATAAGTATATAAATGCCTTAATTAAAATTGCAGATGAAGATCCAGGAATTGTAAAAAACGCACCAAGTAATACACCAGTTAAACGTGTTGATGAAGTTGGTGCAACAAAAAATCCGATTCTTACCTGGAAGATGATTTAATCTTCTTCCTCTTTTTTATTAAGGGATAATAAAATGCCAATTATACCTGGAATGATTAATACAATTGTTAATGAATATATCCCAATATCATACCACACGCCGTATCTACTTCCCCAATATAAATAATGAATAATTCCGCCTAACAGAAATAAAATTGATAATACTGTGAAAATGTTGAAGTTTTTTAAATTGATATTAAACATATTTTTTATTATATCCATGTTCTATTTCACCTTTTTGATTGGATGGGGGCACTGGGATTTGAACCCAGATCGGCGGGTCTCTTCTTAGGTCATCGCTCCAGTTATTCATCACAGATCAGATGACCCTTTTGTAATCATTCCTAACTGGAGCCCACAATGATGCCGGGTTACACCATGCCCCCAGTCAGTTATTTTACTTTTTTCTGCTCCTTTTTTCACGTCGCATTCGCTTCTTTCGCCATTTCCATCGCATTTTGTGTCTCTTTTTCCAGACCCTTGAACTACGTTTCATATTTAAATTTCCTCTAATGTGACAGTTTGCCCTAAACGAATTCTTATATTTAATGATTTAGGAAAAATCTTCTCTTTAATACAGCAATGTGTTATTAAAAAAATAAGAGAAAGATAATTAAAGCAATTTTTCATTTATTGTTGCAAGATGGGACGTAAAAATTCGTATGTTCTTGGAGAAATAATTCGCGCACTTTATCATGTAGCTGGTAGAAGAACAACCCAAGGTTTTGCTGCAAAAGTTATTGGTTCAATTATTAAAACCCTTGGACAAGAGTATGATTTTCTGAAATATGTGCAAATTATTGAGGTTGGAGAGTTAACTGAGGATGAAACAATAGTTATCTCTGAAGAAATTAATAATATCGATAAAAATTTAATCGGAAAAGCAATCGAAGCTATTATTCGAATAGCGTATATGGATATAATAGGAAAAGCGGGTTTATTTTTTATTGCGGAGATAAAAAGACGTGCTGGTAACGAACTAATAAATGAACTTAATTTTTTTGGTGTAGATCTTGCTTCTCTTCAAATAGAACAACACTATCTTTACAGAAGTAGAGAAAGAAAAAAGCGAAGAGCTGGAGTAGGCAGAAGCGCCTTAGGTGATGTAAGTTTACTTGGCTATACTTGGAATAATGTTGGTTCTTGGAAGTATGATCAAACAAAAGGAACATGTACTCTTTATAACAAAGATGGTGAGGTTTTGGATAATTTACATTTAGAGACAATTATTGAAAATTATGTTAAAAAACTATCTGAAAATCTTATGGAGATACCAGACGAGATAGGGGAAACTGTGTTTGATATTACTGATAAAGAACTTCAACTTTTACATATACTTAGTACGAGAGATATGGATGCTGAGTTAGCTATGGTTTTATTACATGTTTCAAAGAATGAATTTGACTCTATAGTAAAAAAATTGTTGGAGAATGAATTGCTTCAATATACTTCATATAATGTTATTGAGCTTACTGAAATAGGAATTGATTATCTTTCTGAAAGCAAAGAAAAAGTAAACGTTGAAAATAAACAAATTTCTGAGGAAGGCAATAGATAAATCTAGTCTTTATTCTTGTTTGTTTTTTCATCCATCCAAACATACTTACATCGAGTACAATACCAGCCCATCGACAACCATTTTTGTTTGCCATACTTAGGATTTATATGCCTATAGAGTCTCGCAAGACCAAGATCACACTTTGGGCACTTCTGATTAAAAGAGTCATTATACGATTCGCTCCCGATTTTGTACATAAGCGTGTCAGCCGCAACATTATATGTGTAACTGCATTTTGTGCAAGTCCATGCTGTTGGAATCCATGTCCTCTTTTTTTCTATGCTTTTATTTTGGTATAGTTTAACAGCTTTGGAGCCGCATTCTGGACACTTTTTTTTAATACTTCTCACCACCTAATAATTATTCAAATCTCTTTTTTTTATTCTTACATAACTTTATTTTTTAACATCTAACATCATTTTATGTAAATATGGTAATTTTATCATAAAATTACTTCCACGTCCAAGTTGACTTTCTGCCCAGATTTCACTATTGTGTTTTTTAAGGATCTCCCTACAGATGAACAAACCAAGCCCTGTACCCTCATTTTTACGATCATCGCCAGTATATGCTTGGTAAAACTTTGTAAAAATCTTTTTTAACTCACTTTTAGAGATTCCAACTCCTGTATCTTTAATAGAAATTAAGATAGCATCCTCTTTTTTTTCTGCTTCAATGCTTATAGATCCATGGTCAGTAAACTTAATAGCATTTACGAATAGGTTCTTTAAAACCTGCGGTAGGCGATGTCTGTCACCCATTATATTTGGTAAATCTCGGGGTATCTTTGTAAAAAATTTTAGATTCTTGTTTTCAATTACAGGTTTCATGTCCTCTACAATTTCATCAAGAATCTCAACAATATCAAGCCTATCCATTTCAAATCTCATGGTGTCTGTGTCAAGTCTTGAAACATCTAAAATGTCATTTACAAGATTAAGCAATCTTTCAGAGTTTCTGAGGCTAATCTTTGCCCAATTCTTAACTTTCTCGCTAGTATTTTTATCTGATATAATTAAATCTAGATAACCTTTAATTGGGGTAACAGGAGATTTAAGTTCATGAGCTGCAATATTCATAAACTCGGTTTTAAGCCGTTCTGATTTCTTAAGTTCATTTTCTATTCTTCGGCGCTCAGTGATATCTCGAATAGTACAAACCATACCTGCAAATTCATTATTCTTTTTAAACGGAGCCATGTTGACTTCAAGGGGGATAACAGTACCATTAGCATGGACAAACTCAAGCTCTACGTTTTCAATTTTTTCATCCTTTTTTCTGGCATCGATAAATACTTGCTGGAAAAAATAAACCGAGTCATCAGAAAGATAATCCCTAAAAAGAGTAGCTAGAATCTGACTTTTTCGCCTTTCACACAATTTTTCAAAAGAAGGATTCACATAGGTTAAACGACCGAGAGCGTCTATTGTTATAACACCGTCTGCGGATGTCTCTGCGAGAACTCTATATCTCTCCTCAAGTTTTACAAGCTCATTCCATGCTCTTTGACGTTGAGTAATATTCTTACCTCTGATAAGGATACCTTTAAATTCTTTTTCGTCTCTAATACAGTCAGCTGAAAACAAAAATTTGTATATATGCCCATCCTTTGGTTTTAAATCACTTTCATAATCGTGTAATTTAACTCCATTACTAGCTTGCTCAATTGCCTCAAGATGCTTCTTCATATCTTCCTTTGAAAAAAATCCTTTTAAATCAGAAAATTTTTTTCCAATAACTGCTTCTTTTTTTAAACCTCCTAGATATGCAACAGTTTCATTTATATCTAAAATAATATCCTTCTCAAGATACAGTAGAAAATCACTCGTTCCATCAAATATATCTCTGAATCTATTTTCAGAATCAATTAGTTCCTTTTCCATTTCTTTTCTTTTGTATCTTTCCCTCAAATCCCGTAATATGATAAGATTGCCAATAATTTCCCCATCCTCAATTATTGCACTAGCGTTAATCTCTGCGGGAATTATCTCTCCATTCCTTGTTTTTACTTTTGTCTCATATATAGAAACTTCTTCCCCTTTCATTCTTTT
Organism: Thermoplasmata archaeon; assembly: GCA_020054495.1. Lineage (GTDB taxonomy): Archaea > Thermoplasmatota > E2 > DHVEG-1 > DHVEG-1 > JAGMDE01. The sequence goes on along the minus strand of JAHWGK010000012.1, from coordinate 19,372 downwards.
TATAAAATTATCTAAGCTCTTATTGATATATTCTTGAGAGATTAGATTTGACTTATCAAATCTTTTACCAATAAGTTCAGTTTTATTAAACCCTAATAATTTTGTGACTTGTTCATTAACATCAACTAACTGTCCCTTTTTATCTAAAATAACTATTGGATCAGTCGCATTCTCAAATAAATCTTTGTATTTTTTCTCAGATTTTTTAATTTTTGTGATATCGCGATTTATCCCCATAGTACCGATTATCTTACCATTTTTATTGTATCTTGGTATTTTTGTAACAGAGATCCACTGTTTGGCTCCTTTAGGATCTGCAACTTTCTCAATTTTATTTATAATTGGTTTACCTGTATCCATAACTCTTTTATCATCTTGAAGATTTTTTTGCGCCTCTTTTTCAGGTAAAAAATCAAAATCTGTTTTACTAATCATCTTTTTATTCGTCGTATTAAAAAACTTTGCCGTTGCATTGTTAACATTTATAAATTTATTATTCTTGTCCTTAAAATAAATACAATCTGGAATATTATCAAGAAGGTCCTGTAATAAATTATGCTTTGCGGCTAGTTCATTTTCAATAAATTTTTTCTCTGTGATATCTTTTATAACACCAATTGAACCAATAATTTTCCCTTCATGATTTTTCAAAACGCTGATTGAAATATTAACATCAATGATTTTTTTATTTTTCTTAACAATCTTAGTTTCGAGATAATGTTTCATACCCTTCTGTCTGATATTTTCCTTTCGTATTTTTTTCCATTCTTCAAGAGGATAAAGAGACTCAACAGGTTTCAGATGTAGATCTTCTTTATTCATACCCAAGAGTTTTTCAGTGTATTTATTCCAAGAAATTATTTGTTCGTTTTCATCAGTGAGAGTTATTGCAACAGCAGAGTTTTCAAATATCGTCCGGTATTTTCCCTCAGATTCAATTAATTTTCTCTCTGAATTTTTAAGTCTAGTTATATCTCTAATGATACCAACTGAACCTGCTATTTTTTCTTCTTTCCCTTTTAAAACACATAGGGAAATCTCTACATCAAGTAGGCTGTTATCTTTTTTAATTACTTTTGTTTCAAGTCTATAGTTCATACCTTTCTGTCTGATATTTTCCTTTCGTATTTTCTTCCATTCCTCTGGAGGATAAAGCGATTTGACAGGTCTCATGAATAAATCTTTTTCATTCATGTTAAAAAGCTCTTCAGCGTACTTATTCCATGAAATAATTCTCTCTTTTTCATCTGCTAGAGTAACGGCAACAGCATAATTTTCAAAGAGTATCTGGTATTTTTCTTCGATATCTTCAATTTTAATATTTCTTTCTGTACTTTTTGGATGGGCCTGAAAAATCTGGACTGTCCCACCAGATGCTTCATCATAAGTTTCCTCTGTAGCTGGTATATCATATGTGCTCTGCGATAGACTTTTTAGTTTGCCAAGTTTTTCCTCGTTTCTTAGCTCTTTTATGATGTCAGGTTCATCTTTCATTATAAAGCCTCAAAATTTTTTTAATATATTCCGTTTGGAATGAACTTTTGTTGATAAATCTAGTTCTAATATAAGATAAACTAGCTATTTTTCTACATCCCATCTTGCATCCCATTGATTGATATAGATTAACTATTTCTTAAAAATGAAATGTATTTTTAGTATTTAAATAATTGTTGAAAATATTTGAAGAACTGACATGGCCTGATTAGGATAAAATTTAGCCTGTTAATTGCTCGATATATAACTAAAAAAACCTGTATTGAAAATAAAAAGAAAGAGGATGGAATGAGTTACTGTTTCAAGAGCAACGTCTTTTAAGTTATTATAGCAATATGATCATCCAAATGATAAGCCCTTCTCTGTATACTTCAATTTGTTCCATACCTGGTGCATCTATTTTTACAGTAACATTAAACGCACCAAACCCAATTGGACTTACTGTTAACGTCGTTGTACCACCAATTGAAAGCGTTGGGATAATATCGTCTTCAGCCCAAAGTAGTTTTTGGATTAATCCTATTCTATTTACAGTTATGTTCCAGGCTATATTGTTTAAATCTAGCTCCCCATCGTTTTCTATATCTATACCGATAGAAAGACTAATGCCCTGTTTAATAGTAACATTTAAACTAGGTACTGGGGGCTCTACAATTTCTACTATTACCGGGTAGAATGACCAGTCGCTTTCCTCGCCCAGGGACGAATCCTTGGCTTTTGCTTTGACATTGTAGATCCCTGCATTATCCCAGCTGTTGGTTGCATCAATATCAACACCCGAGGGATTTGGACCAAGCCAATCACTCTGTGTGCCATCTCCCCAATCAAACTTGTAATAGATATCATCACCATCTGGATCAGTGGTAACTGCACTGAATGATAACACTTGCCCTTCTTCCCCATATGTTTCTCCAGTTATGTCTGGCGTAGACGGCGGTAGGTTGGTATTCACAATAACGTTTGCAGTATCACTATCTTCAAAAGGCACAGCATGTTCATATGCATTCACAGTTACTATGTTAATCCCTGGTCCAGATCCTGTTCCACCTATTGCAAGAGCATCAAATTCTATGGTTATTGTTTCGCTGTCGTTTAATGGTTCGGTGAAATTCCACCATATGAAATTTCCTACTATACCAGTCTCTGGTGGGTCTGCATTGCCTGCATACTCCATTGAATAATGTAATTGATCAAGAATACTTATCTCTGTTAAATTATAATTACCGTAATAAGCAAGATCAATTTTGAATGTTACTGTATCATCGGTATATACACTTATTTCTTCTACCCAATCTCCTGCATCCGGGTCCCATACCTTCTTTTCAATGGTCGCATCTGGTGGGGAACAGTTTACTGTCGCGCAATCGCTATCGGATAGCACAACAGGCCAATTCCAAAGCTCAACATTTGCACAATTTATCACAATGTCATAGCAGTATTCAACTACATTTGTTTCAAATTCTATTACTATGCTTTCTCCAGCAAAAAGATTGAACAATTTGTTTGACCAATCATACGTTACATGCTTGAGGTCCTGTGAAACAGTAATATCTGGGTCATCAAATAGATCAGGATTTGGATAAGTGAATATCTCATTTCCAGCATATTCTAGACAACATGCTGGTAGGATATCTTCTACCAGCATATCTTTCATTAAGTCTATATCATAATATCCAGTATATGTGATAGTGATTCTGAATTTTATAGGTTCAACCTTCTTTACAGGGCCAAGTAGTTCATCAACCCATTGACCTGTATCAGGATCATATACTTCCTTGTCAACCAATAACGGATCGATGACAGTTACTGTTGCATCATCTTCTCCATTAAGCGACCAACCGCAACCTGTTTCATAAGCAGTCACTTCCGCATAGTTAATATCTTCACTATAATCAATAACTTCAGCGTCAAATTCTATTGAAATACTTTCAGTATCTTCTAGAAATATTCCATAATCTTCAGAAAGATTCCAGTATATAAAATTATCACCTATAAAGCTCGCTTCATAGTTTGCATTCCCTATGTAATTTAGACATGGTGGCAATGTATCAATCGTAATTATATTCCCAGCACCCATGCCGTCTTCACAATTTTTATAATATGTGATCGTAATATTGAATCTCACTGTTTCACCATAATACGTAGTTACCGCGTCAGCCCAATCATTGCCATCCCATACTTTTTTACTTACATCTATAGGCATTGCTGAGCCTCCGCTTCCTTGTGTTGTGTATATCACAGTAAAAGCAGACACAATTATCAATAGCGCCAATACTAAACTTATTCCAATTTTTATTTTCATTTCTTTTTACCTCCTTTGAGATACTAAACATGTAATAATTTACTTTTATTAAAAGTTTTCTAAAGTAATAATTAAATATATTACCAAATAATTAAATATAATAGATAAATCAATAAATAATTACATTAATAATTATAAATAATTGTACAATAAAAAGAATAATACTCTATAATATTAATTAATACTAGTAACTAATCAAACTAATCAAGAAAAGACTATTGTAGTAGAAAAAAAACGAAAAAACGCCAAAAAATCTCCTACTATGAGATGGTACGGACGCGGCGGTACTCAAACCCGCCAACAGGAGAAAATTCAAACGAATAATTACGTTTTTTTGCTTATTTGTTTTTAAGGCGTTTAATGCTATCTCACTAAACCCCTTCTTCTTTCTTTTTTTCATGTCAATATTTTGAGGTTTTATAATGTATAATAAATCAATATATGATCAAATGACTAGAGCTGAAAAAGAAGTAGCTAACGTACTAAAAAAGCTGGGTATTTTTTGGTTTTATGAGCAACCTGTTTTTGTCTGGGATGAAAACAAGAGACCAAGAGTGTGGGCACCAGATTTCTAGCGTGCCTTGCATGACCATTAGCTAAGTGGTGAAAATCCACCCCCTTCAATTTCCTATTCGGAAGGGTAGTCGAAGATGACCCGGAAGGTCTAGCATCCTAACAAGGATGGCGAGTTTATAACCGTGAGGTTATGAGCAGAGGAAGCTGCAGACAAAATCACAGGCCAAAACCACAAATTGGTGAACCTAGAGGTAGCATTATGCAATTGATGACCTACTTAGAAGTTAGGGAAATCCGATGCAGCATATGGAGGAAAAATAGGGAGATGAAATGTGCTGAATGCATGGTGTAACAGGGTTGGCATGCGATGAAAGTAGATGGTCTTACCAAGGGAGATCTCATACAATTGCACAGGGAAGATGGTAAGGAAAAGGTATAACCAACAAAGGTTGGGAAAGCTAAGTACTATTGTTGTATGAGAAGTCAGCTGACCCATAGTAGCAATGAAGCCAAGCCAATGAGATGTTGGTAACAACATATGAGGGTAAAACTTGGCAGAAGTGAAGGGGTCTGGTTCGTAAGAACGAGAAACTAACAAGTCGTAGATTAGCAACAAGTTCTGTTGCTTGGAAACGCAAACCCACGCAGGGGTTTGTAGATTTGCTGGTTATAGTCAGTGAGGAAGACATAATATGTATGAATATCTACGGAAATTTAGGAAACATTTTCCAAATCGGAAATTCTTTCAGCTGATAGACAAGATATATGAAATGAAGAATCTAGAAGAAGCATGGAGAAAGGTAAAATCCAACAAAGGATGTGCAGGGATAGATAAACAGAGCATAACTAATTTTCAGAAACAGAGTGAACAGCATCTCAGAGAAATAAAGAGAGATGTAAAGAACGGTGTCTATAAATCAACACCTGTGTTGAGGAAGTTCATCCCCAAAAGAGATGGGACGCTCAGGCCATTGGGCATACCTACATTGAAAGACAGGGTTCTACAGCAGGCAACAAAGAATGTTATCGAACAAATATTTGAGGTGAAATTCCTAAGTTGCAGTTATGGATATCGACCTGATAAAAGTGTGCATCAGGCAGTGAAACAGATAAGGAAATATGTACAGCAGGGGTACACATGGGTTATTGATGCAGATGTAGAGAAATTCTTTGACTCTGTAGACCACAAACTGATGATGGCTTTTGTAGCAGAGGAAATCAGCGATGGAAAGGTACTAGGCCTTATAGAGTCATGGCTCACTGCAGGAGTAATGAACAAAGGAGAAATCGAAGAAACAACAATGGGGGCGCCTCAAGGTGGTGTTATTTCTCCACTATTGGCAAATATCTATCTGCATGAGATGGATAAACAGGTGAGCAGGTTATACAGTGTACGAATGGTGAGATACGCAGATGACTTTGTGATTCTCTGTAAAACCAGAGAGAAAGCGGAAAGAACATTGAAACAGGTGGAAGAGATTTTAACAGGACTACAATTACGGTTGAATAAGAAGAAGACAAAGATAGTGTATGTAAATATGGAAAGCTTTGGATTTCTAGGATTTAATTTCAAGAGAGGAAGAGGCATAGTTTTTGTCACTCCTCGAAAGGAAGCGGTTGAGAAATTCAAAGATACGGTAAGAGCGGTAACAAATCGGAGACGACCACTCAAACCTAAGGAACTGATGGGTGAACTGAATAGTGTCATACGAGGATGGGGTAATTATTTCAAAATCGGAGATGTTAAGAAACTATTCACGAAACTGGATAAATGGATACGGGCAAGAGTACGGACATACATTGAGAAAAAGAAATCAGACTATGCAAAAAGAAGAATCTCAAAATATGTCTTAAAATCAAGGTATAACCTTACTTCCCTTATGACCTTGATAAAACCTCACTCCCTGTAATTGGGGCAATTACGGAGAAGGCCGTATACGGGAAATCTGTACGTACGGTCTATGAGAGCAGGGGGAGCTGGTAACAGCTCAACTTGACTCTATTTTAATTTCCTTTGGAATTTATGTTGAAGTTTGCGGTTCAGAAGATTTTGATTATGAATATAGGAGAAAAATATTAGATAAGAACGGTATCCGAGTGATATTTTTACACTTATATAAGGAAGATCATAAATGGAAACAACATTTCTTATACTGGTTAAAAGAGATCATAGTGTATAGAAGTGAAAAATTAAAAGATATAATTCCTAGATAAATAATTTTGTCATTTTGAAATTTTTACATAATAAGTTTAAATACTATTACAGATAAAATATACTTTGTAGCGTTGTGGTACATAGGTCATATATTGACATTTTGACCATTATTGGATTCACCATCCAAGTATCACAACGTTTAGTTTTACAATATATTATTCCAGACTATTTTTTGTAATTTTAAATTTTTAATTTATTAGGTGAAAATGTTTTATTTATAGTTATACACTTTTGTTTCTTATATATAAAGGTGTCTTTTTTCCATTTTGGTGTTCTGTCACGAAATGTTTAAATAGCACTTATTGACACAATATAACATGTGAATAAATAACATTGTAGTTAAAGGTGGTGAAAAAGATATGAGAGAATATATTATTGCAGCAGGTATTATTGCTCTTGCCCCTATATTGGCAGATATGCCTTCGCTTCTTTAAAAATCAGTTGAAGCGAAGGTTTTAATATTTCTTTTCAAGTCTCCTTAGTATATATAAATTTTTACGACATATTCTTCAAATTGTATAGATTTAACTAAAAAATATTTCAAAACATTTCTGGCATCCAACGATATTTATGTATTTTGGGAGTTAACCAATAAGCATAGTTTTTCATTGCGTTTGGAAATTTAGAATTAATGCTCTCCATTTCCTCGTTTAATTCATCAACATTTTTTAAGACGAATTCAGGCTCAATATCACTCCAACCCATTGCCACATTTAAACATACAAAATATGGCTTTTTTTCTAGATATTCTACTATTTTTTTACGTTGTTTATGATCTTTAAGATAGATGTCTACTTTAAAAAGTTGAAGTCCTAATTTTGAATAATCTAGGTGGATATTGAATCCGTTTATAATACGTGACTTTATTAGATTTTTTAATCTGTAGTGGATAGTTTGTGATGAACAATTTAGTTTTTTTGCTAGATATATTAATGGAGTTCTTGCATTCATTGCAATTTCATTCAATAATTTATAATCTAATTCGTCTATCTCAACAGGTTTTCCTACACGTGAAGATCTGTAGAATTCATGATTTCTAAGATCTTTATTTTCTGGGAGCAAGTAATCCTTTTTATAATGAATAGACTCGACAAAGATGGAAAATGTATATTTAGAAAAAAATTCTTCAAATTTATCTAAAGTGTTATTCCAAAAACTGTATAACTCATTAACATCGTTTACCCATATTACTGCATCAAAATCAATAGGTCCTCTCATTGTAACTGCGACCCACGTATTTTTATAATTTACAAAATGATTAATGATTTCATTTTTTATATCTGAGCTAACATATTGGAAATTAATGTAAACTCTAAAAACATTATATCCTAATTTAAAAGTGTTAATTGCTGTCCAAAAACAGGTAAGTATTCCTTCATCTTGCATTCTTTTGATTCTATATGCTACTACATCCTTTTTTAAACCTACTTTTTTTCCTATTTGAGTATTTGTTTGTCTACAGTCCAAATCTAGTTCATATAGCATTTTCCTGTCTTTTAGATCTATCTTAGTCATGACTTTTCGTAATTATACAAATCATTTTTGTTATATTATAGTTTTTGTCGAAACATGACCAAAAGATAGAGTAAATGTTTATCCCTCCTACAAAAAAGTCACTAAATGGTTAAGTATAAAAGTAATTATTCTATTTGTTACCAAGGATGGAGATGGACAAGGATAAGAAAAATATTCTTCTAATGGCTATGCCTTTTGCAGGGATATCTCTCCCATCAGCCCAGTTACAAATCTTAGAGGTATACCTAAAAGAACGCGAAATAAACATTCAAACAAAACATCTATATCTAAAAGCAGCAGAGTTTTATGGATTAAACAATTATAATTTGTTACTCCAAAGACCTAGCGAGTCATATACTGCTCAGATGGTTTTTTCCAAATATGTATTCTCAGAACATTGGGGAAAAAATGAATATAAATTCAGAGAGTACTTTGAAAAAATTGTATCAAATAATCCAGAATGGAAAAACAATTTTACATTTAATGATTATGTTGAAAAAACAGATCAATTTTACAACTGGGTTATAGAAAATGTTGAATGGAGAAATTATGACATTATCGGTTTTACTTTAAATTACGGACAGTTCTTACCATCTCTGGCAGTTGCTAAAAAAATCAAAGAAATTAATCCTGAGAAAAAAATTGTTTTTGGTGGCAGTAGAACCTTTGGTGAACTTGGAAAGAAAACACTTGAGGCCTTTAATTATATTGATTTTATTGTTTCAGGTGATGGAGAAGAATCTCTTTATTTACTTGCTTTTGATATTTCTAATCTTAAGTCTATTCCAAATTTAATCTATAGAGATAATGATGAAGTTATTTGGAATAAATCTGATACTGCTATTGATTTAAATTCTCTTCCTTTTTTGAATTTTGATTCTTTTTATAATGATTTATGGTCATCATGTGAAGATGTTAATATGTATTTTTTTCACTATGGAAGATTACCTATTGAAATCTCCAGGGGGTGTTGGTGGAATAAATGTACTTTTTGTAACTATTCGAATTGTCTACCAGAGTATAGGGAGAAAAATGTTAAACGGATAGTAGATGAAATAAAATTTTTATCTGATAAGTATACAATGCTTAATTTTCAGATAATAAGTAATACTCTCCCTAAAAAAGATTATAGATTGTTATTTGAGGAGATAAAAAAATTAGGACGGGATTTTAATTTTTATGCAGAGCTTCGTGCAGGTCAGTTAAAAAGTTTTGAGTATAAATTAATGCTAGAAGCAGGTTTTACAAATGTACAGGTTGGTATTGAGAGTTTTAGTCAAAGTTATTTAAAAAAGATATTCAAAGGTGTTAGAGTAATTGATAATATTGCCGCTTTAAAATTTTGTAAAGAAAATGGTATAAAAAACGAATATAATTTTATCATTGATTATCCCAATGAAGAAAAAAATGATTTTGAGGAAACAAAGAGAAATGTAAATTATTTCTTTTCTTACCTTGACCCACCCAATATTAACAAGTTATTAGTTGGTTATGGTAGTTTTATTTATAATAATTCTGAGATGTTCAATATTGATCATTTTGAGTATAAAGATATCGACAAATTGATATTCCCGGAGGAATATCTTAAAAAAGGTTTTAATTTCTATTTTGATTTTATAAGAAAAAAAGGGTTTCCTGTGGATAATGATTGGTATGGTTTAGTTGAAAAATGGAAGGAGATAAGAGAAAATTTAGAGATGAACGCGATTAAAAGCCAATCTTTAATTGATAAACTTATTTTTTATTATGTTGATGGCAGAAATTTTCTTAAAATCTTTGATAAAAGAGATACCAAAAATATACAAGCTTTTGATCTTAATGAGATTGAACGGGAAATATTTTTATCATGCCTTGATGTGATTTCTTATCAAGCAATAAAAGAACTTGTCCCACATATACCTGATGAACAACTTAGATCTATTTTAGATACGTTTAAAAGCAAAGGTATTGTTTTTGAAGAAGATGATCATTATCTGGCTTTACCATTACGCTGCTGTATAGATACTCAACCAAAAATAGAACACTCGTTCATTCATTAAAAATCTTAATTATCGATCTAAAAGAAAAATTCTTGTTGACAATGGTTATCGAGTGATTTTTTAATTAATTTTATGTACAATTATCATATCTCGCAGGTTTTTTTAATGAAAATAGTCTGAAAATATTTATAAGATGAAAGATTTTTGAGCTAATTCTACAATATACTGGTAAATAGCAAGTATACCGTAGAAAATACGTAAAACCTATTTTGAAGTAAATTCTACACAGTAATGGTTAAATACCAGTATAGCGTTGAATATACTTCAATATGACAAAATTGGAATTGCTTTACCAGGAACTATTAAAAAAAGAGGTTGTAAGATACAAAGAAATTGAAGATATTGCTTCAGAAATTGTAGAAAAACAACCAGTATCATTCCGATATCTATACAATGAGTATATTAATAAACTCAGAAGAGCAGATAAATTATTACACCCGCAAAGAGGGATCTATGTAGTAGTCCCACCTACAAAAATTAACGAAAATAGTTTTCAACCAGATAAGTATCTAATTGCATCTAAAATTCAAAAACCATACTATTTAGGGTATCATACGGCTCTTGAGGTGCATGGATGCGCTTATTCAAGTTATAATGAAGCATATATTGTCGTCCCTCCAAATAAAAAATTTAGAGGATTTGAATTTAAAAACATTCGATATAGACCTATTTTTAATTCACATAGTCAAATTGGATTAAAAAAAATTAATCATAAAAATCAAAAGATTATTGTTTCTTCACCAAGTAGAACGTTTCTGGATTGTATCGATCGTCCAGAGTATTCAGGTGGATGGGAAGAATGCTTGAAAAGCTTAGAATCACTTGCAGGTGTAAAAGCAAATGAACTAAAACAACTATTAGATAAAATTGGAAAAGATATGTTGTTTAGAAAAACAGGGCTTATCCTTGATATTTTAAATGATAACCCATATTATCAAGGCATACTATCTAATCTAAAATCTTTTTTAAACAAAAAAATGGGAAAGTCTCCAATGTATCTTAAAGGAGGATCTAAAAGCGAGTTGAATAAAGATTGGAGATTGTATGTTTCAGTTGGATTCAAAGATATCATTAGAGGGGTCTAATCTTGTTTGATGCGAAAGGATTTGATGACAAAACAGTTGAAAAAATATACAGAATATGTGACATACTCCAAAGGATTTCATTAGTTGATTATACAAAAGAAAGACTTTCTCTTTATGGTGGAACAAGTCTTAATTTTTTACATTTCAAAGATATACCACGATTAAGTTTAGATATTGATTTCAATTTTAGAGACTTAAAGACAGGAGATTGGGAAACAGAACGAAACGAGATTGATAAAATCGTTAAAAAAATACTAGCAGATCTAAAATATCCTGATAAAGATGTTAAAATTCAAGCGAAGTATCCAATTACACGATTTACAGTTCATTATAAAACAAAGGATGATCAACCAGACTCAATAAAAATTGAAATAGGATATATGCGTAGAATGCCGATATTTAAAGAGGATCTAAACTTAAAATTTAATCATTTTAAAACGGATGAAGAAGTAGAAATCAAAACACCAAAATCTGAAGAACTATTTGGAAATAAATTTTGTACTCTGCTTTATCGACATAAAGATGAAACGATTATAAGCTCAAGAGATCTATTTGATGTATACACTATTTCAAAAAATAATTTTGATACTGAAATGTTCGAAACAGCAGTAATAATAGATAGTCTAATGCGTCCTGAGCCAAGGATATACAAACAAAATCCTAAAAAGATAGTGGAGAATGTTTCAATAGATAATCAACTTTTAAATCTAATAAGAAATAGAAAAATTCCAAAAGATTTAAAACCAAAATCTCAAGATTTTATTAATAAATATATCTCTATTTCAAAAGAGAAATATCAAGAAATAATAGATACTTTTTTTGATAAACATGAATTCAATCCAAAAATTTTAAAGAATTATAACATTCTAGATTCAGATATTAGTTCACATCCAAGTATATTATGGAATTTAAAACAATTTTAAAAAATAATAATTCTATTTCCTTCCTTCGATTTCATCTTTTAATAAATATAGGCCACGTTCAACGGCATGTGTAAGATTTGCAAACTCTTTTGATTCAATTTTTGATTGTACCCATTCGTAGAGTTCTGGATCTATTGTAACACCTGTTTTTATCTTTCGTTGGCCTACTTTTGGTCTACCCATAGTAGTAAGTATCCAACCAAAACATATAAATATTTGGTAATACATTACTAATAATAACCAACCAAAACTAACCAATATATTCCAAATAAAAGGTGTAAAAATTTGAATATAAATCAAGAAAACAATATTAAAGAATTAGATAATTCAATTCATACCAATTCTTTTGAGTTGGCGGGAGGTAGAAACCAAGAATGGAAAACAATTATAGAAAGCATATGCCAGAAATATATCGAACAAAGAAAACCACAAACAGATGTGGAGGAAATGGGTGAACTGGCAAATGTAAAAAAGAAATTAAATGTTGAACAAATCAAAAACCCATACATCCTAATCCCAGATGAATACAAAACACAAGAACAACTCTTTGAAGCAATTCAACACTGGTGGATCTTCAAAAAAAGAAAACACAAAAATACAGTAAGAAAACGACTGCCCTCAGCAAGAAGAATGGGCAAACATCCTATATTTCCAGTAAATTGGAAAAACATCAACCAAAATCAAATCATCGCATATCTTGAATACCGTGAATACAAGGAAAAAGCAGGAAAAAACGCAATTAGAAATGAGTGGGACATTGTAAACATGTTTGCAAATGCTTATGGAATAAGCACAGAAACATGGGGTTACACTCCACCTAGTAAACCACCGGCAAAAGTAAAAATAATACCACTACCAAATACAACACATCAAATCATACAAAATAAATATTCCAAAGACAAATACACCAACGCGCTCTATCAGTACATTCTAATGCATGGATTTCTAATTGGATGGAGGCCAAGCGAGCTTGTTATACAAAAAACAGCTGATGTAAACATAGAAGATGGATATATGATAATAACAGAAACAAAGAAACATAATCAACTAAGGCAGATCTTTCCAGAACAAAATATTCTTATCAACCAAAGAAGAAAATCATTAAAGAACTGGATTGATAAATGGAGGCCAAAAGTAGAAAATCAATATAGCAAAGACTACCTATATTTACAACCAAACGGAAGACCATACACAGTAAACTATCTAAGAAAACAACTAACACCACTAGTAAAAGAAGTATGGAAACCGTACAGTCTTTACACAATGAGGCACTGGTGTGCAACAGCTAGACTCATCACAAGTAAAGTAGACACAGACAACTGGGATATCTGGGAAGTAAAGGATTGGATGGGACATGATAAATTAGATACAACTGAAAATTATGTCAAATACGCGAAAAAGTACTATCGAAATGCTCCTTTTGACTGGATTAAGTCCGTCCTTAAACATCATAAAATTTTGGAGGAAAATGGACAAAAATCTATAACAGGAGAAACAACCTTTGTTTCAGGTGGAGCTAACAGGAGTAACTTGGTACGGACGCGGCGGGATTCGAACCCGCGATCACTGGCTTAGAAGGCCAGTGCCATATCCAGACTAGGCCACGCGCCCAATTTCTAATTAAACAGAAAGCTACGTATTAACTAAAAATTGATAAAAGTATGGATTAACAGAGTTCTACTCGAAAGGTGCAGATTCTTCAAGTAGATCAACATGGGTAAGAATCATACGTCTACAGCAATATCTCTCTACCCCAAGATCATCTAAAATCTGTTTAGGTGTTTCTTTTGGTTTTTCACCAGCATCGACAGTTTTTTTATACTCTTCATAACGTTTTTTATAATCCGTATAAACATTGCCGATAATCTTTCCGCATGTAAAACATCTTATAGGAATTATCATAATTTCACCTATATGATTTCTGTCTCTTCTTTCTTGCGCCTCTTCCAAGAGGCTTTTTGGATTCTTTCCTTCTGGAATCGCTTACAAGTAAACTTCTATCATGATCTAGAAATGCAATTTTCAAACTTGGGTCTCCAGTAAAATCCACAAGCCCCTTGGCAATAGCTGTTCTAACTGCACTTGCCTGACTCATAAAGCCCCCTCCGTTCACATTAACATCAATGTTTACATTGTCTATGTGTTTATCTGCTATTTTAATTGGTTCAAGTATTTTCCATCTTGCAATTTCAGGTTCATAAAGCTCAACAGGTTTTTTATTAATTCTAATAAGCCCAGTTCCTTTTTGAACAGTTGCTCTTGCAACAGCAGTTTTTCTTTTTCCTGAAGCGTTTACAACCTTTTTTACCATTAAATCTTTGCTCCTAATAATCTTGACAATTCTTCAATTGTAATAAAGTCAACAGGCTGTTTTTCAGCCTCTTTAATAATCTCAAGCTTTTTACCTTCAAATTTTTTTGGAATTCCCATATAACATTTAAGTCTTTTAAAAGCAGTTCTACCATGTGGGGTCTGATAAGGAATCATGCCTCTAATAGTTCGTTTAACAATCTGATCTGGCATCCGTGGAAAAAAAGGCCCTTTTCGATATGTTCCAACTTCTCTTTTCTGTTTGTAACGTTTTTTTATAACAGATTTTTTACCAGATATAATAGCTTTTTCAGTGTTGACAACTACGACTTCTTCTCCTTTAAGCAAACGTTTTGCAGTGTTTGTACTAAGTCTTCCAAGTGTAGCTCTATTAGCATCAATTATTGCGGTCATATTTATCCTAATATCCTAATATCTTTTCCTTTCGGATTGCTCTTAAAAAGCTCCTCAATTGACATATATTTGCCACCAGCTTCTTTGATTTTCCCTCGAGATTTCTCAGAAAACGACCAGGCAGCAATTGTAATTTTTTTAGTAAGATTTCCAGTAGATAATACCTTACCAGGTATAATAGCTGTTTCTTTTTCACCAGTATATTTGCTAATTCTATCAAGATTAACCTCTGGCCAATTACTTGATGATTTCGATAGTCTTAACGCTATATCTTTCCAGATTGGGGCATCGTTTTCATTTGCCTGTTTCTTTAACTCATGAATTAAAGAAATAAGCATAGGATTTGTCTTAGTATTTCTCTTTGGCATTGGTTATTGCTCCAAATGTGAGAATTGTAGTGTAATAGAGGGCTATTTATAAGATTTGTGGGAGAAATAATTAAAAGCAAATGTTGAATAAAGCCTTTGAATGAAAAAACTTATTTCAATATGTGGAAGCGATGTTGATGATGATTTTTTATCAAATTATACCTTAGAAGTAGCTGAGCAAGTTGGTAAACTAATCGCAAAAAATGGAGGCGTTCTTCTTTGTGGTGGCCATGGCGGTGTAATGCGAGCAGCTTGTAGAGGTGCAAAAGAGGAAGATGGAATCACTGTTGGAATAATGCCTTATACAAAAGACGAAGCAAATGAATATATTGACATTGCAATTCCAACGAATATTGGATATGTTAGAAATTTTATAGTCGCTAATGCAGGCGATGTTACTATTGCTCTTGGAGGTAGATGGGGAACTCTTAACGAAATATCTTATCGTATGATTTGCGAAAAACCTCTGATTCTTATCAAAGGAACTGGTGGATGTGTGGATGAAATTGTTAGTGGTCGTCTGATGCAAAATATAGAATCTCATTATTACGTAGCAAATTCTGCTGAAGAAGCAGTTGGAAAAGCTTTTGAGCTTTAACAAACCAAAAATTAATATTTACTTTTTTTATTTCTTAAATGGGTTATATTACATGAGAGAATATAGAATTAAGAAGGGACATAACGCAGATATTGAAGCACTTGTTTCTAAACACTTTGGAACAGAAGGAGATATTTCAAAAGGAATGAAATTTGAAGTCGAGGGTATTGGTAAAATTGACATGAAGCATGAGAAAAACTCACTTTTTATAGATATAGAACCTCCAAAAAAAATTTGTGGGGATTATAGCATAATAAAAAAATGGAATACCTTTCTTTTTGAAGCAACAGGTAAAAATACAAAAGAGAGAAAAAAGGAATTTGGGAAAATAAAAAAATAGATTTATTTCTTTACTTTTTTCCAATCATTTAAAAATTTTTCAATGCCAACATCAGTAAGTGAGTGTCTTGCCATTTTTCTAATTATTGTCGGTGGAACTGTTGCGATGTCAGCACCTAATCTTGCTGCTTCTATCACATGTATTGGATGTCGTATGCTTGCTACAATTACTTCTGTTTCTATATCATAGTTTACGAATATTTCCATGATTTCTTCGATTATTTGCATGCCTTCTTGTCCTATATCATCTAGTCTTCCAATGAATGGACTTACAAAAGATGCACCCGCTTTTGCAGCAAACAATGCTTGGTTTGCTGAAAAAACAAGTGTGACGTTTGTTTTTATTCCTTCTTTCTTAAGTTTTTTTACAGCTTTGAGTCCTTCTGGTGTCATTGGTATTTTTATTGTCACATTTTTTCTGTATTTTTCAGAAACCTTTGAGACAAGACTTTTTGCTTCTTTTATCATGTCATCTGCTTTTTCGCTGACTGCCTCCAAGCTTATTGGGCCGTCAACGATTTTGAATATCTCATTTATGATTTCCTTAAATGGTCGTCCGCTTTTTGCAACAAGGGTTGGATTTGTTGTTACCCCATCTACGATTCCCCATGATGCAAGTTCTTTAATTTCATCTAAGTCTGCTGTGTCAATAAATATTTTCATAAAGCCTCACTCCAGGCAGAGGTATTGTGTTTTTATTCATAACTGTTTGGTCTGCAAATGATAGATAGTGAAAAAATTTTTAAACGCTGATAAATATGTTTGGATATATTTCAAAAAATCAAAACATATATATATTCAGGTATACATTACGCCCCTGTGGTGGATGGGATATGCCTCTAACTAGAAAAGCCCGAGTGGTGGGAAGTAGCCTAGTATTGACTATTCCTAGTCAGCTAGCTAAGGCCCATGATATCAATGATGGAGATGAGATAGAAATTATTCCTATGGGGATCGGAGAGTTTAAAATAAGAAAACTTAAAAAATAAAAATCTCCCTCTTCTCTATTTTCTAAAAAATTATATTTATAGTCCTGATGCGAGATTACGTATTACACTTTCTTTGTCTTTTGCCTTAACTATTCCACTGGCAAGTAGTACTCCGTCTGCGCCAAGTTCTATTGCTTTTGCTACATCCTTACCATTTTTAACACCTGCACCACATAGAACTTTAACGTTTTTATCAACATCTCTTACTGCACCCACGCTATCACTCACTATACCTGGATCTGTGGTAGTTACTGAGATATCTCCTCCAATCAGTTCGGGTGGTTCAACTGCTACAAAATTTGGTGATAACGTTGCAATTGCTTTTGATGTTTTGACATTATTTGAGCAAACTATATGATCTAAGTTGAGTTCTTTTATCCTTGTAATACATATATCAATATCTGCGAGTTTTAATCTATGTTCACTATGGTTAATTAGTGTTCCAACAGCTCCAGCATTTTTGATTGCCTCAGGTAGTGTCCATCCAGTATGACTTCCTGGCTTTATTGGATCAATATGTTCAGCCCAAATAGGTATTGATACTTTTTCTGTGCATAGGGTTATATCTGTAGATTGTACTGCAATAGCCATGGAAGCACCTGTTTCTTTTGATATATTATCCATTAAAGTTGCAATTTCTAATGCTTTATCTCCTGTTGCTTCAGAATAAGTTTTGACATTTAGGACAATAACTGGTGTTTTCAACATAACCTTCACGCCTCTACTATAAACACAGTAATCGATGGTCTTTAATATAATCTTCTCTATTCTTGCTGGATTATAAATGGAGTTACCAATTCAAGCTGTTTTATTTTTAGGGATAATACCTGCTCTTGTTTTACTGTTTTTTAGTTTGAAAGGATATGATGGGCACTATAAAGATAAAACAATTTTTTTAACTTTTATAATAGGTATTATTTTAGGGGTTATAGCCGCCGTTGCAAGATTATTACTGAACCCTCCGCCTTTGATAATTGCACATACAATTCTTATTGATATATTCACAATTATCTTTATACTCCTTCTTGCTTTTCTAGAGCAGTTATTTAAAACAATTGTCTTAAATATTGGTAGATTACAATATAAAAAAGAAACAGTGATATATGGACTGTCATTAGGGTTGGGTTTCGGCTCTTCATTTACTCCTTTTCTTGTCATTGCGGGTAGTATTGTAAATCAATCAAATTTATCATTTCTTGCATTAGTAGCTTTTGGTTCCGTAGGATTTATATTATTTCATGGAGCTTGTGGAGCTTATATTGGTTATGGTATATTCACAGGGAAAATGACAAAATATCTTTTTATTACAATTCTACTACAAATTCCATTTAATGCAATTGCAGATCTTAGTAGAAGTATATATCCATATTATATAGTCTTTCAAATTGTGCTTGTTATATATGGAGCAATAATTTTCTGGTATGTAGTAAAAAAAGTAATGCCGCTGATACTTGAGCCGAGTGGAAGGCGAAAGAGAAGTAAAAAATGAAATAGCAACAAATAATTAGAAATTTAATAATAGTCAGAGGTGCAGATCTTTGAACGATGAGGATAATATAAATAAAAATATTGAGGATGAAGGAATTAAAAAGCATTATGAAATAAATTCACCATTTAATCAATCTCTAAATAAAAGTCCAATTCCAATGATTGCTGGAATTTTATTAATTATTGCAGGTATTTTAGCATTTTTATTTTGGATTCAATTCTTTACTATAGATGTTGCAACTTTAGAATCACTTATTGATATTTCTCAATTTGAACAAATTAATCCTTCAATAAGTTCTGAACAAATTGTTGAATTTTTAAATACATGTGCAATTATTGGTTGTATAATAGTGGTTTTTACAATATTGGGAGGAATTCTTTCATTAAAAAGAAAACTTTGGGGGATAGCACTTGCATGTAGCATTATTGGTTTGTTTTCTCTTGGAATTTTATTATTTTCTAGTGTTTTATCCCTTATAGCTATGATTTTATTAATAATTTCAAGAAAAGAATTTGAAAAAAAGCCATTAATATAATAGCCTTAAGCTAAAAATTCAACTTGATGTAACCTATCTAATTTATCTAAAATATTAACATATATTATGTTTTAATTATGTTTATATAAAAAAATGTTAGAAAAAATTTAATAATTACGACGATTTTTTATTACTTAAGGCTGAGAATACTGCGTGGACTGAAACGATAGTGTAAGGCCCGCAGATGAAAAGCCGTCATATTTTTCATACTTTTTTAGCTTAGTTTTTTCTGTTGCGTGCG
>JAHWGK010000129.1 GCA_020054495.1 Thermoplasmata archaeon | reverse complement strand
ATAATAATTAAGAATATTAAAATTAAACCAAGAGAATTTTTAATTGAATCTCTTAAAAAAAATCTACCAATAAATAAAAAAGATGTTGTTTTACTAAAAATTGAAAGCGAGGGAGAACTAAATGGTAGAAAAATTTCTTTAACATATACTTTAATTGATTATTATAATGAAAAACAAAAATTAACTGCAATGATGCGAACGACAGGTTTTCCTATTTCAATTATTGCCCAAATGATCGAAAGAAAAATAATAAAAAAAAGAGGTGTTTACTGCCCAGAAGAAATTGTACCATGTGAACAATTTTTTAAGGATCTTAAAAAAAGAGGAATTATTATAAAAAAAGAATTTAAATAAAAATCAAAATAATATGGATAAAATTGAATATTTCTTAAAATCAAAAGATAAGGCATTATATAATTTAAAAAAAGCAAAAAAAGATAATAAATTAGATGAGGATATCGGAGAGATAATTAAATTAATAAATTCTAATAAAGATTATTTTACATCAAGTAGCTGCTCTGGACGTATAGTTGTTATTGAACTTCCTAATTTAGGAAATAAAAAAGAAGCAAAATTTTTAGGTAAATGGCATAGAGAAATTAATTATTCCGAAATCATGGAAGCAATTCAATTAACTAATTCTGGTATGATATGGTTGCTCGCTCAATCTCCTATTCTACACGTGATAACAAAATCATATTTATTAGCAGATAAAATAGTTAAAATTGCAATATCTAGTGGATTTAAAAATTCTGGTTTTAAATCAACAACCAAAAATATTATTGTTGAAATCTGCAGTACAGAAAGATTAGATTCACCAATTGGAAATAATGGTTTATTATTTGCTAATAATGAACATTTAAATTTTTTAGTTGATATTTCAAATCACATAATCAAAAGATCCAGAAAAAAATTAAAAATTTTTGAGAAAAATTTAATAAAAAATTATAATAAAGTTTAATTATTTCAATATTATAA
>JAHWGK010000128.1 GCA_020054495.1 Thermoplasmata archaeon | reverse complement strand
TGCCTCTTGGTAAGCCTACGGCTACGACGGTCTAACTCCGCAACAACATCCTTAGTAAGAGAAACAAGCTCACGCAAAACCTCTGTCTTGTTGGTATCACCCCCCAACCCCTTCAAACCACTCTTGACCAAAGCCTCAGCCAAGACAATGCTGGTAGTAGTGCCGTCGCCAGCCTCACTGGCCGTACGATCAGCAGCCTCCTTCATCATGCGTACCGCCAAGTTCTCAACCGGGTCCAACAGGTCAACAGCCTTGGCCACAGTAACACCGTCCTTAGTCACAGTAATACCATGAGTGTGGTGAGGACTCTCAATCAATACAGTCTGTCCGCTAGGACCCAATGTGCTCTTCACAGCTTTCGCTAACTGCTCGATGCCACTGACAAGTTTGTCGCCCTCGAAGTGAAGGTCTTTAGGTATTTCATTCATAGTGCAACGAAGGTATGTCGGAATGTCGGTTTCAAGCTCCCCTATAGAGAGAGAGAGAGAGAGAGAGAGAGAGAGAGAGTCTTGTATACAAGGAATAATAATTGACATTTCCGACACTGTTGCTGATAACCAGCAAACTAGCCGTACACAAATCGTCAAATAACGACATCGGGTGTGTCGATAATCGACACTATGATGCCTATCACAGAATCGTTTTCCGTAATGTGTATATAAAGAAGAACACCCCGGACGTTTCCGAGGTGCTCACACTTAACCAAATAATCTGCCACTTGCCTGACAGAACCACAATATAAGGCTCAGATATGTGGGGGGTTTGGGTTCCATGCCATCTGACGCGTTGACCCCGCGCGGTGAAGTCAACTTTTTTCCGATAGGGGGGGGTGTTGTTTCGGGTTCCCCGTCCGGATTTTTTGGCGATTGCCTGAGCGGCCCCACCTGCCCGGCCCTGCCCCCCGACCCGAGAGCAGAGAGCGGGACACCTGCCCGGCTCGCTGACCGAGCCACGCCACACGGCCCCTGCCCCTGCCCCTGCCCCTGCTCAGGAGAGGGAGGGACGCCCGGCCCCTCCTT
>JAHWGK010000127.1 GCA_020054495.1 Thermoplasmata archaeon | reverse complement strand
CATAAAGGCTTGTGATATATGCACTACAAACATTGCTAAATTAAACCTTTTTAAAAAAATAAATTTTTTTTCATCTGAGTCGTTCATAACAATAAAACCCCCAATTATCATTAATTTTAATTACTTATTCATATAAATAAATTTGTATATTATTTGTAAGAACAGCTTAATAATTAGATTTTAATACTAACGATGTTTATTCTTTGGCGTTAAATAATGGCAAAAAAATATATTGATAAGAATTGGAAGAAAGAATTAACTGATGAAGAATACCAAATTCTTAGAAAAAAAGGTACAGAGCTTGCTTTTACTGGTAAACATCTTAATAATAAAAAGGATGGAACTTATGTTTGTGCTGGCTGCGGCAATCCTTTGTTTTCTTCTGAAACCAAGTTTGATTCTGGTAGTGGTTGGCCTAGCTTTTGGGATGTTATTTCAAAGGGTAAGATTGATATAAATTCTGATTATAATCTTGGAATGAAACGTATCGAGGTTGTATGTAGTAAGTGTGGTGGTCATCTAGGTCATGTTTTTGACGATGGTCCAAATCCAACTGGTAAGCGTTTTTGTATTAATTCTTTAAGTCTTGGCTTTAAAGAAAAAAGTAGTTAATATTCTAAAAGCTGCAGGCAATTGTTTTTTTAAGACAATGGAGCCAACATCTAGCAGGTTTTTAGCGGGCCTGGCGGGTTAGAAGAAATTTACAGGAGAAACATTGCATTTAGAACGTCTATTTTTTGTTTGTCTGTAGCTATCTGTTGAAGTAACAACTAAATTATTTAACAAATCATATGTTTCAGTCGTTGAAGACATGGTAAAAAAATCAAATCATACAGAAATAATATCAAACAAATTTTTCAGATATTTACTTATTATCGCTGGAACCATTTTTTTAGGGTTTGGAATCATAGGAATTTTTTTACCAATACTTCCCACAACTCCTTTTTTGTTACTTGCAGCTGCTTGTTATGCTCGTAGTTCCCAGAGATTTTACAATTGGCTTATGAACAATAAATGGTTTGGTAATTATATTAAAAATTATCATGAGGGTAGAGGCGTTCCATTAAAAGTTAAGGTTTTTACAATATCTTTGTTATGGATAACTATACTTGCT
>JAHWGK010000126.1 GCA_020054495.1 Thermoplasmata archaeon | reverse complement strand
CGAGTGAGGTAGCCGATGAGGTAGAGCACTGATCGAGGAGCAAGGGGTCGAGAGACCCCACTTCACCTTCAAACTCCGAATTCATCGGCGCCGTAGACCTCGGGAGACGGGTACTGGGGGGTAAGCCCCCACGGCCGAGAGGGAAGCAACCCAGACTGGGGTTAAGGTCCCCAAATGCAGGCTAAGTGTAAAAAAAAGGGCGTTCTCCGCCTTAGACAGTGGGGAGGTAGGCTTAGAAGCAGCCATCCTTTAAAGAAAGCGTAACAGCTCACCCACCGAGGCTGGGGGCCCCGAAAATAGACGGGGCTAAGCCTGCTACCGATACCCCAGAATACGGTCGAAAACCGTAATTTGTTAGGAAGGCGTTCCGCTTGGGCAGAAGCTGGGCTGAGAAGTCCAGTGGACCGAGTGGAATTGTAGATCCCGGCGGTAGTAACAGCAGAGTCGGGTGAGAATCCCGATCGCCGAAAGGGCAAGGGTTTCCAGGCAATGCGTCGTCAGCCTGGAGTTAGTCGGTCCTAAGGCAAGCGTTAACATGACTTGTCGAAAGGGGAACTGGTTAACATTCCAGTACTGCGATGGTACTTGCGGTGACGCTAGGCCCGGTGAGTGACGCTTCGGGGTAGGTCGAGCAGGGTCGTCGCCCTGTTCAACTGTCGAAGCCTGGGGAGTACCGTAATGGTGAGAACCTGATCAAAGTGCGATGAATCTACCACTTTTAGGTGGATTAGGTTTATCTCAGGTGCCCGTGAAAAGAAATTTAAGATGTAGTTTATAAATCCGTACCGAGAACTGACACAGGTGCCCCTAGCTGAGAAGGCTAAGGTGTGTCGGATTAATTTACGCAAGGGAACTCGGCAAAATAGTCCTGTACCTTTGGTAGAAGGGATGCCTGCTTTGTAGAAAGCAGGTCTCAGTAACTAGGGGGCTCCGACTGTTTACTAAAAACACAGGTGACCGCAAGTCCGAAAGGATGTGTATGGTCGCCGAATCCTGCCCAGTGGCGGTATCTGAAAACTCTGTTCAAGGGGAAGAAGGACCGCTAAACGGCGGGGGTAACCATGACCCTCTTAAGGTAGCGTAATACCTTGCCGCTTAATTGGCGGCTTGCATGAGTGGCTTAACGAGAGCCCTACTGTCCCTGCGTTGAATCCGGTGAAATTGACTTACTGGCGCACAGTCCAGTACCTTCTAGAAGGAAGCGAAGACCCCGTGGAGCTTTACTACAGCCTGTCGTTGTGATACG
>JAHWGK010000125.1:1070-1305 GCA_020054495.1 Thermoplasmata archaeon | reverse complement strand
CCTCATGAAGTGGCTCATTATATCGCTCATGTAGTTTATGGTAACTATGATTATATTTCCAGAAACAAACCTATAAGACCGCATGGTAAGGAATGGAAAGCTATCATGGAACGTGTTCTTTGCATACCTAGCAATACCACTCACAGCTATAACACTTCAAACAGCCGGAGAAGGGTAAGAAGGCACATTTGGGGATGTGGCTGTAGAGACCATAAGATCAGCACTAGAAAACATA
>JAHWGK010000125.1:0-1060 GCA_020054495.1 Thermoplasmata archaeon | reverse complement strand
ATGAGAATGAATCGCTTTGCTATTGGTTATATATTTACAGGTTTGATAACTTGTCGTATTTGTAAATCAAACACTTTTACTTATAAGGGTTCACGTTTGGCGTGAGCCTTTATTTTTTATTTTTATTTTACCGGAAATCTGCTATACAATAAGGTAACAACGGAGGAAAAATGACCACAGCAGAACAAAACATTCAGATAGCAGAAACAATCAGAAGTCAGATCGGGCACGGTGCCTTATATATGCTTGGTTCTAAAAATTTGGTAGCTGTTGAAAATGGCTTATCTTTTCGTATACGTGGATCACGTAAGGTTAATTATATCAAGATAATCCTTAATTCTTTGGATCTCTATGATATTGAATATGGTAGAATACACGGTATGAAGTATAAAGTTGTGGCTAATGATAATGGTCTTTATCATGATATGCTTTGTAAATCAATAGAAACAAACACGGGGTTATATACAAGCCTATGAAAAAACAATATTATACAAATTGTATCGGTTCTACTGCTGAAGCTATCAACAACATGATTGATAGGGCAAGGGAAATAACCTATAAAACATTTCTTAAACACGTTGATTGGCGTGAAGTATCTGAGATGTTTGGTTATGATTTAAGTCCTAAACAAGGTTTAACATTAAAGAATGACTGGCATATAGGGTACTATAAGAGCGTATATAAAGGGCGTCCTTGCTATTACCTTACTCACAGTGCAATAGAATATATTTTTATTTAATTTACGTCACCGGAAATCTGCTATAGAATAAGGTAACAGGAGAGAGGAAATGTTTAAAATAAAATCAGAATCAAACGTGGTAACAGAAGCAACAGAATTGAAAGAAGCATTAAACAGAGCAGAAAATGCAAGGTTAATGGGTATATCGAACATTACGATTGAATCTCCAGAAGGGCAGGTAATCAATTATTACAGTTAAATTTTTCTCCGTAACGACAAGGGATCAGGTTTGGTAGCCTATCCCGAATATTCTCAGGGTAGTTAGGTCTCGTGGTTGGTTCCTAACTACCCTTTTTTTACATCACCGGAAATTTACTATAC
>JAHWGK010000124.1 GCA_020054495.1 Thermoplasmata archaeon | reverse complement strand
TTTAATCAGTTATTAAAAGGAGTTAAAGAGCATAAGAACGCTCTTTCAATTTGAAAACTGCAAAAGCTTTGTTATAAATCACTACCTGCCGTCTATAAAGCAAAAACAAATTTGGGAAAAAAGAAGAGGATTTAATCAAAACATCGAAAAACTTTTCTCATTTCATTCAATAGATACAATAGATGAGATACCTGCTGAAAAAAAAGAACAATATGACCAAATGGCAAAATCAATATGTTACTCCCTAACTAGAAATAAAATATTTAGTTTTCCTGAAGAGTTCTATATTAATCTTGTTGGATCAAATGGGCTTGCAAGTGGCAATACTTATGAAGAAGCAACACTTCATGGAATATTTGAAGTTATTGAGCGCCTTGGCGCTATGTACGTTTTAGATGTTCAACCAGATTGCAGCAAAATTGATGAGAACAGTTTTACTCATCCAACTTTGAAAAAACTCATTGAAGTCGTTCGTACAGCAGGAATTAAATTTGAAATACTGGATTTTTCATTTATATTTAACATCCCTTTTATTGTAGCTATATTTGATAATCCCTCATGGGATCAATCAAAAGACATATATGCTATTTCAACTAATTTGCAATACCCAAAAATGGTTGTAGGCGTTGACACCGATCCTCAAGATGCAACTATGAGATGCTTCACTGAATTTATTCAAGGATCTTTACCAATGTTACTTGCTAAACACAACGAGCAAGAGCATAGAAATCAGTTTAAACTTTCAAAATTAACAATCCCTGAAGAAATTGATCTTTTATATCAAACACCTCTGATAAGATCATTAAGTAATGGTCAACCTTTTTCAGTTGATTATCGTAAATATGCAAAAAAATTTCGTGATGAAATATCTATCACAGACATTAACACTATATATGATAAAAACCAAAAAATAGAAATCCTTAAAATTGTAAATAATCTTAAAGAAAAAAACATCGAAGTTCTTGTTCAAGATATTACTCATCCTACCATCCAATTCCCTGTAGTATTAGTTATGTTATCAGGTGGAAAAGATTATTTTTCAAATATCTCACTTACATACTATCCATGGATTATCCTTGGGAATAAAGAAAAACGTAATCATATTGTCAATAAAAAAATAAGAGAAACACTTTCGCCAAACCAGTTACATAAGATTATAAAAGAAGAAAAATGGTGCTATGACACAAACAACCTTAACTTAATCAACTCTGCAATACAAGAACTATGTTGGGGAACCTCTCCTGAAACAATGTGGGGCATAAATATAAACAAATATTATTTCTTAGGAATGCTTTACCTTAGAATGAATAAATATGAGCAGGCTAAATATTGTTTTGAAGCAGCATTGTATGGTAAATTTGATGATATGCCATCTTTATTAGGATTGGCGTATACTCTTTCAAAAACTGGTAAAAAAGAAGAATATGAGGACATTATAGCACATATAAAGACAATAATGAACGATTCAATAGATATAAATAAGAAATTTGAAGATATTGAAAACCCTGTTGTTAGTCCCAATCCATTGGAATCATGTGATCTAAAGTGTAAAAATAAAAATAAACCGTATCTATGTGAAACATGTTTTTTTAATTATGTCTCTGAAGATGTATTTATGAAAAAGGTCACTGATAATTTATTGTAAAAATTTGGTCAAAAGTCAACAATATTCTATTTTATTATATTGTTCGTTATTCCTAATTACATGAGGAATTTTGCTATAGCGGGTGTTGCGATTATAAAAGGTGTTGCAACTGATATGGCTGTAGCAGTTGTGTAACCCAAAGACATGTGTCACCCCTTTGCTATTAGGGGTCTTGACCAAAAAACCCTTAAACAACGAGGTGAC
>JAHWGK010000123.1 GCA_020054495.1 Thermoplasmata archaeon | reverse complement strand
CTTACTTCCATCAAAATGTTGATTATAATATATCTTTAAAAATTAACCGGAGCAGAGCTCCAGGGTATTAAACCCATTTAGGAATAAAAAGATAAACAAAAAAAATTATTTTAGAGATATAAATTACTACAAAGAGTCGAAAAGAATAAGGAGAAAAATTTTCAAAATTTGTTGAAAAAAATCTTTTAGAAACGATTAATTAGGCAAAATCTTTATAAGTTAACGATTGTTATTATTTTTTTGTGGAGGTAAAATATGAAAAAAATCTTATTATTAGTAATAGTTGGAGTCCTAATTATTAGTGCGTTTGGAGCTAGTGCCGTAAACACAAACGTAGAAAAAATAAATACAAATGTTGTAAAAAGTCAAAATCGTGATTTTACTCATACTGTTCTTGGTGAGTATGGAACTGGTACGTGGTGTGGATATTGTCATTATGCACATACCGCTTTAAAAAACATATATGCAAGTGGAGATTATCCATTTTATTATGTTTCATTTGTTGAAGATAAGGTACCAAAATCTCATCAAAGAATTACAAATGAGTTTAATATCAGGGGTTATCCAACAGTATGGTTTGATGGTGGTTATCGAGTAGAGGTTGGAGGTTATACAGGTACTGAGACAGATCATAGAAATTCTATAGTTGCTTGTGGTAGCCGAGCAGTATACGATGTAGATGTAAATCTAGATGTAATTTGGCTTGGTGGAACTAATATGCAAATTGATGCTTCAGTTGATAACAATGAAGGCAGCACATATGATGGTACAATAAGAATCTATATTACAGAAATCATATCTAGTATGAATTGGAAAGATACAACAGGCAAGCTTTATACATTTCCATTTTTAGATTATGCATTTGATGCTGATGGAACAGGTGAAATTATATCTATTTCTGCTGGTGGAACATGGTCAGGTTCAACAACTTGGGATGGAGCAGCCCATGGTTTCTCTAGCATAACTCCAGATAATATAATGGTTATCGGTGCGGTATACAATGATGAATGGCACCAAGGTTATTCATACACACCACCTCAGAATCCATTTGATGCCTATTATGTTGATGACTGTGTTGGGGTAGAGCCCAGTTTAGGACCTCCACCACCAATAACCCATGGTCCAACAAAAGGCGAAGTTGGAGAAGAATTAGAATATACATTTACATTATCAGATCCTGATGTAAATGAATTATATCTATGGATTAATTGGGGAGATGACACATCTGATGGATGGCTTGGGCCATATGCTCCAGGTCAAGATGTAATTGTTGTTCATATTTTTAATGATCCTGCATTATTTGAAATCACTGCCAAGGTAAAGGATAATGAAGATAGCGAAGGTGCATGGTCAGATCCATATGAGGTAAATATTGGATATGTACCCAGTGCACCAGATATAACAGGTAGAACAAGTGGAGGAGCAGGAGTATCATATCAATACAGTTTTAAATCAATAGATCCTGATTATGATGACATCGCTGAATACATTGTTGACTGGGGTGACGACACTGGCGTAGAAACTCTCACGGGTCCATTTATATCTGGTGAATACGTCTTTGAGAGTCATATCTGGGCAGATCCGGGAGATTATGTCATTACTGCAAAAGCAATAGACGTTGATGGATTTGAAGGCCCAGAAGGAACATTGTCAATTACAATGCCCAGAAACAAAGCAGTAACAAATACGCTTTTCCAACGGTTTTTACAGCAGTTCCCGAATTCGTTTCCAATACTAAGATACATATTAGGACTATAAATCAAAACTTAAATCCCCTCTTTTTTTCTTCTATGATAATTCATGAGGGTTATGAACCTCGTTCATAGCCTTCGTGTTGCATTTTTTCCATTAA
>JAHWGK010000122.1 GCA_020054495.1 Thermoplasmata archaeon | reverse complement strand
TATCGAGCAGTTCAAGATCGAGTTCATCCTCGTCTCAAATAGAAGATGATGGTGGTGGAGGAGCCGGTCCTTGGGATGAAATATTCAGACGTCCAGAATTTGAAAGATATTTTGAAAGTTCACTGTGGAGTTCTATCAGTTCTACATCGAGTAGCAGTAGCACTTCTTCAAGTGAGTCAAGTTCTAAATCATCAAGCACTTCTTCGAGTAGTTCGACATCCAGTTCATCAAGTGCAAGGTATGTTCAGGTAGAGGTTTCTAAGTTAACTGGAAGACCAAGAATTTTCATAAAAGAAGTAGATGAAAAACAAGTTATTGATATTAGAGTAACCTTGATAGAGGATTCACATGATACTGAGATAAATATAAAATCGGTTAGAGATTTAGATATTTCAAACATCAACATAGATATAAAAGATATAAAAGCTAAATAAGTATATAAATATTAATGAAATTTTGTATTCATTAGGAGAAGTCAAAAATGAGAATAAAGCTAACAGAGTCAAAGAAATTAGAGTTCAATATGGACACAGTCGGTTGTTCATGGGAAGACCTTAAAGGACATTTAAGGTTTACTTTTGAGAATGTAGAATATGGTTTTCCAGCAGAGATTAAAGATGGAAAAGTAACGGTAGAAGTACCACCATTTCAAAGCGTTATAAGCGCACGTCTTAATGAATCCATTTCAAAGAACAAGGAAGTTGTAGTTCAAGGCAGACTCGATGTTGTAGCCAATGAAAATAATCATATGTCTCCATGGATTGGTGACGTAGAAATAGAAGTACCAGTTGCTGTAAGAGTAAAAAGTGATAAGGATTTACAGGGGATGCTTGAAGCAGCTAAAGATATTAAGGTAACTGATACAAAAGTAACTACAGTAAGTACTGCGGATCAGAACCCACAACCATTTGATATTACATTGAAAAAATCCAAGCAAGAAGCCGATAAGAAAACCAGGGATGTTGTAAAGTCAGAAAAAAGAAAGAAAATGACTAAATTTGCTTCAGCAATGCTAAGGGAGCCAAAATAATGGATTTATTAAATAAGATAGATAAGTTATTGATTGGTGATGAAACTGGTGCCACAACCACTGGTAACGTAGCCACTAATACCGGCAAGGGTCATATTGATGTGGTTGGTATGGAATATAAAAAGAAGAAAAGGAAAAATCGACTTGGTATAGATACAATTGTCCATGAGGAAGACGAAGAGTGTCCAGAAGGACAAAAGTGGTGAAAAATAAAACAAGAATGTATACCAGTTTAGGTATTTAAAATGACTCAACAATTTCAAAAATTCGGATATTCTATTCCAACAGGATCGGGTTATAAAACTGCAGAGGACTTATGCAAACAGTGTAAGAAAGCTATGGAGAAACATCCAAAGAACGCCGAACAAATATGCAGGAAATGTCAAAAAGCACTTACAAAGGAGAAAAGGATTAACATGAGTACTCTTATAGATAGAATAGATAAATTGCTCATTGGGGAAATGGTTGTTGTAGGAGGTAGTTATATTGATGGAACAACAATTAACGTCATTGGGTCTGGACAAACAAGGGCTCATGGTGATTATACTCAAGCAATAGATATAATGCAACAAAAGGAACCTGATAATAAAAATGCTGTAAAATTTGATAGTATTTTAGGTGCTTTTGTTCCAAGAGAAAAACAACAAGACGTTGACTTAGAGGATGGTGAACATGAATATATTAGATAAAATTGATCTGATTACTGAACAAGATAAGATAGTTAGTGAATCAGGTATCAGGAACATAAGTAAATTAGGTAAGGAATATAACAAAGCAGAAATTTATTTTCACAAAGACCTTGATGGTGTTACTTCTGCAATAGGTATGAAAAATTATCTAAAGAGATATGGAATCAAAACTGTTGCTGCTCACCCAATTCAATATGGTGGTGAAGAGTACGCCGTTCCGAAGCCAAGGAATAAAACTCTTGCAGTTATGGTTGACTTTGCTCATGGTAAACCAACTATGAAAATTCATACTGACCACCATGATAATCAAGTTGGTGTAGAAAAAGGAACAAGTACTTCATTCAAACATACACCATCGAACGCTGCTCATATCTCACAAACACTTTCACCAAATGATTTATTCCCACCGTCAGACGTTAAAGTAATTAGTACTGTTGACTCGGCAGATTTTGCTAGAAATAATATGACACCCGAAGATGTAATGAGAGCGGTGTTTCATGTTGATAGATCGAAGAGT
>JAHWGK010000121.1 GCA_020054495.1 Thermoplasmata archaeon | reverse complement strand
CATTTTTTTTTATTTGTTGGTTTTAACCCATGCAAGGGCAGTCATATCCAATCTATAATTTTTATTGGATATTTCATCCTAAACCAACGTGCATCTCACGAGAGTAAATTTCTTTACCACTTTCATCAACTACAGTGATGTGAGCGGCACATGATAGTCAACAGTCAAAACAGCGGACTATCATTTCTAATATATTTACTACTCCTTCTGGTATATCACTCATCTTTTTATTCACACTCTATTTTAATTTTGATTTAGTTTATTTTATCCATGGATCTGGTAATTTTAATCCTTCTAACGCCTTGTCTTCAAATACTTGTTTAGCTACATGCATTAATGTCTTTTCGATTCCTGCAATATTATGGTTGGTTGCTACTAAGAGATTTGCTTTTTTACAAATACCTTGAGCATCAGACCATATGTGATATAAAAGTATTCCTCTTGGTGCTTCAGTAAGACCAACACCATCTCCTTCTCTAGGTTGGACATCCAAAGTCTTACAATCGGGATTAACAACATCATCATCTTGAAGCAATGTCGCAATAACTTCAATTGACTCAACTAATTCGATTAATCGAGCCCAATGATATGCAAACGTATGATGAGGTACATTTCCAATTTTTGCTCTCATTGCTTGTAATGCTTCATCAGCTAAAGGAGTTGCCATTTTATCAGCTGCGTTAATCATTGCCAATGTATTTGCTCTATATATTCCGTCAGGATATCCTGCTGGTTTATAGTACATGTGAGTTGCATAAGAGTGTTCTGGAATGTGTTCACCTAAAGCATCTAAATATTTTTGAGGTGGATAATCGAATTTTTCTCCATCAGGAGATACAATACGGATATCACCATCATAAATATCATGGACACCATTCTTAGTCATCCCAACATAATAAGTTGGGACAACACCTACATTAGCTACAACATCCCAATAATCCTCAACAACTTTTAATCCAATATCAACAGTCTTTTTTGTCCATTCGACTTGATCCTCAATTTGTTTTAGAAACAGATCTCGGACATTTTCGTCTAAAGGCTTTTTCATACCACCTACAATCGCAGAAATAGGATGCACAGATTTACCTCCAATTGCCTGACATAATTTTTGGCCAAAATCCATCATTTTCAATGCCATTTTACCCACATCTGGCATTTGATTAATTACATGCACCACGTTCCTTAACGCAGGGTCCGCAAAAGGTCCTAATAAGAAGTCAGGAGCGGCTAGCGCATAGAAATGTAATGCATGTGATGAATATTGCTTTGCGTTTTGTAACAATTGACGTAATTTATATGCAGCCGGAGGAATTTGAACACCCCAAGCATCTTCTATTGCTTTAGTTGGCGTCAAATGATGAGGAATTGGACAAATACCACAAATTCTAGGTGTTATTCTAGGGATATGCTCACAATAACGTCCTTCAAGAAATTTTTCAAAAAATCTTGTTGAAGTGATGTTAAATTGAACATCTTGTACTTTTCCATCATCGCCTAAAACTAATCTCAAACCACCATGTCCCTCTAATCGAGTGACTGGCTCTACTTCTATCACTTTTACCATTTTTTTACACGCCTCCTTTTCTTGATGCTAATGTGAATTTTTCAAAAGTACCAATAGGATCTTTTATTTGAGCAAGTAGATCATCCTTCGATAAGCTCACATTATATTCTTTTAACACAGTATCTGCAAATCTCTCTGCCTGATTAACACCCCATTTTGTTTGACCATAACAGCCAGTACACGGAGCATTAACCCTTATACACATACCACCACAGCCAGCTTTAGTGACAGGACCCATACAGATATATCCCTGCTCGATAAGGCAATCATCCATATTAGGTAATCCTTCATAATCTCTCTTAACTCTTGTCATTGTAGATTTACTTCCTATGATTCTAGGACAAGTATCGCAGACATTTGAAATTTCAGTGAAATCAGGATTATCTCTCAAAAAAGTCATTAATCCCCCTGCAATTTCCTCTGTTGTGGGAGGTAAATTTGCTAAGGGAGTACTTGGACTTCCATATTTCTTGACTTGCTTTAATATATCGCCAGCTAAATCAAATCCTGCCATCAATGGAATATTTAGAAATAGTGTTAAGAACTCATATAAGTTCTTTTTATCACCTGAACTAATAGAAGCAAGACTCTTTGTCATACTGTTTAGTTTCTCAGCTCTTGAATCTACTGTTTTGGCTGGACCAAAGCAACCAACACATGGGTTTCCACTACTAGTACATTTTAAACTACAACCTATACTAGTAATTGATCCAAAACAAAGTTTTC
>JAHWGK010000120.1 GCA_020054495.1 Thermoplasmata archaeon | reverse complement strand
GATTAGAAGAGCAATTAGGGGCACTAAGCAATATGCCTAGTACCCAAGCTAATGCTACCTAGTTTAAGCTCACTAAAGTACCTACAATCGTTCCTAACAAGACACTGTTATCCCATTTCACAACATCGTATTTGTATGTGCAAGAACTTAAAGATAATAAAAGCGTAATTGTAATTACAAAACCTTTCATTTTACCCTAGCCTTTCTTAACAACTTGGCACAAATAATTCTGTTAAAGTTATGTCTATTAATTAAGTATTTATGCAAAGCCTTAATATTAGTCTTAGCTCTAATACAAAGAAGATACCCATAATAAAACCTTTGTGCATCTCTAGAGATATAAGCGTCACCTATGCATTGAAATACTGAGGTGTGCCCTTTTATCATACTCATCATTGTCATGCCTCTACCCTCTCGTAATAAGCGTTAATAGTCCTAATAGCTTTGACGCCTTCCCAATATGAGTATCTAGTATCCCAAGTATCGTAAACAATGCCATCTTTCATAGTCATCATATGATTGTTTATGCAGACAATAATGTTCTTGAGCTTACTCAGTTGGTCAAGTCTTGTTCTGTCTTTAGAACCAAACTTAAGTAATGGCACATATCGATACCCTTTTCCAAGAATATAATCATGATACACCTTTTTAAAATTACCATTTCGAGGCGAACCACTTTTCATTTTCTTAGATACTTTGTTATTTCGTGACTTCTTATAGTCTTTGTTGAGTTGGTATAACTCGTCATAAATAATCTTATAGTCAGTATTCGTTGAGATGGAGATTGCTCTTACGACACAATCCCCAGCATTACCTTTGAAATACATAGACCTACCACCATCGTGGTATCTGTAATCTATCTCCATTAGCAACTCTCCCTATATTGTGACCAATACTCTTCCCACGCCCAATGACAGACATCCCTAATCATGTCGTCATATGCACCTACGATAAATTGTCCATTACCAAGTTTTTTAATTTTATTACAAGCTATATCAAATAACTCAGTAACATTTTCTGATTCTGAAACCATATTAACAGTTATGTTGTTTACGATAGTGTCTTCAATATCCATTAGAAAGTTTTTGTATTTACTCATTTTGTTTTTCCTTATTTTGTTGTTCGTTACATACAGTATAACACATACTTAAAGTAATGTCAACCCATAAAAAATGTTAAATAAACCCAAATTAGATGTTGACATATGTATTTACATATATTATATTAATTAAATAAGATAAACGAACAACAAAATTTGGAGACTTAAATGATAAATTTTACTACACAAAAAGAATATCAAGGAACTAACGTAGAGACACTTATGATTAGTGGGTTTAACGATGGATCAGAGTTTTGTACTTTTAGACAAGCAGTAGACTTCTTTAAGATTGAAGGCACACAATTAAAAGGTGCTAAGTCATGTGCAAGACTTATGAAGATTGTAGAGAAAGAAACATTCAACAAAATTTCTGGAAAAAAAGAAAAGAAAAAAGTTCCATTCTACTTTTCAGTCTTTGAAAAAAATCACTTAATGAAAATTATCAAAGATAACAGTTAACAAAATAGGGGTGAAATTCCCCTAACTTTTTTAAACATATTAAAATAAAACCCACATTAGGGGTTGGCATTTGTAGATACATATATTATATTAATTAAATAGACGAAAAACGATTAACAAAATTTGGAGTAAAAAATGAAAGTTAAAGATAGAAAGTCAAAAGTACACTCAACAAGTAGAGGTTGGGAAAAATCTTTAAAGAAAAGAGGTAATAAAAAGCAAAGACAATTCGACAAGAAACTTTCAAAAGGAGGATATTAATATGGAAGAAGTACAAGCTTTAGTTCACATAACTAATTTAATAGAAGATAAAGGTGTAGAAAAGTGCACACCTAAAACTCAAGAGGCGTATGAGATTTTAAAAGAATTAGCACATAAATTAGAAACTGAATATGTAATTTACAGACCATAAGAAAGTTAATACACTATAAGATAATCTAATAGACTGGGAGGTTTATTATGAAGATACTTTTAACGCTGACATTGTTAGCATTAGTTACGATGTTCGCTCATAACTGTCGCAGTGATGAGGTAAACTGTTTAGCCCTTAATATATACCACGAAGCACGAAATCAGCCTACAGTGGGCAAATTAGCAGTAGCAATGGTGACTTTAAATAGAGTTAAAGACGAAAGGTTTCCAAATACTGTATGTGGCGTAGTTTTCCAAGGTCATTATAAGAATAATCAGCCAATTAAACACAAATGTCAGTTTAGTTGGTGGTGTGATGGTAAATCAGACAAACCAAAAGATTTGCAATCT
>JAHWGK010000011.1 GCA_020054495.1 Thermoplasmata archaeon | reverse complement strand
TATTTTTCATGTTGCATCATCTCAAATATCGATATGCAACACGAGCTAATCAAGAATTATCATACCATCTTTTTTTATAAATTTTTTTAATACGACTTAAAAGTTATTAAACTTCTGTTTCGCTCAAACAATATAACATTTACGGGTATTTTTTGTTACTATTCTAACATAAACTTTATAAGTTATTAATGACAAATATGTACATGGTAGAGAATATCTATCCAAGAAGAGGTGGTAAGAAGAATGAGGGAAAATTTATTGAGGAAAAACTTGGTTGAGGAAGTGATAACATCGTTTTTTGGAGCAAGTAACGTACCTTCTCAGAGCTTATGTCTTGGAAAGGAAATTCTGTTGAATACTAGTGGGATGTGTGACGACCGAGACGGAATAAAAAATAGGCAAAGGAACCTTTTTCTCGGGAGGTTAAAAACTTTGGAGGTGAAATCATCATGAGCAAAAAAATTGTATTTGCAGTTGGTGCAGTTTTGGGCTTTATGATGTTAAGTTTGGGCAACATGTTTGTTGATAATGGACTAGCAGATAATCCTGATACACCTATACTTTGTGTGCCCTATGATCTTAGACCCTATGCTGAGGCTCCAGGGCTGTTCATACCTATTTATAATCAGGGTGTGTATATTACTTTTGAAATTACCATATTCTGGATGCCACCTGATGCACCAGGAGAAACTTATGGTCCTTGCACAGAGTACACTTTTGAAATAAAGTTTATACATCAAAATGGATATGTGCTTGGTCCAGATATTATTGGTTCTGTGATTACTCTTGGTGATCCTACCCTTGGTTATCAACAAACTTATACTCACCCCTATGGTCAAAGCTTCGAGGTTCAGGGGTTTTGGAGGGTTCAAGTCACCGTAAATGGTAAATATGACGTTGAACATGGTAACGATTTTGATTCAGATCTATTCTATATAACTGGATGGAAGCTATTAGACTAGTAGATAATCATAGATAGGTTACCTTCTTTTTCTTTTTTTTAACAATTGTTAAGATGAGATTTATAAATGATTACTTGTTTTGATATAGTAAGTTTTAATGGAGAGACAAAAAAAGCATATTACTGTTTACTTTAATGTTGCATGAGGTGAGGAGAAGATGAAGAAGAATTATAAAGACAAAGGATGGCTTAAGTTTCAATATGTCACATTAAATCGTAACCCTGAAGATATTGCTAAAGAGTGTGATATAGATACAGTTTCTATCTTTCGTCAATTAAGAGATTTTGATTTATTAAAGTATAGAAAATCTGTTAAAAAACTAGGGGAACATCCAACTTATCAAAATAGAGATTGGTTATATGAACAATATGTAACTCGTAGAAAGACTTTTATAGAGATAGCTAAAGAATGCAAGGTAAAGGATGAAGCTATTTATAGATGGGCAAAAAAACATAATATCAATATTAGAGGCTCTAGAATGAGGATGTGGTCAGACAAGAAATGGTTAAAACATCAGCTCTTAGATTTAGGATACAGTGTTGATGAAATTGCAAAAAGTCAAAACACTACTAAAGCTACTATTTGGCATTGGATGAGGAAATATGGAATTAAAATTAAGAAAGATATACCAAAATATAAAGATAAAAAATGGCTTAATCATCAATACTTAACTCTAAATAAATCTACATGTAAAATAGCAAATGAGTATGGAGTTGGAAATTCAACTATAAGTATTTGGTTAAAAAAGTTAGAAATTCCAATAAAACCAAAGGCTATACGAAGACTAAAGGGAAAAGGAAAATACGCTGATGAAAAATGGTTAAGAAAAGAATATCTAAAACATGGGAAATCCACAAAAGAAATTGCGAAACAAATAAACGTATCCCAAGCAACTGTTAATAAATGGATAAAAAAATTTGATATTAGAGAAAAAAAGATATATTTATTCCAGAATGAAGAATGGTTATGGGGAAATTATTGGGGACAAAATAAAACAATTGAAGAGATATCGAAAGAATTTGGGATTGGTACAACTAGTCTTTATAGGTGGATGAAAAAATATGACATTCCTAGGAGAAAACACTATGATTACAAAAGTCCCTCAGGTTTAGAGACTCAACTTTCTAATTTTCTCCAAGAGAATAAATTACCATTCAAATATGTAGGAAATGATGCTTCTGAGAAATTAGATACATCAAAACTAAATGATGTACAATGGAATATTATTTATCCAGACTTTAAACACGAAAAAAAGAAAATAGCTATTGAAATTGGAGATAAAAAACAAAAAACAAATTTAACTCAAAAAACTCCTTATGATGATTGGAAAGAATATGAAAAAATGCGAAAGAGTGCATACAATAAATTAGGATGGATACCAATAATAATATGGGCAGATGAGTTTAATAACTACCCAGATAAGGTTTTAAACAAAATTAGAAAACTGATATAAGAAGAATTGAATTAATAGACTGTGATTCTTACTCATAAAGAGTCATTAATTGAATTGGCAGGTGAAATTTAAAGAATTGTAAGAGAAGAGAACCTTTCTTCAGTTGAGATGATTAAATAGTTTTATCTATCTATCATTTGGAAAGGAATATAATGGATAAAGTAATTGGACATGGTAGATTTAAAGATGGAAAATTAGTTAGTCCCTCTCAAAAAGAATTCAATAATCTAATTTCAAATAATTATAGAAGAAGAAATGAAATTAATTCTCAGAACAATTCAAACTCAAAAACGTTTAGATTAATAATAGAATATATAGGTTACGCTTTATTAATAACTGGAATCTTTTTACTTAGTTTTTTTACTGCAATTGCAACAAGAAAACCACCTAAGATTAGAATGCCAAAATCAACAAGTTCTCGCAGATTATCAAGTGACCATTATACCAAAACTCGACAAAGAAGAGCCATGTATGCTAAAAAATATGGTGGAGGACGTAAGAGATAAACTAACGATAAACAAATTTTTACCGCTAAAACCATATTCAATTCTCATCCTAAATTTTTTTCCAAATTTTATTTTAACTATAAAAGTGTTTTTCCCTCATTATTTTATATTCAAAAACATTGACATATTATAGCACGATTAAGACAGCAAGGTTTAAATACTATCCCAAATCGTGATAAAGGTTTACACGATTAGGCTTAAATTATTAACAAAAACTTTTAGTATCGTAATACTTTGTAAAAAACAAAATTTAGTGTAGCTTTTAAATATTTAATAATAGGTTCCAATAAATATATAATAAAAGTTTAAATTTGAATAAGCTATTACAAGTCTATAAATGGGGGTATAATATGAGAAAGAAAATAATAGGTATAATAATCTGTATAACCTTATTGATACCACTGGTATCTATCACGGCTGTTTCAAATGAACCGTGGACTATGCAAACTATTCGAGGTGAACATCAAACAAATTTAGATGAAACCGAACTGGTTACATGTGATTTTTATGGAATTGATGGTAAAAAAATATCTTGTAAAAAAGAAATCCCAAAGTCTGATGCAGAACAACTTAGAAATCAACTAAAAGAAGGGAGTAAGGCTTTTGTAACAATGCATTCAGCAGATGCAAGTGATGAAGAAATAATTGAAGCAGAGGAAATTGTTGATACTACTCTAACTATGATGGATGATTTGGGCGTAATTCCTGAAGGATTAAGTGTAGATGAAGCAAAACAACTATTGTATTTACCAATAAATAAAGTAAAGAGATCCACAATTTTGGGCGTTATAGGCTCTGCGGGGGTTGGACTACTTAGACCAATTCATCCCTCAATACTTCCAAAAGTAGTAATCTTTTGGACATATGCATTTGGTGCAACGTTTTCTCTGGGATTAAATTTATTTAAAGCCAAATTAGGCCCACAGTTTGGATTTGCTTTATTCTTTATTGGATTAGTATTAAGTAT
Source organism: Thermoplasmata archaeon (assembly GCA_020054495.1). GTDB lineage: Archaea > Thermoplasmatota > E2 > DHVEG-1 > DHVEG-1 > JAGMDE01. The sequence goes on along the minus strand of JAHWGK010000011.1, from coordinate 52,196 downwards.
TGGTATCACTGGTGCCTTTTTTGGCTTTACTCCATTCGCCTTTTATATATAAAAACCTGTAGAACGCGGGATAGGCGAAAATACCCCATCTCAATTAAGAGAATGCTTTTGTGTTCATATAAAAGAAAAGAAGGTTTGATGTATTATAACTGTTAATATGAATAGTTTTAAAAAATATAATCGGGGCGGTAATACCCCAGAAAACAAGCTGAATTATAGTTTTTAATATTAGTAATTAGGGATGTGTATACGTTTTCTATTTTTTTCAATTTATCTTATTTTCTAATTCAAGTCCCATTATTTTTTGACTTATTTTTTCCCTTTTTAATTTATATTCTTTCATTTTCTTCATTTCTTGGTTTTTTTCACTTGTTTTTTTCTCACTCTTTTCCTGTAATAGCGTATTTACTTTTTTGCTTATAGATTCATATTCATTCATTTCTATACCACCTTTCATCTTTACTTTGCTATTATTTAGCATGATATTTTTTAACACTAATTGTATATAAACCCATCGTGTAAAAATGTCAAAAGTGTAAAAAACGAGATTTGAACGTGCAATAACCATATTGTTTAAATTATTGATATAGTAATATACTTGGACTTGCATACATTTAAATCAAATTATAATATTACAAAGACATTAAAATCTAATATTTGAGGGGAATACATAATGAAAAATCATCATAAAAGTAAATCAAATTTTTTAGTGAAACTTTCCAGCCATCAAGGGATGTTATTCCATTTTGCAGGAATTGCAGCAATTATATGGTTCCTAGTTCGAGTATTACCAAGACCTGATCGAATTCGTTATCCATGTCAGCAAATGTCAGTTTCAATAGCATTTGGATATATTGCTTTTTGGAGTTTATTGTGGAGTGCAATATTTCATGGACTTGGCTTATGGATCAGAAGGGTAAACTACAAGTCTGCTGCTATTGCACCTGTTATTTTAGTAGCTTTTATCTTACTCTTCTCAATAACTAGTAATGTATTTGCAGTTACAGAATCAAATGATCCTTATGAACTTACAATCTGGGACCCGATACCAAAAGATCCAATCGGCACTCCTCAGGGCTACAAACCTGGACGAGTCGTATGGGGCTGGAACCCTAATGCCACCGAGAAAGAGCTTATAGGATATTGGTGGGAAAAAGGAAACAACAATCAAACCATAGTTGATCAAATGTTCTCATCAGGAATAAAAACATTAGCTGATGCTAATGATGATTATTTAGCTTGGAATCACCTTTTCAAACATTTCAACCAGGGACATGGTCATGGTGAGGAAGGTTATCAGACTGGAGAAAAGATTGCAATTAAAATCAACCTCAATAACTGCGGGTCTTATACAAGTCAAGATAATCAACGAGATGCGAGCCCTAATGTTGTTAAAGCACTCCTAAGACAGCTTGTCAACATAGTTAATGTTGCCCAAGAGGACATCATTATTTATGATGCATCACGAGCTATTGGAAATTGGTTCTACAATCGTGTTTACTATAAAGAATATCCTGCTGATCCTTTAATTCCTGAATTCCCAGATGTTCATTATGTCGACAGTTTTGGAGGTGCCTCTGGACGAGAAAAGGTGGTAGCAAGTACCGAACGGGTTTATTTTGCAGCTGGTAGTTGCTCATATCGGACACTACCAACTTGTGTTACCGAAGCTGATTACTTGATTAATATGCCAATTCTTAAGAGACATCCAATAAATACTGGGGTGACATTATCGGGTAAGAATTTTTTTGGCACCTGGATGGAATCTGTTGCAGCTCTTCATCCATATCACCAACTCTCTTTTACCCTCGGCAATCCTGCACCACAAACTGATTTATTTGCCCATGAACATATCGGTGGAAAAGTTGTTTTATATATCGGAGACGGCATGTTTGCTACACCTTACGATCATAGTTACATTGATAAATTTCAAATGTACCCATTCAACGACGACTGGACCAACAGCTTGTTCTTCTCACAAGATCCAGTCGCTATTGACTCAGTAATGTTTGACTTCCTTCATGCAGAAGGTACAAATCCCTGCGAGGGATCACAAAACTATCTGCATCAATCAGCGGACCCGCCATCAAATGTTTATGACCCTGAAAACGATGGAATCTATTTGTCAGACAGTCTTGGTGTTCATGAACACTGGGACACAACAGAAAATATTTTTTCTTCTGAACGCTATTCTGGCCCATCAAATATTGGAATTGATTACATTGCTATCTGTGGAGAAGAATTGAAGGCATATGCAAATGGTCCTTATTATGGATTAGTCAATGAATCTGTTCAATTCAATGGCTTTGCAAATGGTGGATATACTCCGTATAGTTGGGAATGGGATTTTGGAGATGGCAATACCTCTGATTTACAGAATCCATCACATACTTATTCCACTGTAGATAACTTTACAGTAACTCTAACTGTCACCGACGATCTTGATAATACAACTAATGATTTAACTTGGTCATGGATACAAGAGTCTAACGTCCCACCAGGTCAACCAGACCTTAATGGCCCTACAAGTGGAAAAGTAGGGACAACTTATGATTATACTTTTTCAGCAACTGATTCGGACGGAACTGATATTTGGTTTTACATTGACTGGGGTGATGAAACATCTACTGGATGGATTGGTCCTTATAATTCTGGTGAAATAATAACTAAATCACACATCTGGACAGAACAAGGAACATATACTATTAAAGCTAAAGCAAAAGATGGGCATGGGGCTGAAAGTGGCTGGGGAACACTTGAAATTAATATGCCAAGAAACAAAGTAGTTAACAAACCGCTCATAAAGATCCTAGAGAGCTATCCTAATCTTTTTCCTATAATACGACAACTTATACTTCGATTAGGACTAGAAAACTAGTCCAACTCTTTTTTCTATTCTATTATTTGTTTTAAAATTTTAGTATCCTACATGTAAAAAACCTTGTTTTTTTGTTACAGGATGTTTAAAAATTTATAAATATTTATATAATTATTTTTAGAAAGTTTTTAATTAAACTAATGCATTACTAGTTAAAAGTTTGGTGGAGAGAGAAAGTATATAAAAAAACAGAAAAAAATTATACTTTTACTCAAGAATTTATAGAACGCTGAAGGTGAGGGGAAAACATGAAAAAACAAATAAAAAAAAGTTCCCAAAAAGTCACACATAAAAAAATAAGGCCATTTCCTTTTGATCAAAAACAAAGAAAAAAATCTAAAAAACTAAAATTTCCATTTTTGAGCAATCTTAAAAAAAGAATACCAATAGTTAGCCTTAAAAAAATCAAACAAGAAAATCTTAAAAGATTTTTTCAAGGTAACATTGTGGAAATTATATTACTCATTATTGGCTTTCTTTTTATTATTCACCCAACGATTTTAAACCTAAAAATTAGTTTCACCTTACTCGTTATTGGATCATTTCTTATTCTTTTACTTTATAAAGAACCAGGAAAATCAGAACAATCAATTTACCCTGCTTTTAAAATAGCTTCTTTTAATCATAATAATCCAAAAATGATTTATTATTTTAAGGAGAAAACAAAGATTGCCTTGAGAAAAAGAATTATTCAAAAACTAGAAGACATGAAAAATCAAAATATCAACTTGAAAAATATACAATTTACTGTTTCTGATAAAATTACTTTTGTGTTAATCATTTGGACGATAATTCTTTTCATGATTACACAATCAATACCGCTAGAGATCTATTTTATCCTTATTTTCATTAGTTTGCTATCAATTAAAGAGCTTACTAATACATTTACAACAAATCTACTAAAAAAAAGGATAAACGTCTTCATATTCGTCTTTCTAATGGCTTATTCATATATTATCACTCAAAAAATAATAGTAATAATTACTTAATTGAAAATTAAGAACCTTCATCAAATATAATAGGTCTAACAGTTAAGTATATTTTTAAACCAAAATATTATATATCAGCTTTGAATTATAATTTAAGAGATAGGAAAAAATGAAAAAAAAGATAGTAGTTGTTCTTGTTTTTACTCTTTTGACTGTAACTACTCTATCCGTAAAAGGGAATACAAGTCCACTCCCAGCTTTTCCGGGATCAGAAGGTTTTGGATCTAATACTCGTGCTGCTTACGCAGGCAGTACAAACCCAACAATCTATAGGGTAACAAATATTAATGATGGAGGATCTGGATCTTTGAGATCTGCTTTAGAAGCATCTGGTCCAAGAGTAATAATTTTTGAAGTGTCAGGAACCATTCAGCAAAATGATTGCATATGGGTGAAAGACCCATATGTTTTTGTCGCAGGTCAAACAGCACCATCGCCCGGGATAACCATTAGAGGCCCTGGAGGATTACGCATAAATACCCATGATGTAGTAATCCAGCATCTTCGTATTCGGGTTGGCGATAAATCTAGAGGTGTTCCCTGCGACTGGAGGGATGGACTTAACGTTGGTGAGGGTGCATATAATGTTGTTATTGATCATTGTTCAATAAGTTGGGCAACAGATGAAAATGTTGCTAGTGGATGGTATGGAAGCAATGCTCTTACCTTTCAATGGTGCATAATCAGTGAGGGCCTTCGGCATAGTTGTCATCCAAAAGGGTCTCATAGCATGGGTTTTTATGTAGGAAAAGGCAACACCGGTGATCTATCTATTCATCATAATCTGTTTGCTCATAACGCTGATAGGAATCCTGCTATTGCAAATTATGGCAATACTGAGATAATTAATAATGTTGTTTATAACTGGGAATGGAGCCCAACTGAATTTCATTATTATTCAGGTGCAGATCCTCAATACGGCAATATAATTGGTAACTTTTATAAGGCAGGATTAAACACTAAGGAATATGGTGGAGTATCGCTTGAATATGCTGAGCCTCCTTCTAAGTTTTATATCCATGATAATATTGGCCCTACAAGAACCTTAAATATTCAAGATGATTGGGATATTGTTGCTTTTGGGCAGGCGTCTTTTCGAAGTAATATTCCGACATTTGCACCTACTGGTATTACAACACAGAGTGCTTTTAACGCCTATGATATAGTGCTGAATAAAGCAGGTGCGCGCCCTAATGATAGAGATTCAGTTGACAAACGTGTAGTTAAAGAGGTAAGATCTCGAACAGGTCATTTCATTGACAGCCAGAGTGATGTTGGTGGTTGGCCAAACCTTTTGAAAAACTACCGTGCATTAATAATACCGAGTAACCCACATGGAGATAGCGATGGTGATGGCTATACAAATCTCGAAGAATGGCTCCATAGTTATTCAAAACAGGTAGAAGACGTAAACGCGCTAAGAAACAAAATAATTAACAGACCAGTTCTAGACTTCTTAGTAAGTCATCCAAATTTGTTCTTACTACTACAGCGTTTACTATTACGACTATGGTTATAAAATATTATCTCAAACCTTTTGTTTACTTTTGCAGGGGAACAATGAAAATAACCATAAAATATATATAGTAGATTAACATCTGTTAATTCAGTGGGGTCTAATCAAGAAATAAGAATGATTTTTTAGTCTAACTAAACTCTCATATCTTTTTCTATCTTCCCAAAGAAAACATTAGGCCCCATCTACCTATTAAAATTTTTTGTTTTGTAATTTTGAAATCATCATGTTTTTAGTCAATTGTCGTAAATATTTACCGCAATATTTAAATACAGATAAAACTTAACAATTGTTAATACTGGGGTTTTGATTGGGTATTTTATAATAACATCTATATATCGCATTCACCTCCCTCTACCAATCAACATCCCAATTTTTCTCCTTATATATCATTTTAAATCAGTTTTGTAATATTGATTTAATAACGATTAAGTTTATATTAACAAATAAATTAACAATAGTTAATTTTATATATTTGAAATGACATTACACTCTTCATGCTAACTAATCCATGCGAATACATGCGCTGGCAAGGTTTACCAATTATTAGAAAAGAGCTTGTAAAAAGCATGATTAGAATATATGGCTTAAATCAAAAAGAAGCAGCAAATATAATGGGGCTTACTCCTGCTGCTATTAGCCAATATTTATCAAAAAAACGAGGAAGAATTAGTATAGTAAATGAGGATATTATTTCTGAAATCAATATTTCTGCTGAAAAAATAATAAGGCATGGATCAACAATTGTGACCAATGAGATATGTAGAATTTGCAGTATATTAAGAAAAAATGGTATGCTTTCATTCAGCGCTATTGAATAATATTTTTTTTAAAACAATATAAAATTAACAATCAGAAGTAAATCTTAAGAAGGTTTTCAACGACATATTTGTGTATATTTCTTAAGAAAATTAAAATTTGTTATTCTAGGGGTTATTGAGAATTACTTAATTTTTGAATTGAATTTGAAGAGAAAGTTAAATAAGAAAACTGGCTTGAAATGCCTTTATCCTGAGTAAAAGTATTTTAGGATAAAATAGATTACGTTAAAGATAGTTCCATAGATTGGAGGATAATGGATATGGAAAAATTTAGTGAACTTGGCGAAAAAATCAGAACTCTCAAAGATGCACGTGAAATTCTACAAAGTGAATATCAAAAGTCTGAATTCCATAAGAAAAAAGAAGCACACCCTCAAGATACAGTGCCCCATTCTCCAGATGATGAAGAGATTTTTAAGTTATTAACTGTTATACAACAGCTCGATGTTTACATTAAAAAGTTACAGGATGAACAATTCCAGATATTAAAAGAAAACGAATAAATTTTTTTATAAGATGTTTCTTTTTATACCAAACATTGATTTTATAAGAACAATGATTGGTATTATTTCTAGCCTTCCTATCCACATATTGATAATTAACATTGTTTTTGCAACTGGTGACATATTAATCGTTGTTATCCCTGTTGTAAGACCAACGTTACCTTGAGCAGAACATACTTCAAAAATTGAATCACCTAATGATTTTTCTGGAAATATTGTTGCTATTGTTACTATTCCAATAGAGAGTAGTATAACCCACATAAATGAAATAATTGCAGCTTCATTAATTAAGTCCATTGCGTCGTCTTTTGATAGTGGTTTTTCACCTAGTTTATGAACAAAGACTCTTCGAGGTGTAGATATAGCACGTTTTATTCTCCAGCCAGCTCCTTTATAAAGTAATATTGCTCGAAATAGTTTGATGCCTCCAGCTGTTGAACCTGCTGCTCCACCGATGACCATGGCAAAAGCAAGTATCAATTTTGCAGATTCACCCCAATCTCCAAGGGTGTTTACAGATGCAAATCCTGTACAAGTTATAGCTGAGGTAAATTGAAAACCGGAATATTTTAACGACTGAATAATGTCATTACCATATTCATGTAAATTTACAAATGTTAAACTTAATACTCCAAGTATTATTAATGCTAGCAATGCTTTAAATTGAACATCTGATAAAAACTTTCGTATTCTACCTTTTAGAAGATCATAATGAGCAGCAAATGCAATGGCACCTACCACCATGAGAACAAGAATCGCGATCTGACTAATTGTTCCAAAACTAGTCATGCTATCATCTGTAACTGAAAAACCACCTGTTGCAATCCCAGTCATAGCATGATTAAGAGATTGCCAAGGATCCATACCATTAGGGGTTAATGAACCTATTATAATAAGCATAAAAATCCCTATAGCTGTATATAGCAAAAATATCCACCATATTGTTCTAACAGTGGAAACAATAGACGGATGTGTTTTTTTCTCACGAGCTTCTCCTTTATATAATACGAAAGAACCTGTTCCAGGTCGGGCAAGAATACTAAGCGTTAAAACAATAACACCAACACCACCAACCCATTGAATTAAAGAACGCCAAAACTGCAAAATATGCGGTAATAGTTCTTCATTTTCAACCATTGTAAGACCAGTTCCTGTCCATCCAGACATTGACTCAAAGAAAGCTGAGAGAGGAGCCATATGAGTAACTCCATCATATGGAATGAGCCAAAAAGGAATACTACCAATAGCTGAGATAAAAAGCCATCCTAGAGCAGCTGTTATCATTGCACTTTTAAAATTAGCAGGCTCTGCGTTTTTAAATAAAAAATATAGTGGAAGCCCAAATCCAAAAAAAAGCGCAGTAGTGATGAGTATAGGACCTATTGTATCATATGATGTTGAAGGTCCAAACAGAGGAACAAGTAAGGCAATTAGAGTGACAAACCCTATAATTATGAATATGCCTCCAAGGTTTTTAAAGACTGTTTTAATATCGTTCATATCTTTTTAACCTCTCCTTACCAGCTCAAACTTAAATTTCAATAAACAATAAGCAACAACTACTTATATTTTTACAGGTTTTTAATTTCTTTTATTCTTTTATCTAAATCTTTTATTAAATCTTTTGAAATATCTCTTTTAGTAAAAGCATCTGCTTTTGTAGCAATTGAAATTTTTGTTGCTAATACCCTTGCAATCTTTCCTCTAATTTCACGTGGAGATCTATTTATATACGGATTCTGGAAAATTACTCCATGCTTTGGAGGTTTTCCTCCTTCTTTTCTAAATCTAAAAAAAGCTTTTTCTGCACCTAATATTTGAATTGTAGATGCAGGCATGGTAGCAAGTTTCTCTAGTCCTCCAGCAATAGAAAGTAAACGTGCACTAATTAATGGCCCTGTAATCTTACTCATATTGGGAGCGATTTTTTCCATATCGCTATCGATTTGTTTTTCCATAGATTTAATCTCATTATTTACTGTGGAAAACACGTTTTGAAGTGGTTGTATTTTTTCTTTAGATGTAGGTATAGCTGACCAGCAATTTACCCGTTCAGAAAGTAAATTAGATGTTTGTATAAGATCATCTAAAGCATTAACCATTTGAATAACTTGTAAATCCTCTGATGCTAATTTTTCTTTGACTCTATTTTTAGCTAGTAGTAGAGTTGCTTTATGAAGTAAATCTTCAGAATAATCAAAATCCTCGGGTTTAATCTCAATTTTTTTAAAAAATGGATCCGAAGGCTTATATTCTCCAATTTTCTGCAATCTTTTTTCGATTACAATTATTTTTTTTAAATTTTTAACAATCTTTTTTTCTTCAGGGAGTATTTTATTTTCATTTATTTTTAGTAATTTTTTAACAATTTCCTTTTCATCTTTAGAGAAAAGAATTTTGTTTTTTATTCTATTTTTATTGCAGATAAACGTACCAAACCATTTTGTAATTAGATACATTATATTTTCAAGTATAGTAAAAGAAGTTACTTTAATTTAATTTACGCTAAAATTTTTCAAAAATGATTTATATACTACTTCTTACTTTACGGATGAGGTGTTAACCTGGTAAATCTTGCTACAAGAATAGCAACTCTTGACCTTAGGAACCCAACTATTTTAGCTTCAGGCATTATGGATAAAGATGCTGGAAGTATGGAGCGTATTTTTAATTATGGCGCTGGTGCTATTGTTACAAAATCCATTGGGTTAAACCCAAGAGAAGGCTATCCAAACCCAACTGTTGTTGAACTTGAATTCGGAATTCTAAACGCTATGGGTCTACCAAACCCAAGTATTGAAAAATTTGGTGATGAAATTAAAAAATTAAAAAAATTTAATATTCCAATTATTGGAAGTATTTTTGGGTCAAACTCAAAAGAATTTACTGAACTAGCAAAAAAAATGGAAACTTTTGGTGTAACTGCTATTGAACTGAATATGAGCTGTCCTCATGCAAAAGGATATGGTCTTGAAATAGGATCAGATCCAAAACTAGTAAAAGAGATAACTTATAATGTAAAAGAATCAACAAGTATACCAGTTTTTGTAAAAATCTCGCCAAATTTACCAAGTGTAACAGAAATAGCAAAATCTGCTGAGAGCGGGAATGCAGATGGAATAGTTGCCATTAATACAGTTAAAGCAATGAAAATTGACCTTGATCTAAAAATACCTGTTTTATCTAATAAAGTGGGCGGTTATTCTGGGAAAGCAATAAAGCCAATTGGGGTACGCTGTGTTTATGAAATTTCACAAAATGTAGATATTCCTGTTATTGGTGTAGGTGGCATTACTACAGGAGAAGATGCTTTGGAATATATTATGGCAGGCGCTTCAGCAATACAAATTGGATCAGGGATATATTATAGAGGTTTAGATATATTCAAAAAAATCTGTGATGAACTAGAAATATGGATGAAAGATCATGGGCATAAAAATCTATCAGAGTTAATTGGAGTAGCACATATATGAACTATCCATCAGTAACAAAAATAACAGAAACAACCAAAGAAAACTCTGATGTTAAAACATTATTTTTTGAATACCCTAAAAAAATTATCCCAGGCCAATTTTTTATGATATGGATTCCAGGAATAGATGAAATACCAATGAGTGCTTCTTATTTTAACAGCAGCATTAAAGCGATAACTTTTAAAAGAATTGGAGACGCAACAAAAGCTTTGTTTGAATTAAAAAAAGGAGATAAGATTGGAGTTAGAGGTCCTTACGGAAATGGTTTTAAAGTAAATGGAACAAGAATTCTTTTTGTTGGTGGTGGAACTGGTATAGCGACGATAGCACCATCTGTAAAAGAAGCGATTAGCAAGAACATATCTTCAACTGTAATTCTTGGTGTTAAAAATAAAAATGAATTATTTTTTGAAAATAGAATTAAAAAATATGGTGCAGATGTACACATATCAACTGATGACGGATCTAAAGGACACAAAGGCTTTGCAACAGACCTTGCAAAAAAACTCTTAGAAGAAAAAAAATTTAACTCTGTTTTGACATGTGGACCAGAAATAATGATGAAAAAACTATTAGAAATAAGTGACGGTATTCATTTTCAAGCGTCTCTTGAGAGATATATGAAATGTGGCTTTGGAATTTGTGGACAATGCTGTGTAGATAAAGGTCTGAGAGTTTGTGTAGAAGGCCCTGTTTTTGATGGAATAACGTTAAAAAATATTGAAGATTTCGGTATTTTTAAAAGAGATGCTACCGGGAGAAAAGTTAGATTTTAGTTATTAAAGGGAATAATATGAGCGTGTATTATGAAGAAGTAAATGTTGAAACAAATGGCGAGGTAGACATAATTGATATTACTAGTGATATTCAAAATATTGTTAATAAATCAAAAATAAAAGATGGGATTACATGTGTTTTTGTTCCAGGTTCTACTGGTACTATTACAACTATCGAATATGAACCAGGTCTTATGAAAGATCTTCCAAGAGCTCTTCAAAAAATTGCTCCTAAGGGGGAACATTATGATCATCATGAAACCTGGCATGATGATAATGGACATTCCCATGTACGATCAAGTCTGATGGGGCCAAGTGTTACAATTCCAATAAAAAATGGAAGGTTATTGCATGGTACATGGCAACAAATTGTTTTTGTAGAATTTGATACAAGACCACGAAACAGGAATATTATCGTTCAAATAGTAGGAGAATAAATTTTCAAAAATAGTTTACCATTTATTTTTGTGTATCCTTGAAGGATTATATCGATCTACTATACCCTGTTTTTCAGCAGGGTGTCCAATAGAAATCAAAGAAAATGGCATAACATTATTAGGGATATTCAAAAGTTTTCTCAGCCCCATAATTCGCTCTTCTCGAGGGTATATGCCTAACCAAACAGCACCTAATCCTTTTGCTCGTACTGCAATCAGAATATTTTCAGTAGCTGCAGAACAATCTTGAATCCACATGCCGTTATGATTGTCTAAATTTAAATCACCACAAACAAGTATAGTAATTGAAGCATCTTTGAGCATTTTAGCATGATTATGAAATGTTTGGATCTTGCTAAGTATTTGTGGTTTATCTATTATTATAAAATGCCAAGGTTGCTCGTTACCTGCAGATGGTGCACTCATTGCAGCTTCCAATAACTCTTTAACGATTTTATCAGATAATTGTTTTTTGTTATATTTACGAACGCTTCTTCTTGTTAAAATAGCTTCCATCGCATCCATATATTACACCAGTAATCTTGCAATAATAAACATTTGTATATTAAAATTATTCTTCAGTGATGTTAAGTAGTGAAATCAAAACAAATATTACTTGGTTTTTCTCCACCATACATTATGCTTATTGTTTTTCTAAATGAAAAGCCATTAACCAAAATTTTTATAGTTTTAAATTCCTCTTCTTTATCAAATATTCCTTTTATTTGAACTGTTTTTTCCATCCATAAATTACTAGGCCCTAATCTTTCATCTTTCTTTACTATTTCATTGCCTTCATTGTCATATAAAATAATTGACATTTTATTAGCCCATGTAAAAAGTGGTTTTTCTAAATACACAGTAGCATTCCATGTACATTTTTTTACTATTATGAAACTATCTAGAGTATATGTTAGCTCCTGAGGAGAGCCTACCTTTAGCAATCCTGAACCTCTAATTTTATCATAATCTGAATCGGGTTTTTCTATTGTCAATTTTTGAGAACTCAAATAGAATTTATATTCTCTAGGATAAACCTTTATTTGTTGTTTTAAAGCCGTTAGAGATCCGCCATCATCTTTTATAAACAAATTAATTGTATATATAAGAGGATAATCAATGGTGAAGTTATTTTCAAATTTATAGGTATGTTTTACTATTGCTCCTTCTGCTGTTTCATCATCTCCAAAATCCCAATTATATAATACAATTTCGCCATCTGAATCATAAGATCCTGAGCCATCAAATACTATTGTTTCACCAAAATAGGCTTTTTCAGGAGAAAAGATTACACCTATAGGGTTTAGATTAGTTGGAAAGCTTAAATCTTTATCTATTGGTTTTGTTTCTTCTAAACAACCATATAATAGTATTGATGTAAATAGCAAAGATATTAAGATAATAGCAATTTTTTTATTCACATTTGTTCACCCATTATAAATCAAAATAAAATTAAAAAGATAATATATAAAATTTTGTTTTGATTATTATTGATTAAGGAAGCGCTTGTACCATAAAATATTTATATATTATAATAGTAAGGTTTAATTAATAAACATGGGGGACAAATGCAGACTAAAATGCTTTGGGTAGTCTACCTCATCCTGGTACTGATTATTTCTCCAGTGTTAACTATATCTGTTTCATCAGAAGATAGCTCGCTTCCAGAATGGAACAGAGAATGGTCATATAAGCAAGAGATAATATTACCAATATCAACTGATAAGCCGCATGCAAAATTTCAACCAATTGACATACATATAGAATTTACCAATCCATGCTGGGCTAAAAATGAAAATGAGCATTCAGTGAGAGTTTGTTTTTGGGATGGAAATAGATGGCATAAGCTTGAATCGCAAATTTATGATCTGGAATTTAAAGATCCACATCATATCAATAAATGTGGTTTAGTTTTTCTTGTACCCGAGTCCGCAGATGGAGAGGAGCGATATTTTGTATACTATGATGATGTTGAAAAATCCTCCCCAAATTATTTTGATCATGTAAATATTGAAGATGCATATTATTATTATGAACCCATATCTGGTATTGCAATCGAAGGAGATTATTATAGAATTGATGAAGAGGGATATTGTGTTTATGTAATTGGGCAAAAAGGTAGCGTTATTAACAGACATTTTTCTCAAGCTATTATGGCAATGAAACCTGAAACAAAAGAATTTGATATATCAAATTCTGAAAACATAGCTTCTTTAGCTTTTGCGTACAATATTGGCGTTAATGATGAAGATCAAACCTCTTCAGATCAATCCCTTGTTTCAAAAGAAATTCGCATTGATGGAAACTTAATGGTTGAATTTGGTATTGTTAGTGAATCTAGTGGAAAAGAACTGCGGACGACAAATATCTACAAATATTATTACTGCCCAACCGAGAATAAACGAATTTCTGTCAGAGTCAAACATGAGGTGCTAGAAGCAGGAATAGTAAAAGGTCAAGAGAATGTGGATGGTGCATTTGGTGGATTGGCTTCGTATAAATCAAGAAGTGCAAGAATAAGAGGAATGCGCTTTGGAGAAATATTACCATACCTACATGTATATGGGGAAAACAATCAAATCAAGGAATATAAAATGAATCCTGACCCAGAAAGTAAAGAACGGGAGTGGATAATACCATATACCGATGACTGTGATCTTGGTGAAGATGCTTGGATTTCCTATGATGAAGGGGAAAACGGCAAAGCATTTGGAATTCTTTTTTCATCAAATAAAGACATAGTTAAATATGGAAAAAATGAGCGAGATGGAATTCAAGTAAAAGCCGGAGTAAAAGAATATTTAGATGTTCTTGGAGCTGAAATTGATTATGCTGCTGTTATGTTCGGTAGAAACTCATACGAAAAAGGCAGTAATCATGATTTAACTATAGCTGATGATCTTGTTGTAGAGTTTGACGTAGAGCTTTTTACATCCTTAGAAGGAGGCTATAATGATATAATTTTAGAAGGAGAATATTTCAGAGCTCTTGTTAAGTATCGTCAAAATGATGGAGACGGCTCACCTGAGGATGACAAAAACATTTATACACTAACTGTTATTCCTCGGGCAACTGCTAGACTATTTTCTTCTTTATCTTTTATTAATATCTCTGGATTCACTATTTCAAAAATATGGGGTGAACTTTATCAGGATGGTGAATTAATTTCTATAGGTTCTGTTACCAAACCATTATTTGCGTTACCTAAAATAAAGTTCCCTAAACTTGCAGCGGGCAATTATATAGTAAAGGTATATAGAATAATTGGAGGTCGTGATAAAAGAATTATCGGAATGCAAGCTGTTGAAATAGAAGAAGATAAAACGATCAATGTTTATTGCACATGGCAAAAAAATATTCGAATAATCGCTAAAGATCAAGAAGGGCAAAGAATAAAAAATATAGAGTTAACTCTTACAAGGAATGACACGTTATTTTTAAGAAATATAACAAACGATGACAACGATATTGTAATGAGTGTAAATTTTAAATTTTTTGAGCCATATTATGTTTTAAACGCTCATTACAAAGGTTTTAATATTTATAATAAAGAAATAACAATGCAGAGAAAAAAAGTCGACATAAATCTAGATCTCTTTGATTTAACAATAAATGTAAAGGATAAATTAGGTTTTACTCCAGGAGTTAATGTAAGACCATTTTTAACAAGCTCTGAAATGGATAATCCCATTGAATTGATTCCTGAAGAAATTAAAACTGGCGAATATATATTCAAAAATTTACTGCCTGCAAGATATAAATTGTCTATTTCATATGGTAGATTTTCAGATGAAATGTTTATTGATTTACCAGATGATGGAGATTCTGCAAGCATTAACTTTTCGGCAGACTTTAATTTAGGAGCAAAATTATTTGATTCCCGTGGGAATCTAATTCATGATGATGATCTAAAATTAGATATCTTAAGAGCGGGTAAAACAATATTTGAATCCATTTCTCCTGATGAAGTTGTTGCTTTACCACCGGGTAAATATACTGTTAATGTTTATACAAATGGTAAAATAGTTGGAGCTAAAGTTGTTGAACTCACCAACGATAAAAACATAAACATCGTCACAAAGTTAGAATCAATCCTTCCCGGGTTGATTACGGGTTTAGTTTTAGTATTCATCATAGAAATCATTGTATTATTTTTATTTAAAAAGTTCTCATTGAATACATTCTTAAAATTGCTAGCGATATCTCTAGTAATTCTTTCATTGTTTCAGCCTTGGTGGGCTCTAAATGCACATAGTGATAGCCCTGTGGCTGAAAAAAGTTCTGAAATGTTTATTGTTCCTCAGACAATGATAGAAAGTATTACCTATGAAGATGAAACACATCTAGAGCTTGCTACATTACCAGAGATGTTCACAGATTTCGTTAGCATATTGCTTTTTATTGTATATTCAGGTATTATTTTATTAGGAGTTAGTTTTATTCCTAACATTCTATTAAAAAGACGATTTTTTATAGTTCTAATATCTGCCAGTATTATATTTTTAACTTTAGTAGCTCTTGCGTTTTCATTTGGAATGTCAAAAATATGTGAAATTAGTCTTGGTAGTTTAAATGGTGAAGGAACACTAAACGTTTTAATACCAAATGGCGAAACTGTTTCTATGTCATCTACTTGGGGATTAGGAAGTGGTTTTTATCTATGTATTTTTTCAGCTTTGATTTTAATAGCTACAGGTGTTATTGATTTTATTAGGAAAAAAAAGTGGCCAAAAAAAGTCTATACAAAAAAATAATGAATCATTTATTTTTTTGATAAATCTTTTATTCTTTTTATTCCATCTATTTCTTTTATTATATTGACTACTTCTGGAGGAACTAGATTATTCCACGGTTCATCGTTTCTAATTCTTTTTCGAATTTCTTTCCCAGAATATTTGTCTTTGTTATACAAAAGTGTTTCTTTAACGTCATATCCTTTTTCACTAAACAATCGTTTAGTAAGAGAATTATTGGATATTAAAGTGTCAAAATCTGAAATAATCGATACAATATGATCCACCCACTTTGGTGGATTGTGGATATCAGGAATTAAAATAGTTCTATAGTTTTTTACACCTATTTTTTCAAGGGATTTCTTTATCATAAGTTTGCGTTCACCAGCAGTAAAAGGATTATCAATGGTATAGCTGTACTGGGATGACCCAATTCCAATGATAACCTCATCGTATTCCTTAGAAACGTTTTGAATTACTTTTAGATGTCCTTTATGAAATGGCTGGAAACGCCCTATAAATAAAGTTTTCATAATATTCATAAAATGAATACATTGCTAAATATAAAATATTAATTAATCTCCAATTATTAGAAATAATAAACTATGTCTATTTTTGTTTTGTTTGAGTACGTGATGCCATCATTTTTTTCTCTGATTCAAGTTCTACTTTTCCTGTTATTTTTAAAGGTTTCATATTTCTGAGCTTTCTAAGAAGTTTAGCTTTACCCTCACCAACCAAGGTGTTATCTATGACTTCAGTTAATGTCTCAACAGGTATTACTTCAATATTTCTTTTGTATTTATCTTCGATTAAAACATCCCTTAAATTAGATTTTGGGACAATTACTCTTTTAATACCTGCTTTTGCAGCAGCTTCAATCTTGGCTGTTGCACCACCAATTGGTAGAACCGTTCCTCTGATGCTAAGAGAACCAGTCATTGCAGTATCCTGCCTAGCAGGAACACCCTCCATTGCGGATATGACCGCGGTTATAACAGAAATACTAGCTGAATCTCCCTCAAGTCCTTCATAGGTTCCAATAAATTGAATATGAATGTCATGGGCGGTAATATCTTTTCCCATATATTTCTTGATTATCGCAGAAATATTTAAAACTGATTCTTTAGCTATTTCTCCAAGTTTTCCTGTAGCTATAACCTTTCCTTCAGATTCAGAGCCAGCAGGGGTAACCTCTGCAACAATTGGTAAAACTAGTCCAGAAAATTCACTCATTGATGGATCAGCCGAATGGACCGCAAGACCATTAACGACACCTACCTCTGCCCCCTGTGTTTTAAAGGAACGATAATCCTGGTGTTGTTCAATTGCCCTATCAACCACTTGTTGTTCAAGGGATTTAGCAATTATTTTTGCTTGCAACACATGAGCCTGTGTTACGATTTTATCGCCTTTCTCAAATGCAACATCTCCAGCAGCTCGTATTAGTCCACCAAGTTCTCTCAGACGTAGCGAAAGTTTACCCTTTCTACCAGCGCGTCTCTGCGCCTCATGAATGACTTCAGAAACAGCATTCTTATCAAAATGAGGAATTCTTTCATCCTTTTTAACTTCCTGAGCAACGAAACGAATAAGTTTCTCTCTATTTTCGTTATTATCATCCATGTTGCTGTTTAAATAAATCTCATAACCATATCCTCTGATTCTAGAACGAAGGGCAGGGTGCATCCCCTTAAGAGCATCCAAGTTTCCAGCTGATACTAAAATAAAATTACATGGTACCGGCTCTGTTTTAACCATTGCACCAAAACTACGTTCAGACTGGCCAGTTATCTGAAATTTTTTCTCCTGAATAGCAGTAAGAAGATGCTGCTGAGATGGCAAACTTAGTGTATTAATTTCATCAATGTACAAAACGCCCTTGTGTGCTCTATGTATAGCTCCTGCTTCTACTAATTGATGTGGTGGAGTCTCAAGCCCAGCAGATTGGAAAGGATCATGGCGAACATCTCCAAGTAAAGCACCAGAATGCGCAGCTGTCGCGTCAATAAATGGAGGTAAATCTTTTTTCTCATGACTGACTAGAATCTTAGGTACATGTTGCAATTCCTTACGTTGTGTTAATGCGCCCCTTGAAAAAATTAGAAATATCATAAATGCAGCTATAATTCCAAGAAAAAGCCAAGTAATTTGTACTTTACTAGAATCAAAACCACTTTCAGTCATAGCAGGTACAATAGCTGCAAAAATTGAAAGAGCTACAATCATAAAAACTATGGTTATTATCATACTGCTTTGCTGTTCCTTTCTTTTCTTTGCTTCAGTTCTCTGAGCTTTAACGATTTCATTTGCTTTTCCACCAGGAACAATTCTAATATGTGGCATATTTGAATCATCATGATTCGGATAAGCAATAATGTCCTCAAGTTCTTCTTTAGATAAGAATGCCGTCATTGCTCTAGCAACCATAGACTTACCAGTTCCCGGATCACCAATAAGCATAACATGACGTTTTTGTTCTGCAGATTTTCTAACAATTCCAACTGATTTATCTTGGCCGATAACTTGTTCTAATAAAAGCTCAGGAACTTCAATATCTTCTGTAGTCTTGAAATTCTGAGATTTAATCCATTCATCTATAGGTTCCATCTCTTTTTTCTTTTGTTTTTTAGGAGGCAATTCCTCTTTATTTTGTTCGTCCATCAACTTATTCACCATATCTATAAAATTTTTATCATACCCAATAAGCATTATTTTTTGAATTTTTTAGACTGTTGAATAACAGAATAATATATCAATCTTTCTTTTAACTTCTAACATCTAGAAACATTTATAAACTTTCATTTATTTCAAAAGGACAACCTTAATAAAGGTGAGGAGGAGAAAATTGAATGGTAAAAGATATGTATACTAAGATAGGAAGCTGGTCTTTTTTGATCGGTATACTCATTGCTTTGTTAGTAGGATTCTATACAGCATATACAATAGAATCAGGCGAGGCAATGTTTCTTGGAACTGATACTGGTGGTTGGGTTGTATGGCTACTAGCAGCTCTAGGTGGAATAGTAGGTATTATTTCGGTCCTTGGAAAGGGAACAATCACTGCAAAAGAAGGACCAGGCTTTTTAATTGCAGGAATAGCACTTTTGGTAATGGCCCCAGCATTTTGGGGAATGTCCACATGGATTACTGGCCCATGGATTGGTGGTTTGTTAGCCGGTATTTCAATGTCCCTTGCAATATTTGTTGCTCCTGCAGTTGGACTATTGTCTATAAAAGCTATATGGGAAATAGGAAAAGACGTCTAAACCTTTTTCCATCTTTTTTTTATTTTAACAAATACCATATAAAAAGTGACAAGATTCCTATTATAACAAAAATTATCCAAAGAATATAGGCTATTTTGACACGTACTAACCATTTTGCTTTTTTTTCAGGGGTATCAAAAAATCTTCCGATAATTGGATCTTCTTCCAACTTGTTCATTTATACCTTTTTTGATTCCAATATGGCTTTTATTCTTTTTCTTCTAAAGAAATCTTCTCTTTCTCTTTCTTCAAGTTGCATTTCGATATATTTTCGAGTTGCATGTAATTTAGGAATTAAATTGTTTTCAAGAACATTTACTCGCCTTTTGGTTTTTTCAATCTCAACAGTTAGGGACTTAATTCCTGCTTCAAAATCAGCTAATTGAATCAATTTTGATAAAAGTCCACTGAATGCTTTTTTAGCATCATCAAGTTTTGAACATGTTTCAAAAAAACTATATGCCGGTTTCAAATCAGTTTCTATTTTATCTGTATTCATCTTTGGAATTTTTACACCCATGATATTGTCGGTTTCAAAAGATATTTCACCAATATCCTTAGTTAAAAAAGATGCGTCTTCAACTTTTTTTTCACCTAAAATCATCTGGGCCTGAATTAGTGACATAAATCCTTCTTTGAAATCTTCATCTAACTCTTTCGATATTTGATTTCTTTTTTCAATTATATCAAAGAATTTTTCAACTAGAGCATCTCGTTTTTCTTCCAAGAGTTTGTGCCCTTTTTCAGCTAGTATAAGTTTTTTTCGAGTTTCAAGCAAATCCATTCTGGTAGGGCTAACGCCCTCTAGTATCTGTTTGGCCATGTTTTACTCTTTTTCTTCTTTTGTTTTTGGAAGATATTTCTTAATGTATTTTTCATCTATTTTCTTGAGCTCAGCAGTAGGCAAATCGGAAAGTAGTTCCCATCCAATTGTAAGAGTTTGCACGATGCTTCGATTCTCATGAGATTCTTGTTTTACAAATTTTTGTTCAAATTCATCGGCAAATTTTAAGAATTTTCTGTCTCTTTCAGATAAGGCATCTTCTCCCACAATTGCAACTAAATCACGTAAGTCACAACCTTCTGCATATGCTGCATAAAGCTGGTTGGAAACATCTGCATGATCCTCACGAGTTCTATCTTCACCAATACCTCTATCCATTAGACGAGACAGACAGGGTAGAACTGCTACAGGTGGATAAATGTCTTTTTTGTGTAAACCTCGATCAAGAACAATTTGCCCCTCTGTGATATAACCTGTTAAATCAGGTATTGGATGAGTGATATCATCATCAGGCATTGTAAGCATAGGAATCTGAGTGATAGATCCTTTTTTACCTTTGATTCTGCCTGCTCGTTCATAGAGCATTGCCAGATCAGTATACATATAACCCGGGTATCCTCTTCTGCCTGGAACTTCTTCTCTTGCAGCAGCAATTTCACGAAGAGCCTCTGCGTAATTAGTAAGATCAGTTAAAATTACGAGAACATGCATGTTAAGATCAAAAGCAAGATACTCAGCACACGTTAGTGCCATACGCGGTAAGATAATCCGCTCTATTGTTGGATCATCTGCAAGATTCAAAAACATAACAGTTCTCTCAAGTGCACCAGTGTTTTCGAAATCTCTAATGAAAAGGTTTGCCTCCTCTGAAGTAATACCCATGGCACAAAAAACAACAGCAAATTTTTCTTCTTTACCTAAAACTTTTGCTTGTCTAGCAATTTGAGCGGCCATCTCATTATGAGGAAGCCCAGCACCAGAAAAAATTGGAAGTTTTTGACCACGAACTAGTGTATTAAGGCCATCAATTGTAGAAATACCTGTTTGGATGAATTCGCTAGGGTATTCTCTTGCATATGGATTGATTGGATTACCATTGATCTCTCTTCTTTCCTCAGGTATAATTGGTGGAGCATTATCAATAGGGTTCCCAGTTCCATCAAAAACTCTACCAAGAATATCTTTTGAAACACCAAGTTTCATCGTTTCTCCAATAAAACGTACTGAAGTTTTATCTGTGTCAAGACCTTTGGTACCTTCAAAAACCTGAATAATTGCCTTATCAGTAAAAGCTTCAAGTACTTGACCAGTACGTTCTTCCCCAGTAGACGTCTTAATTTTAACCACTTCGTTATAAGCAACATCCTTTACACCATCAACAATTATCAAAGGACCTGCAACTTCTGTAACTGTTGTATACTCAATGTCCTTGTGACTCATTTTAACTGCCTCCCTTTTCAAGCAAACTGAATTCTTTATCAAGATCTTTTTCTGTTTCCTGAAATTTCTTATCAAATAGCTTATTTGAAACATTTTTCATCCTAGCCAGATTCTCACGAGAGTTCATATTAATTACATCATCAATATGAATATTTTTGTTAGCAGCCTCTTGTGTTTTATCAAAATATTTCAGAATAAGTCTAAGCATTTCATACTGTTTCTTACCCGGACAAAATGTATCAACTTCATGAAATGCACTTTGTTGAAGAAAATCTTCTCTAATCATTCTTGCACCTTCTAAAAGTCCTCTTTCTTTGGGTGGGAGAGCATCGGGTCCAACAAGTTTTACAATCTCCTGAAGTTCTGATTCTTTTTGTAGTAATGCCATTGCTTTATTTCGTAATTTAAGCCATCCCTCACCAATTTCTTTTTTCCACCAGCTTTGTATTTCGTTAAGATAAAGAGAATAAGATTTCAACCAGTTGATAGATGGAAAATGTCTTCTATCAGCAAGGTCTGCATCAAGAGCCCAAAAAACTTTCACAATTCGAAGAGTGTTTTGAGCAACTGGCTCTGAGAAATCACCGCCAGGTGGTGATACTGCACCTATTACAGATATAGATCCTTCTTTATCCTTAGAACATATGAGTTTTACTCTACCTGCTCGTTCATAAAACTCAGCAAGACGAGATGCAAGATATGCTGGATACCCTTCCTCACCAGGCATTTCTTCAAGTCGACCAGATATTTCTCTCATAGCTTCTGCAAGACGAGAAGTACTATCAGCCATAAGAGCAACATCGTAACCCATATCACGATAATACTCTGCAATTGTTATACCTGTGTAGACACTAGCATCTCGAGCAGCAACTGGCATATTAGAAGTATTTGCAATTAACACTGTACGATTCATGAGTGGCTCACCTGATTTTGGGTCTTCAAGCTTTGGAAACTCACGTAGTACATCAGTCATTTCATTTCCACGCTCACCACATCCAACGTATATAACAACTTGAGCATCACTCCACTTTGCAAGTTGGTGAAGCATGACTGTTTTACCGGTCCCAAAGCCACCAGGAATTGCAGCGGTACCGCCTTTGGCAACTGGGAAAAATGTATCAATTATACGTTGACCAGTTATTAGAGGTAGAGTTGGATCGTATTTTTTTGCAACAGGTCTTGGTTTTCTAACAGGCCACCGTTGCATCATCTGTAATTTTACATCACCGCCGCCATTTGATACTACTGCAATGTCTTCTTCAACTGTATAGTCGCCTTCTTTTTCAATGGTTAAAATTTTACCAGACAGTTCCGGTGGAACAATGATTCTATGTGTAATAATTGAGGTTTCCTGAACTTCTCCTATTACATCACAACCATTGACTTTTTCACCTGCTTTAACAGTTGGTTTAAAATACCATTTCTTTTTTCTATCAATGGCCGGGGCTTCAACTCCACGAGCTATAAACTCTCCTGTTTTTTCTTGGATGGCAGGGAGTGGTCTTTGTATACCATCATATATGTTAGCTAAAAGCCCAGGTCCTAGTTCAACAGACAGAGGCATGCCTGTAGAAATAACCATTTCACCTGGCCTAAGTCCATTTGTATCTTCATAAACCTGGATAATAGCGTTATCCTCATTCAAACGAATGATTTCACCGATTAGATTTTCTCCTCCGACCCTTACAACATCATACATTTTTGCTCCGCGCATTCCATCTGCTTCTATAACTGGTCCAGAGATTCTAATTATTTTTCCTTCTTGTTGTTTATTAGACATATGATTTCGCCTCCAAATTCTATCTTTATTTTTTAACCTCAATTCCAACTGCTTTTTTTATCAAATGTGAAACAAAGTCCACATGGTCCTTTATTCTTCCTTTTTTATTAGGTATTTCTACAATAATAGGAATATTATTTCTAATTCTAAATTCCTTCAAATATTTTCCAAGGTCTTCTGCTATTTTTTCTGTTACAAATAATATTCCAATATCCTCTTTTTCAGTGATCTGATTCCAAATATCTATCGTATCGCCATTTGGAATGAATAATTCACTAACACCGGCAAGCCGCATTCCAACAGCTGTATCATTATCGCAAAGAGCCGCAAGCTTCATATGTTCGCCTCCGTAATAAGTAACGGCTTGATAATATCTATCGGGAGACCTTCACCAATACCTTTGACAATAATTTTTAAATTCTTAATCTCAAATTCTTTAGATACAATAAATCTGATTGTTGGGCCAATGCTTGCATAGTTTTGTGTTGAAATATTTTTAACAAGTTTTAAAAGAAGGGCATCAAGAGCATTCTCGAAAATTTGTACAGATCCAGCTTTATTATATTCCTCTATTGCATCTTTAAGTGCATTATAATATGATGTCCCCTCTAAACGTGAAATTGCTTGAGGTACAGAATCAACTTCAGATATTTCCTTTAATTTCCATGAAGCAATTTCTTGTCCGACCCCCAGTAATAATTTCTTAATTGATTCTTCACCATAGCCAAGTTGTTTAGCTCTAAGGATATTTTTTATATTAATTATATCTAGGATATAGTTTACGAATAGTTCTTTTGCTTTGTCACATTTATAAGGAACCTTAACTTGTCTGATTTTGTTAATAATATGCTTATCAATTGCTGTGTCAAGTTTTAGATAATCAATGTTTTCATCAGAAAAAACATCAAAAACTTCTTTTTCAAAGCCATAAGTTTTTAGAATCTCGGGTAAGTTTTCTTTTTCAGTATCTATTATCTTTTGAAGTAATGTTTTTGTTTTTATTAAAATTGCTTGATCAAATATTTTTTCATCGATTTTTCTATCATCTAGCTTATTTTTTATTGTGTTTTTAACTAAGTAAACATCTATCTTCTCGATATACATATCATAAAACTCTTTCATTTTCTTTGAACTGTCTTTTTGCATCATCTCAATTGTTTGAAGGAGGTTATCATTAAGTGATTGTTGTAGTTCAAAAATATTATCACCTGAGAGATTGTAATCTTTTGACGCGTTTAACGCGTCTTTAAAGTCAACTAAATTTTTATTTTCTACAATGCGATTAAGTTCGCTATCGGTTATAAAGGGATTTCCTATTGCCTCAAATTTGGCGTTGGGATAAACAAATTTTACATAGGCGGAAAATGGACGGGAGATGACAGCTATTGCCCCAGCTATAACTAAAATTATAAAAATCCAGAAAGGATAATTATACGGGTCAAATATCACCTCAAACAATTTTATCTACTCCGTCAGTTATGAGAAAAGCAGTTTTCCAACTTTTATTCTTAATTTGTCTTTTTCCCTTTTGAGTATGCCATCAAAAGTATGATCAAGTGTTACTCGTCCATCAGATGATTTAAGAATTACGCCCCCAGCAGATTCAATAGTACCATCGATATGTATTCCTAGGTCTTTAGCAATTTTTTCATCAGCATCTCTAGTGACTAATACCATGCAGCTTCCTCCAAGTTTTTTCTGCCCATCGATTATAAGTTTTTTTACTATCTTTTCATAGTGTTCTCCTTTAAGAATTGAAAGTTCATGATGAGCTTTTGTGAAACATTCATCTATGATTGTTTCCCTTGCATTCATGATGTCTCTTTTAGCATCTTGATTTGCCTTAGAAACAAGGATTTTTTTCAGATTATCACTTTGCTTCTTGCCAGCTTCTAGTATTTTCTCAGCTTCTTTTTCAGCTTCCTTTTTTGTTGTTTCTAAAATTCCTTTAGCTTGACTTTCAGCACCATTTTGTATCTGCTTTATTTCTGTCTCTGAATCTTTTTTTATTTGCTCAATAATTTTTTCTGCTGACATGTTCCATTCCGTTATAGTAACCCTAAGCCAGTCATCAAAAGTATGCCTACAAGCAGTCCAAAGATAGCAATTGTTTCTGGCATAACAGTAAATATTATACCTCTTGCTGCAACATCAGGATTTCTACCTACTGCACTTATTGAAGATGATGCAACCATACCTTGGTTTATAGCAGATATACCGGTTAAACCAACTGCTAGACCAATAAAAACTGCTCCCATTCCCATTAGAGAGTTTACCTGTGTTGATTCTCCACCGCCTCCAAGCAGACCTGCACCCATCATCAATAATATAGCCGTAAGTAGACCGTATACTGACTGAGTCATAGGTAATACCTGAAGCACAAGACACTTTCCAAATAAATTAGGCTTTTCTGCGGTAACAGCTATTGCAGATGATCCTGCAAGTGCAAGACCAATTGCAGATGCTATTCCTGCAAGGCCTATAGCTAGTGCACAGCCAACAATTACCATAGTTTTATTTTGTCTATTTTCAGCTGGTGTTATTTCTTCTTCTGCGGCATATGCTAAGCCTGCAGAAACGATAAACATTACTACAAGAAGCATTGCCAATATTGCTGCTTTTCTCTTAATTTTCATATTTTTCCTCCTTTTAATCTATTTTTTCTTCATTGTTTTTTGTATACTTTCTATCTATTTTAAAAGGGGCAAACTCATGTCCGCCACCTTCATAAAACCGATTGAAAAACTCAACATATTGAAGTCTTAGTGAATGAACCCCTGCACCAAGGGCCTGAAGGCCAAGGTTCACAAGATGCATAATTATGAGTAAAAATATCATTATGATAACGCCAATGATTTGAATCGGAATCATGTCTTTAAGAAGCTCTGAAACAATGTTGAACGCAAGTGCCATACCCGCTGTTGCTAGACCAAGTGCGAGAAGACGAGCATATGATAGCCAGTCTCCAATATAACCAGTTATAGCAAAGAATCCAATTGGTCCTGAAGCTATGAAAAGTTGAATTATACCAATTATTACCAATATCCCCGCTACAGAAAACAAAAAATCAGGGAGGTACCAGCCAAGAATGAAGTAACCAATCAGCATACCACCGCCAATCTGCAATGGTATAAAACAAAAACGCTCGGTAAGCATTTTCTTATAATTTTTTCGTTTATATGCTTGATAAATACCCAGTATAATTCCAACATTCAAGTGAGCTAGACCAAAAATAAGTGCTATTGCAAGAATTGTCAATGGATCCTTTATCGGATTCGCGGGTAAATGTATACCAAAAACGTCTAAACTATATAATGGAGCATCAGGATTTGAATAAAAGAACCTTGGAATAAGATCACCGAAGAAACTATTTGTGAGAAAACCCACAATAGACGTGATAAGCCCCATCCAAATACCCATAAAAGACCAATCACGAATTAATTCACTATGCTTTGATAACTTAATATATCCATACAAAGATAGAGCTAATATAACAATACCATAACCAGCATCACCAAGCATAATGCCAAAGAATAGTACAAAGAAGATTCCCATGATGATAGTAGGGTTCACCTCGTTATATTTCGGAAGCGAGAACATTCCAAGTAGGCTTTTAAAACCTTCTGCCCATCTAGGGGTTTTAATATAGGTAGGTGGGTTGTCAGGGTTTGCAGATGGAGTTTTAAAATTAAATAAAATATGATCTTTAGAAACATTTGATAAAGATTCTTGCAACGTTTTTTCGTCTTTTTCTAAAATCCAGCCTTTAAGAATATATGTGGACTTTGTTTTAGCAAAATTCTTCGGAACTTCCTTTCGAATTCTCTCAAGTTGAATTTCTTCTTTCAAAGCAAGAAGATCATCAAGTTGTTCTTGTGCAAAAATGCGTAAATCTGAAACAATTTTCTTTTTTTCTTTATTAATCTCTTTTTTAACATCCTTTAATGATTTTAGAAGTTTTTTTGGAGACCCAGATGAAACCTCAAAAGAAAATTCTGATATTTTTTCCCTACAAATTTTTTCAAGTTTATCTTTTTCTAAAATATGCGCTCCAATTAAAACAACCCATTCAATTTTTTTACCAGTGCCAAATTGTTTCGAATAAATTACGGATTTTTCAAGATTTCCTATTTCAGCTTTTAAACTCTCTAAATCTAATGTTTTACCTACTTTAACAATTACATAATCAGATTTACCAATATGTGAAATATCAAACTCAAAATCTTTAACGAGTTCTAATCGATTTAGGTCTTGATTTATTATCTCAATTTTCTCGTTAAGTGCCTGAAGTTTTTGTTCATGGCCTAAGATCTTTTTCTCGATTTCCTCTAAAACCCCTTCAGCATAAGAATAAATCTCATCAAGCGGACGATCTTCAACAGGTCTTATCTCTGGTAAATCTGGATGAAGTAATGCTTTAAGTCCACTTTTCTTTGGCTTTAATTTGTTTAAAATACCTATTAACCTCGAAAGCCTTAATTCATAAAGAGTACATGCCTCAGCATCAGGATGAGTGGCTACTTTTTCAATACCCTCCAGTGTCTCTGGCTCTTCCTTGGATATATCAATAATCTCCATTATTCCAGTTTCATGAAGATTTTTTATGACATCTTCTACATAGTTTTGATGTACAATTAATGAAGCCTTTTTCATTGGGGCTGGAAATAGTATGGTTTACTCCCCCTCTTCAATCTCCTTTATGATTGCATCCGCAGCTTTTAATATATTTTTATTTGCAGTTTCCTTTATTTTAGATATCTCTATTTTGCTATCATTTTTTATTTTTTGAATATCTTTTTTTGCTTCTTCTTCAGCTTTTTCAGATAGTTTCTTAACTTTGTTTTGAGCGTTTTTTATAATTTTTTGTTTTTCTTTTTCAGCATCTTTCTTAGCTTTATTGATAAGTTCTTCGACATCTTTTCTAGCAGTTTTTATCGACTGAAGAGCTTTCTTTTCAGCGTTTTTTATATCATTGATTGATTTAGATGCCATCTGATACCCGTATTGATAAGATATTTATTAGGGTTTTTATCAGAAAATTACATGCCCCAAAACTTATCAGATTTTCTTTTTATTTCAAAAATTTTATTTAAGACATCTTTTTCATCAAGGTTTAAAACATCCATTTCTCTGAGTTTTTTAGCGTCACTAATTGGAAGATCTGTATAAAGAATATCTTCTCCCTTGATTTGTCTACCAACAGTTATTCCCTCAATTGATATTGCGACCTCTTGGCCTTGTATTGCCTCTTCTACAGGTTTATTTTCAGACTGTATGCCTTTTATTGATCCAATTATCCGTCCATCTTCTTTCATCAGTCGCAATCCAGTTTTTATTCGACCTGCCAAGATCCTAACACCAATAACTGCGGGATGGCTAACTCTAAAAACATATTCTGGTAAGAATTTGATCATGCCTGGATGCACGTAGTCTTGCCTTCGTTCTCGTTCAATTTCTGCCTTTTTCTTTTCTATCCACTCATCATAGTTTTCCATAATTGTGTAAATGACGTTTTCATCAAATACAGTAATATCAGTGTTTGCAAGTTCTTCTTTTGCCTCTGGAAGTATCTTTACATTAAAAGCAAAAATAAGTTTATTAAATGGATCAAGAGTTGCATCAACTTCTACTATTTCTCTTTTTGAAACATTTCCAATTTCTGCTTTTCTAATTTTTATACCTTTATCTCTTGACTCTTTAATTAGCGCTTCAAGTGATCCTATAGTATCAGCTTTAACTAGTATACCTTGTGAATCTAATTCAAAATCTATCTTCGTCTGACTCTTAATTTCTTTAATTACTTCTTCAAGATTACCTTTTACTACTCTTATCGGAGCCCCGGGGATAACGTTTTCTAAATCTGGTGAAGAAATTTTAACACCACATGCTGCATAAACCTCAGAAACGTTGTCAAAACGTTCTCGCGGATCACGAATTTCATCAAGCGGTTTGGGTTTCAATAGAGCCTTTATGCGGGTTACAACAGGCTCTTCTGTAGTGCCTATTACTAGTTTATCATCATTTTTTATTTTTCCATTGTATATTATTGCATCAATTGTTTTACCAAGACCAACTTCTTCCTTGACCTCCAAAACACTTCCTTCTCCGGGGCCACTTTCTATGTGAAGTTGATCCTCAAGGAATCGTTGTGCTAATCCAACGAGAACCATTAATAGTTCAGGTATTCCTTCCCCTGTTTTTGCTGAAGTTGGAATTATACCTATAGTTTTTCTAAAATCAGAAATGTTGAAATATAAATCAGCATTCAGCTTTTGTTCAGAAACTGTTCCAATAAGCTCATAGAGTTTTTCTTCAAACATTGTTTTAACGTTATAACGTTGATTTTCAATACGTGCCATTGCAATGTTTTTACTTTTTTGCCAGCCTGAAATTGCATCAATTTTATTTGCTGCGATGATGAAAGGTGTCTTATACTGTTTTAAAATTTTTATGGATTCATAGGTCTGTGGTTTAAAACCTTCATTAATATCGACAACTAGGACTGCTAAATCTGCTAGTGACCCGCCTCGTACTCTTAGTGTCGTAAATGCATGATGTCCGGGAGTATCGATAAAAAGTAAACCGGGTAGAGTGAACTTTGTTTCCTTCAGAAGATCCCCGCAAACTCCATATATAGCATCGATTGGAACCTCTGTTGCACCAATATGCTGAGTTATTGCTCCAGATTCTCTTGAAACAACAGCAGATCCTCTAATAAAATCAAGTAAAGAAGTCTTACCATGATCAACGTGACCAAGTACGCTGACAATAGGTTGTCTAATAAATTTTGAACCGCCAGACATATCGCTTGCCTGGCGTTGTTAATATCGTACCCTTTTTAACTTTTATGAAACCACTTAGTCTAATGATAAAATTTATAGACATTATTTTCTCTTTTACAAAACACAGGATAACCTAGTCTACTTTTCTTTTCAGCATATTCAGTATTCCTAGTTGTGATAGTTCCAGCGTCACTCAGGATTGTATATTTCCACACAATCATTTTCAAACCTCTTATAATACTGTGTGATTTTCTTTTTCATTTATATTGCTAAAATTAGGGTGATTGAAACTATTATTTGGCTTTGTCTCAAAAGTATTCGATTTACTCATATTGGATAATATGCAATAAAATGACAACAACAGATAGCACAGTTGAATTTTGAGACAGAGCCCTATTATTTTTAAAATAGAAATCAAGCTTTCTTTTGTTTAATGAGGTTTTTATAAAACATTAACAGTTTAATGTCTTGTTTTTCCCAATTCATTGGTTGTCTTGCCTGTAAATCTCCGTTAGCTGAGAATTCCCAAATTGACTTGTTTTGTGTAACTCCGATTTCTGTTCCATAGTAAATTATTACTGGTTGATCTATTGAAAACTGTATTTCTGCTGCTTGTTTGAGTTTTTCTTTGTTGTTTTTACATTCAAATAAAAAACGATTCATGTCATGATTATCAAGAAACGTTGGTAGAAAATAATTATTTGGATAGCTCCTATAGTGGTATTTTATTCTATCATAAAATTCTTTTTTTGAAAATTTTTCTTTCACTATATAGTCTTTTATTAATTCTTGTAACTTGAAATCTAAAACTCCATCTAGCTCTCTAATGTATTCTTTTAACAGATTTTCTGAGGACGCACCAGAAATCCATTTTAAAAACTTATGATTTATGTTTATTGTTTTTAGTTCATCGAATTTGATGCCCTTCATCCAGGCTTCTCCTATTAAAATAGCA
This sequence comes from Thermoplasmata archaeon, assembly GCA_020054495.1. Lineage (GTDB taxonomy): Archaea > Thermoplasmatota > E2 > DHVEG-1 > DHVEG-1 > JAGMDE01. The sequence continues at coordinate 21,060 of JAHWGK010000011.1, read as the reverse complement.
TTAGGAAATATTTTTTTTATTTCTTTTTTAAATTGTTTCCAAAAACTATGTGGTGGTCCTATAACGTGATCAAGTCTATAACCATCAAACCCAAGGCTAAGCCAGTGCTTTGCTGCGTTTATTATGTAGTTGCGAGCATTGGGGTTATTAAGGTTAATCTTAGGAATTTCTTTAATACTTAGAAAGCACATGTAATTATTTGGCCATTTGGTAAAATAAAACCAGTTTCTATACTCACTATTTTTGTTGAGTTGTGCCTCTTGGAAATACGGGTGGCGATTTGAGCAGTGATTAGGAACAAAATCTGCGATAATATGCATATCATGATTATGAACTATTTTAATTAATTTTTTTATATCATTAGTTGTGCCAAAATGTGGATCTACTTGATAGAAATCTGTTATATGGTAACCATGATACTCACTAGTTTTATAGAAAGGTGAAATCCAAATCGTATTAACGCCAAGGTCTTGAAGATAATCGAATTTTTCGATTATTCCTTTGATGGTTCCACCTAAGAATTCAGGTTTCTCCCAATTATCTGAAGATCTAAATCCTGCAAATCTATCAATTAATATGTGATATATAACAGAGTTTTTAAACCAGTCCACACCACCCATATTATACATTATATAATTTAGGAGTTTTATAATGAACGGTTTGAATATAGTTATATAATGTTGTTTAAATCTTACTCGCAAAGTTATTGTATTCTTGAAAGAAAATCAGGTTTGAATTATTCTCTCTTATAATGGATCATTTATGCTGTTTTTTATTAAGATTTATATACCAAAAGCTCTATTTAAGTATAGAATGGGGAGGCAGAATATGAAAAAATTGTTACCATTGCTAATAGTAGGAATTTTAGTCCTAAGTGGACTTGGAGCTGTTGCTTTACCAGATGAAAATACAAAATTTGTAACAAAATCAATAAATTTTTCGCATCCAACAACAACTAATGAAGATGAGTATCTAACAATTAATATGATTAATACTAACTCTTTTTTAATGAAACAAAATAAACCTTTATTACCAAGTTATATTCAAACATTTACGTTTCCATTTGGTACAAAAATTAAAGGTATTAGTTGCAAACCAAACGACATTCATTATCAGACAATCCCAAAATATATAATGCCTACGCCAGAGGCAGTTTCAGGTGAATGTAGTATAAAAAATGAAAAGGTCCAATCATCAACCATAAACTATGGATTAGATCCCTACCCAAATACATGGTATACGTATGATGTAGGAAGTGGTATAGGGAATAATGGCCGCTGTGTTATTGTCAAGATACAGATATTCCCAGTTCAGTATTATCCAGCTGAAAATATAATAGAATGGACAAGTAATGTAGATATTATATTAGAGTATGAAGAACCTGTTAAATCCGGTGTAGTTAAAGACGAATATGAATTTGTTGTTCTTGGCCCCTCAGAATTTAGTGATGAGCTTACACCGCTTATAACGCATAAAAATGGTAGAGGTATCTCTACAATTTTTGTAAGTTTAACAGATGTTTATAATAGTGTTCATTTTCCTGTAACAGGACGTGATGATCAAGAGAAAAACAAACATTTCATTAAAAATGCCATTGAAAATTGGAACACAGATTATGTACTTTTAGTTGGAGGAATTGACAAATTTCCCGCTAGAGAAACACATATTTTAAGAGGGACTGATAATGAAACCTTTGTAAGCGATTTATACTATGCTGACATCTATAATGACACTAATGGTTTTTGTAGTTGGGATTCAAATGAAAACGATGTCTTTGGAGAATACGATTGGGGGCCTTCACATAATTATGATGAGGTAGACCTTTATCCTGATGTATATCTTGGCAGGCTTGCATGTGTAAGTGGAAGTGAAGTAACAACTTGTGTTAATAAGATTAAAACATATGAAAATAATGAAGCTTATACAAAGCATTGGTTTAATGATATAGTTGTTATTGGCGGTGATCATGCTGCTGGAGATACATATGCTGTTGATGAAGGTGAATACGTCAACCAAGTAATAATAGATATAATGGATGGTTTTGTTCCTGACAGGCTCTGGGCTTCAGAAGGAGACTTAACTGGAGCCATCCCAAACGGGGCAAAAAAGATAAGTAATGCCATTAACGAGGGCTGTGGTTTCATCGATTTCTCAGGACATGGCAATACTATGATATGGTCCACTCATCCACATGAAGATAATTCTGTATGGATTCCTACAGCTTCTTGGCCATATAATCACGGATATCTAAATTCACCACATATTTCTGGCCTATTAAATGGAGATGAGTTACCAATTGTAATAATAGGCGCATGCTCTACATGTAAATACAATGTTGACCCGGATTGTTTTGGATGGGCATGGTTAATAAATAACGGAGGTGGGGGTATAGCCGCCTGTGGAGCCTCTGGTTTAGATTGGTTCTATTATGGTGAATATGTGGCAGAAAAGGGTTTTGAAAAAATATGTATTGACGCGTTTCAAGCATATGCTGACGGGGCCATGACTTTTGGAGAAATGTGGGGTGGAGCTATTAACAGTTATATTTATCCAGGTATGGATGATTTGGATCATAAAACTGTTGAAGAATTTCAACCATTTGGAGATCCCACACTAGCTATTAAAGGTGACTCACAAGCACCAAATAAACCAGAGAAACCTTCTGGCCCTGCTAATGGAAAAACAGGTACAACTTATACTTATTCAACAAGTTCAATTGACCCTGATGGTGACAAAGTATACTTTTTGTTTGATTGGGGTGATGACACATATAGCGATTGGACAGGGCCATTTAATTCTGGGGATACTGGAAGTGCAGACCATAAATGGACGTCACAGGATACTTATGAGATAAAGGTAATAGCAAAAGATGAAAACGGTGTGATCAGTGAATGGTCAGATCCACTCACTATTACTATGCCTAGAAACAAAGCAATTAATACGCTATTACTAAACTTTCTACAAAGTAATCCTAAGATGTTCCCAATACTACAACAGTTACTAATTCTACGATTTGGGCTACAAAATTAAAAAAACAAATCTTACCTCTATATTTTTTATTATTGGGGGAGCCTACTTAGAAAATAATAACAAAATCCACTAGCTAAACCCTATTGTTGTAAATCAAGTAGTCGGCGTATGTATATTTTACCCCATGTAAATGATACAATTGATCCAATAAGATTTGCTATTACAAGTGACCACCAGATTCCTATTATTCCTGCATTAAAAATATATGTTGATATCAATGCAAGAGCTATGCTAAGCACTATTGTTCTTAGAAGTGTTGCAATAAGAGCATAGGTTCCTTTTCCAGTTCCCTGGAACATTGCTGAGGATGCGATTCCAAATGCTGCTCCGGGATAAAAAATACAAGTAATTTTCAAAAATATTTCCAAATCATTTCTTATTAATATTCCTTCAGGCCCTGTAGTAAAAGCTATTGATATTAATGGTGCTAAAACAAATAATATTATTCCAAGTAAAATTTCAATAATAAAACCTAATTTTGCTGCATACATATAAGCTATGTTCAATTTATCAATTGAGTTTGCACCAAAAGCAGCGCCTGTTACTGATGTCACAGCTGTTGCAATGCCAAGAAGAGGCAGTATTGCTATCATTACTACTCTCCAACCAGTATTATAGATTGCAACTCCATTTTCACCACCTCCTGCAATATTAATGATGATGATAATAATAATCATTGTAAATGACATAGACAACTGCTGAACAGATGCAGGTAAACCAACTCTAAAAATATCCTTAATTGTATCTTTATTGAATTTAAAACCTCGAAATTTGAATTTTACATATGTATCTTTTCTGAAGAACAACCAATAAATCAGTATAATTGATGTTATAAACATAGATAGAATTGTTGCATAAGCAGCACCTGTTACGCCAAGGCCTAAGGTGTAGATAAATATTGGATCTATTACTATGTTCAAACCAGCACCTAACATCATAGCATACATAGCTCTTTTTGCATCACCTTCTCCTCTTAGGATTGCAAATGCAACATTAGTGAAAAATATAACAATACAGCCAGCAAAAATAACTCTTCCATAAGAGATAGCCATGGTTGCTGTTTTTTCGGCACCAATTGAAATAAAGATTCTATCCGCAAATATATAAAAAACAATCGTAAAAACTATTGCAATTAACAGTGTAATGATAATCGTATGAATTGCTACATTGTCAGCACCTTTTTTATCTTTAGAACCAATTTTCCTTGATATAGCGGATCCTCCACCTATGCCAATTCCAGTAGCAATTGACAAAATCATCATGAAAAAAGGTAATACAAAACCAACTGCAGCAAGTGCACCAGTACCAACCTCAGGAACATCAACTGTTGTAAAAAAATCTTTTCCAAGACCAGAAACCCATAAAGCGTCAACAAGGTTATATATGGTATGTGCGGACATTGCAATAATCATTGGAATAGCTAGTTTTATAACAGCTTTCTTTGGTTCCCCAAATAATGTTTTAACACCTTTGGTTTCATCAGAAAATTCTTCATTCACAGCTCCAAACATTGATGAAGTCTATTTCAAATTTATGATTTATAGAAATTTAAAATTTTAAGTTTCTTCCATATCCTTTAAATATAACTTCCTCATTCCGACTTTTAATGGCATTATGGCAGGGTAAATCTAGAAGAAGTAAAACTGGTCGGAGAATACGTTATGCACGTGGTAAAAGAAAGTTTGAGATAGGTAGAGAAAGACATCTTACAACTATTGGACCTATTGGCCTTAAAATAGTTAGAACAAAAGGAAAAAATAGAAAAACAAGAGCGAAAACATCAAATGTTGCCCATGTTGTTGATCCAAAAAACAACAAAATAACAGAAACAGAGATTATCTCTGTTGTTGAAAACAAGGCAAACATCCATTACGTTCGTAGAAACATAATGAACAAAGGAGCTATAATTGAAACAAAGCTGGGAAAAGCAAAAATTACCTCAAGACCTGGACAGTGTGGATCCATAAATGCTATATTAATATCAGATTAAAATTCGTTGTGATTATGTATGGTCTCTAGAGGAGAAGACAAATACGTTATTTGGCCAATTTATTTTGATAAATCAACTTCAAAGCTCTCTGGACGAAAGGTTTCTAAAAAAATTGCTGTAGAAAAACCAAATATTGAATCTATTGCAAAAGCAGCTAAATCATTAGGTCTTAACCCTGTTTTGGAAAAGAATTGTGCTTATCCATCAAGGCATTGGAAAAAAGAAGGGCGAATACTAGTTGACAAAAAAAGCTCAAAAAGTAAGCTATTAGTCCAAATTGCAAACCGAATTTAGTTGTTTTTAGTACCATCATTTACTTAATAAATTTTATAAAGCTATTGACTTTAATTTTTAATATTTAACGTTAATACTAAGTTTTTATGTTACCATGTCACACGGTATCAATAACAATATCATTGCTAAAGTATGTCTAGCAGATATCCTATAAAATACTGTTAGACAATATTTATCAGCATTATGATTAGATCATTTCAGAAACTATTTTAGAGTTTATTCCCTGTAATATCTATTATATTATCTAGAATATATTGGTAAAAAAGCAGGTTTTCTCCTGTTGAAAGCGAAAAATTGCTTAAAACGCATAGAACTCAACGAAAAATGGGGATGTCCGAGCAAAAAAGTACCTTTCTACGTTATTAAAAAAATCTAATCATTTTTGTTAATACAAAAAATCTACTTTAAAAAAAAAGTTTAACAATTTTTTAAAAAAATTATGATTTACCCACAAATCTTATTGTTTGACAAAATTTATCACGGCATAGTTTGTCAAAATTTTTGTAAAAAGTTATATACAAAATCGTATATGTGATATATGTCAAATAAATGACTAAAGCCTTAGTGAAGAGAGGTATCAAATGAAAAAAGACTACAAAGTAGCCTATTATATACGGGTTAGTAGGGAGGAACAGGCAAAAGGTTACAGTCCTGAAGGTCAAAAATCAACTTTAGATGGTTGGTTAAGCGATAAAGATGATTGGCGATGGGTAAAAACCTATAAAGATGAAACTAGCGGTAAGGATATCAAAGGACGAGAAAAATTCCAAGAAATGATTACTGATGCTAAAAATCAATTGTTTGATGGAATTTGCGTGTATGATAATGATAGATTTTCCAGATCAACTAAAGACGTTCTAAATATAATGGATGATTTACTGGCATATGGTATTAAGTTGCACATTTACACCTTAAGGCACATAGATATCTATAATGACCAGGGGAGATTTATACTAACAAATTTTGCAGCATTCAGTGAATTTTTTAGAGGGCAACTAGCATCAAAGATAAGAGTGGGTGTAAAACAAAAAATGAAAAATGAATGGTTTGGACAGGCCCCTTATGGCTACACACAAATATCAGATGATATAGGTGGTAGGAAAAAAAATACTAGACTTGTAGAAAATCCTGGAGAACAAGGGGTTCTAAAAAAGATGAAGGAATTGAGAAAAGAAGAAAAAAGCTATAGCGAAATTGCAAATTATCTTAACGAAAACAAAATAGAAACAAGGTTTACGAGGAGTGATAAACAGTTTCATTGGCATCCTAGCACAGTCCGAAATATTTTAATACGGCCTGAGGTGAATACTTATGACAAAAAAGAAGAGGCCTGAATTCTATACATCTATAAAAAGAGAAGTAATTAGAAGATCTGGAAACAGATGTGAAAGATGTGGTATTGATTTTGATGACGATTTTAAAGGAGAATTTCATCATATTAAATCCGTAGTTTTTAAAGGAGATACAAATATTGATAATTGTTCTTTATTATGTCGTGATTGCCATCGTGCTGCTCCAAATATAAAAAACGAAGAAGATTTAGTTTTGTATAATTACTATTTTTTACGTTTTGCTTCTTTTAAGGAGGCAGCTGAATATTATGGAGTTGATAGTAGATTAGAGCTATATGTTAAAATTGCCCAAGAAATAGCTAAAGAGTTAAAAATTCAAGAATAAATTATCTATGCTAGATTTTATCTATCAATTCATTGACATATATCTATGTTAACTAATAGCACACTATATTATTGAATTATAGCACGATTTATTTAATTTAACCCACAAAGCTAATAATTTAATATTATTACTTTATAATCATTACATAGTATAGGTTTTTACTAAATAATCCAATTTTAAAATTATTTTACAATCCTAATAATTATTTTAAGTTTTTTTTTCAATTAATTAAAAAATTATTTAGCACGATATACAACTATTTTTAGAGTACTATAGTGTAATTTATGTATACTCCAATCAATTAGGGAAATGATTAAGTTTTAAATCTAAGCTATTACCAAATTCATCTTTATTTTTTCAAAAACTTTTAAATAAGTAAAAGTTCATATTATAAATTAACATTTGTTAATAGGGGGTAAAAAAGATATGAAAAAAATAATTTTAAGTATAGTAATTATTACAATGTTGATATCTCTTTCCAATCCTGTAACTAGTTTTACAGATAAACCATATGAAACCCAACAATATATAATTAGACAACCTATTGATGTTGAATTTTATCCTATCCCTGGTGATATATCTCCTGATTTTCAAGGTTTAGATATTCAAGATTTACCTCAGAGAAATTTACCACACCATAACATAGAATTGCAATCATTTAGTGACGAAATTATTTATATGATTCAACAGTTGGATGCAGAAATACTTTTGAGATATTTAGAGAATTTAACTGGGTTTGGACCACGTGTGACAGGCACTATTGAATGTGAGGAAGCCGGTGATTATATCTACAACGAATTTTTAAGTATGGGGCTTGAAGCACGATATCATGATTGGTCATATGATGGATATGATGATAGAAATATCGAGGCTACTTTACAAGGTATGAATGAAACTAGTGATGAGATCTATATTATTTGTGGTCATTATGATAGTGTTTCTGGAAGTCCAGGTGCAGATGATGATGGTTCTGGTGTTGCAGCTTTATTGTCAGCTGCCTATATAATGAGCCAATATGCTGTGAATTATACAATTCGCTTTGTTGCATTTTCAGGAGAAGAACAAGGTCTACTTGGAAGCCATGAATATGTTGAGGAAGCTTTTGGAAATGGTGATAATATTGTTGCTACATTAAATGCAGATATGATTGCATTTGCAATTTCTGAATTTGACGGAAATAATGTTAAGATTTATGAAGATGATTTCTCAGAGTGGATTACTGATTTCATTAGTGATATAGGAGACGAATATTATGAGTATATCGGATTAAACATAATTCCAAGTGGTTTCTCATGGGGTAGTGATCATTATTATTTTTGGGAATTTGGTTATAATGCAATATTTTGCCATGAATATAAGTTTAATCAATATTATCACTCTCCACAGGATACTATTGAAAATTTGAATATTACGTACCTAATTAAGACATCAAGACTTCTTTTAGCTACTCTTGCTGAACTTACTCAAACATGGCTTGTAAGTTCTCCTCCTAATCCACCATCAATAAATGGTCCAATAAATGGAAAACCTGAAGTTGAATATGATTATTCTTTTTCAGCAATAGATCCAGATAATGATCGAGTCTATTACTTTATTGATTGGGGCGATGGACAAACAGAAGAATGGCTTGGGCCATATAATTCTGGAGAAATTATAATTATTAATCATTCTTGGGCTGAAAAAGGAACATATATTGTAAAAGCAAAAGCAAGAGATACGTATGATCTAGAAAGTGACTGGGAAACATTAGATGTGTCAATCCCTAGGAACAGATTTGTGACCAACTCGTTGTTCTTACAACTACTTGAAAAATTGTTTAATGCATTTCCAATATTAAAAAATATGCTGAAACTATAAATTGAAACATATGCAATCACAATAAAACACTTTTTTGTCTTTTGTTACTATTTTTGCTATTAATTGGATTTTTAGACGTTACTCTATATTTTTTACAATAAATATTATAAAGAGAAGAAACATTATAGATATATAGGGAGGTAGATAAATGAGGAAAAGAAAAATTGTAAAAGAAGCTGTTGTTTTGCTGATTGCAGTAGCTATGTTTTTATCAACTGTTGTTGTGACTGCAAATACTGAAGAAAATACAAATGAAAGCCAAATGGATACGTCTTATATCAAGACAGACAACCCATATCCATCTAATGGAAATAATATGCAACCTGCACCACTAGGTCCTGTATTGTTTTCCCAATTACCATTTTTACCAGATGAAACCTGGACTTTCACTACAAGTACAACTTATTCAAGTCCAGAATACCGGGTTTTTGATAACTACGAAGGTATTACTGAACAAATCTGTGATATTCACTGGTGGGGACTTAGCCTTGTTAATCCTTGGGCAAATTGTGATCCAACAGGTATGGAGTTTGAAATTATTTTCTGGGACCAATTACCGCATTTAGGTGGAACTGAACAATGCACATTTTCTGATGTTGCTCCTACAATTACAACTACTGGATTGTTCTTCAGTGGTTTTGAGCAGTACTACTTCGAAGCAGATCTAAACCCATGTTGTTTCTTAGAAGATGGTTGGGTATCAATACAGAATACTTTCAGCCCAAACCAGTGTTGGTTCCTATGGGCCGGTTCTGACGATGGCGACCTCTATGCTTACCAAGAAGGAAGTGCAACCCCTGATCTTACCAATGACATGGCATTTGAGCTGACAGGTTCTTCAGGACCGCCACCAATGGTTGTAGAAAAATATGTGATGTGTCCTTGTAATGAAGAATGGATTGACGCTGATACTGAAGAGGAAGCTTTAGACCTACCAATATGTACAGATGCAACATTTAAAATTGTTATACGCAACGATGGAGATTGTCCTTTATTTGAAATAGTGGTTTATGATATGATGCATGATAGTCTAGAATATATCAGTGCAGATCCAGAGCCCGACGAATTTTCATATGATCCGCCAAATTACTACATATATTGGTTTTTCCCCGGACCATTGAATCCTGGTGAGACGATTGAAATTTATATCACAGCACATGTCAACGGACCGCATTGTAGTATTGATTACAACTTTGTAGAAGTAACTGCCTTGTGTGATGATATCCCCGTGTCTGATTCCGACTACGCTTATGTTCATGCTTTTGAAAATGAACCACCAAATAAACCAATTATTGACGGTCCTTTAAAAGGAGAACCAAACGTTGAATACTGCTGGACATTTAAATCAACAGATCCAAATGGCGATGAGGTCCGATTTGAAATTGACTGGGGAGATGGAACAACTGATTCAACCGATTGTTATCCATCTGGAACCGAAGTAGAAGTATGTCATACATATACAGAAGAAGCCACATATACAATAACTGCAGTAGCAATAGATTGTTGTTGGGGTGCAGAGAGCGACCCAAGTTCAACTCATATAAAGATACCAAGAAGCAGAGCAATAAATACACCGTTCCTAAGATTCCTAGAAAACCATCCATATATGTTTCCAATTCTAAGATACATACTTGGACTCTAAAAACAAATAACCTCTCTCTTTTTTTTCTTTTAAAAATCCATTAAGTAACTAACATTAAAAATATTATAGAAAATTTTTATACTTTAATGCCAGATTTAATTTTGCAAATGGATATATTGCGCGAGTGTATAATGACGGATTATATCCTCTATACAAAATATCTCGCCATCTTTTATTCTCTTTAGCCCATTCTAATAAAAAACTACTGTAACGATCTTTAAACCTATCTGCAATATACCTGTTTGAAACTGAAGTTTTTAATCTGTCTGAAAGTCTTTGTTTGATTAATTTTTTATAGTTTTTATTTTCGATAATACTTTTTGCAGCAAGATAACCAGAGTTTATTGCATATCTCATCCCAAAACCCCAGAGTAGATCCTGAAAGCCTGCAGCTTCTCCTGTATAAATTTTTCCTTTTTTAACATATTTTGGTGTCAACAAACAACAGCCAACTCCGCCAATATTTTTCACGTTTTTTATATTAATATCAAAAAGTTCAGTCATAATCTCATATGTTTTTTTAAAATACCTATTTACGGCATTACCCATCAAATAAAGATTCACACTACACATACATCCATATCCATTAGTAATAAGTAGATATGAGTATGCTCTATTGGATGCCTCTTTATTCAAAAGAGAAACAGCAATATCATCTGATTCTGATTCAAAACGAATACCTTTAACACTACCAGTAGGTTTATTTTCAGCTGATCCAACAGATATGATATCCATGTTTTCACTGTTTTTTTTTGAATTAAAATGGATATTAACTCCAGATTCTAATGCTTGTTTTTTAAGGCCTTGATCTAAACTATCTTCATTGGTCCCACGTTTAACTAAATAAAAAACTGGTTTATCACAAGTGTTTTCAAGTATTTCTTTACCATCTGTTAAACAGATTTTTTTAAAAGGGCTACAGTTAAAATTGATTTTTATATTCATTGACTTAATTTCATGTAAGATATCCATCTTTGAAGACCAGTTTTCTAATCCTTCTAGATCACCTTGAAATCTTTTCCCACAGTCATCCCTTTTTTCAAAAACATCCACATTATAACCTGCCTTTGTTAGATTTATCGCGGCAGTAAGGCCAGAGAGACCGGCTCCCATTATTTTGATGTTTTCCATTGGAATTATCTATTGGGCATTGTGTATTTAAAGGTTTTTTAAAAGAATTTTTTATTAGATGGAGATATATTATAATTTTAATTAATTAAGCTTATAAACATATTGGATTAATGAAATAAATACTAAACATTAAATCATACAAAAGTTTTAATAATGGGCATAAATTTACTCAGCCTGCTGATTTGATATTTAAAGAGAGAGGATCATATATGTACATAGTAATAGTAGGAGCCGGCGGTATCGGAAAAAGATTAACCGAGTTAGCTCTCCAAGATGGCAATCATAACGTAATTGTTATAGATAAAGATCAGGCAAGATGCGAAGAAATTGCAAGAAAATATGATGCAGTAGCCATAAATGCTGATGCAACTCAAGAAGAAACACTGGATGAATCTGAAGTAAAAAAAGCAGATGTACTAGTAACCACAACAAATGATGACGCAACAAACCTTATGGTTGTTTCTCTAGCAAAAAACAAAGGTGTTAAACATCTTGTTTCAGTTGTAAATCAAGAAGAAAGCAAGCCTATGTACATCGAAAAAGACGTAAAGATGATAAAAAGTCCAAATGTAGTAATGGCAGAACACCTCTACAAATCTATAAAACATCCAAATGTAGAAGAATACATGAATGTGGGTAAGTACGCTGAGATATTTCGCCTTCCAATTGCTACAAATTCAAAACTATCTAAAAAAACTATCAAGAAAATAGGTTTACCTAAAAAAAGCTTAATAGTTGCGATTGAAAGAGATCATAAATTCATTATCCCTACCGAGGATGTAGAATTATTTTCTGGAGATAGAGTGACCGTTTTAGCTCATAAAGATCAAGTAGATAAAGTAGCTGCTTTATTCTCAGAATAAAATTTATGGACTTTTACGTAAATTATATATAAAGGTTCTAAGATTCTACATCTTGTTTTTCCTAATTTTGAGGAGTTATTATGGAATCAAATAATGTAACAAAATCCGGAACAACTACCCTTGGCATGGTTTGTAAGGATGGTGTAGTAGTTGCGACTGAGTCAAGAGCTACAATGGGAACACTAATAGCACATAAAACTACTAAAAAACTCTATAAAATAGACGAACACCTTGCCCTAGCAACAGCAGGCTTAGTTGGTGATTTACAGGTTCTTGCCAGGTACTTAAACGCTGAAGCTAATTTATACAGACTAAAAAGAGATATAAAGATGCCTGTTAAGAGTGCAGCAACACTTATGTCTAACATTTTGAATCAAAGGAAATTTTATCCATATTATGTCCAGTTAGTCCTTGTGGGTTTTGACGACACCGGTGGACACGTTTATTCTCTTGATGCTGCTGGCGGAGCTATACCTGACAAATATAATTCTGCAGGGTCAGGTTCACCATATGTATTTGGTGTCCTGGAGGATACTTATCGAGATGATTTAACTACTAATGAAGGAATTGATATTGCTATAAGGGCCATAAGTGCAGCGAAAAGCAGAGATTCTGCGTCAGGTGGAAAAATTAACATTGCTTTTATAACTAAAGATGGATTCACGGAAGTATCTGAAGAGGATATAAAAAAACGTACAGAAAAACTTGCTAAGTAAGATATTACAAAAATAACAATATTTCTTGAAAATAAATCTAATTACTAAAAATTCAGTTTATAAAGAGTTAGAAAGGGTATAAAATGCCTGTAAACGATGTTTTACGAGAAATTAAAGGAAAAGTAAGAGGCGTTATTCCGCCTAGTATTGATGTTTCAGACGTAGAATTTGAAGGAGCATTAGTTGTTATTTACACTAAACATCCTGATAAATTTGCAAAAAATGAAGAGTTAGTGAAACAGCTTGCTAAGATGTTACAGAAACGAATTGCTGTACGCCCTGATCCATCTGTTATTACTGATACTAAGGCAGCTGAGAAAAAGATTAAAAACCTGATTCCTACGGATGCAGAAATAACTAATATTTATTTTTTACCAGAAGTTGGAGAGGTAACTATCGAAGTCATGAAACCTGGAGTTGCAATTGGTAAACAAGGAATTTTACTTAATGAAATTAGGAAAACTGTAAACTGGTCTCCAAAAATTATTAGAACTCCCCCGATTCCATCTAAAACAGTCAAGGAAATTCGAGGTTACCTCAGATCAATGAGTGAGGAACGAAAAGAGATACTGCGGAAGGTTGGTAGACGACTTCATCGAGGTGTATCTACTGGCGAAAAATTTATAAGAATTACTGCGCTAGGAGGATATCGGCAGGTTGGTAGATCTTGTAGTTTACTCCATACACAAGACAGTAAGATTATGATTGATTGTGGTGTGGATGTTTCTTCAAATAATGGTACTCCTTATTTACATTTACCTGAGGTTTTACCATTAGAAACACTTGATGCTGTGGTAGTTACTCATGCGCATCTTGATCATTCAGGTTTGGTACCATTATTGTATAAATATGGTTTTGATGGTCCGCTATATTGTACTCCCCCAACCAGAGATATGAGTACTCTTCTTCAGATGGATTACCTTAAAGTTGCAGCTGCTGATGCAAAGAAAATACCTTATTCCGCTGAGAACATACGGGATGCAATTAAACATTGTATTACTATGGATTACGGAGATACAACAGATATAACACCTGATGCACGCCTTACATTTCATAATGCTGGTCATATTTTGGGTTCAGCCATTGCTCATTTTCATGTTGGTGAAGGACTTTTTAATGTTGCCTTCAGTGGAGATATTAAATATGAAAGAACTTGGCTTTTTAATCCAGCTATTAATCGTTTCCCTCGTCTCGAGACAATCTTTATGGAAGCAACATATGGTGGTAGAGATGATTTTCAACCAAGCAGACAAGAGGCTACTGAACGTTTAAGTGACATTGTTCAGAGTTGTATTAAGAAAAAAGGAAAAGTGTTGATACCAGTTTTTGCAGTAGGCAGAAGCCAAGAGGTCATGATCGTTCTTGAGAACCTTGTAAGAACCAAGAAGATTCCAAAGATCTCTGTGTATCTTGATGGTATGATATGGGAGGCTACAGCGATCCATACTGCATATCCTGAGTATCTAAATAATAAACTCAGAGCTCAGATATTTCAACAGGGTGAAAACCCCCTACTTTCTGATATTTTTAAACGTGTTGATGGTAATGAGATGAGACAAGAAATAATCAGTAATCACCCTAAATCATGCGTTGTACTTGCAACAAGTGGTATGATGAACGGTGGGCCTGTTATGGAATATTTTAAAGAATGGGCCCAAGATAAAAAGAATACTATTGCTTTTGTTGGCTATCAGGCTGAAGGAACCCTTGGTAAAAGAATACAGAAAGGATGGGCAGAGATTCCTCTAAATGTGAGTGGTAATATAGTTAATATTAAGATGAATATGAAAGTAGAGACTTGTGATGGATTCTCAGGTCATAGTGATCGTAGGCAACTCCTGAATTTTATAAACAATATGTCTCCACGTCCAGAAAGAATTATTTTTGGGCATGGTGAAGAATCTAAATGTTTAGACATTTCTTCTGCAGTTCATAAGAGATATAATATTAATACACAAGCTCCTTATAATCTTGAAACAATTAGGTTTAGGTA
Source organism: Thermoplasmata archaeon (assembly GCA_020054495.1). Classification (GTDB taxonomy): domain Archaea; phylum Thermoplasmatota; class E2; order DHVEG-1; family DHVEG-1; genus JAGMDE01. Next base: position 5,867 of record JAHWGK010000011.1, on the reverse strand, counting down.
AAAAAGCAATTTTATTTATTCTGAGGGCTCTTTACAGGTTTTGCTAGTCCCCATAAGTTATTGAATTTATCGTCCAATACTTCAATATCCTGTAGGTTAACATATGCGGTTCCAATATAGGATGGTTCATCATGAGTTTCTGGAAGAATCTTAATTCCGTTTACTGCGATTTCTTTGCCAAAAACAAAGTTACGCATTGTACCAGATATCTCTTCGGAGAAACATCTTATTTCAAGTTTATCCCCATAGGCTTCTTTTAATTTTTTTATAGCATCCATATTATTTGTATTATCAATTATCAGCTGAATTTTTGTATCTAGATCTAAAAACTTTTTAAAGTAATTTATAAACGGCTCATCAAAAAACCGTTCTCCTCCCACCTGCATTTTAAGACCGTTATTGCTCTCGAGACAATTGCTTAAAACATTATAAAGTATCCATCTCCCACTATACTGAAGCGTTACATTACCATTTCTTTTCAATTTTATACCATATTTTTCAAAATTGCTAGTGTAAAATTTATTGTATTCATTGATACGGTTCTCAATAACTCGGAATGTGTCATCAGCGATCACCTTTTTTAAATCAGTTTTAGAATCTTCCCATACAGCTCGGGGATGTGCTGGTAAGTAACTTTCTCTTCCGAAATCCTCATCAGCCTCATTTGAAAATAAAACTTTAGCTATAAGACCATTTTTTAAAAGAGAATTACGTCCTGTTTCAAGAGGACGTCTTGTAATATTTGCAAATTCCTCGGCGATTTTTAAAAAATCAGAAAATTCTTTTGGACAGTCTATTACAAGAGTAACATAATAAACAGCAGCTTCACGAGGACGATCAATTTTCATCCTCTCAAACATCATTTCAAAATCCTGGATATAATCTAACTTAACTTGAGTTTTTAACTCACATCCCATCATACACACCAATCCATTTCTTATCAGTAGAACTATTAATTCCTGCTTTCAAAGTAAAAATGTTTTTGACTTTTATATAATTTGTGGATGCATTAATACCTGCACAAATATAGATTAATACATTTATTATATATATTTTTAAAGTAAATTAATTAATTTCTTAATTTTTTCACTAATAAAGCTAATCTTTTTCCAAGCTTTGTTGCGTTTACAGAAGTTTCTTTATCAGGAGCACCTTTGCAAGCTACACCATAATGGCCACTTGCATCTAAAGGATCTCCTATGATAATCATTCCATATATCAACATAGCTTGGATTATAGACATAAGTGTTGTTTCTTTCCCTCCAGATTCATCTCCAGAGGTTGCAAAAGCAGCCCCAACCTTGTCACCCATCTGTTTTCGGATACTAACATATCTATCGAAAACTTCTTTTAAATCAGCAGTCATTGACCCGAAATAAACTGGAGAGCCTGCGATAATACCATCTGAGGTGATAAAATCATCTTTAGTAACTTCAGAAGTTGGCTTTAATAAACATTCTACATCATCAACTTCTTGAACTCCTTTAGCTATTTCCTCTGCAAGTTTTTTTGTATTGCCTGTCTTTGAATAATACATTACTAATACTTTCATAATCATATCCTCACAGTTTTAAAACAACTATTCACTTATAACCCTATTTTAATTTAACATATATACTATAAGGTTTAAGTGAATTAATGCGACCAAGGTATAGGCCTCCTTTAAATAGGAAATATTTTCATAAAAAACGTAAGATAGCTAAAAATGAAATAGCATTTCATAAAAAGAAAAAAGATATTATTAAACAAAAGAAAATAAAGAACGAATTGAAAAAAACATTTTATACTAAATAAACATTTTTTAAAAAGGGAAAAATTGAGAACAAAAATCAACTTTTTTTCATATTAGCACTTTCAATATCCTTGAAATATTTATGGCAGTTTCTTTTAATTGTTGCCATTTGTTGTTGTGGAATTTTATAAGAATGTTGAGCATATTCAAGGGCAAAAGTCAATCCATGAATAAAAGCACCAAGATTGTATTTCTTTTCTTTACTAAGATTAAATACATCATCAGCTATTTTAATAGCATCTCCAATTGTATAGGAGGTAGTTCCAGCATCTTGATTAGTTTTATTTTTGTGTGCCATGTCACCTCGTATAGTCTAATACTATATATTTGTTATTTTGAAAATTACTATGTAAAAAAGAAGGATTGGCTGGCCTCACTAGGAGGGGATGGGATGCACTCTAATAAAAACTACCAGCCTTATTCCTTCTATACCTAAGAATAATATTATGTTTTAAGTAGCTTTTTCGCAGATAAATATGTAAACACATATGTAGCTAAACTTACCATTTTGCTACTTAAATTTGATGTGCGTACTCGCCAACAGACATGTGGAGTAAGTATGCACAACCGTTTTGTTGTATCTGTAGACATTTAGATTTCTTTCATGGTTCATATAGCTCTTAAGATCAGTTTTATAAATTGATATTATTGATTATCAACAGCAAGGTATTTGGTGACATTTAATACAATTTCGCCTGTAGCATTTACATCATCCCAATCGAAATATTTCATTACATCTCCCTCTAGATGGTTTAACCCATCTCTATGATGATATAGCCATCCTGTATCTTTTAAAAAACACACTGTTTTACATCGAGGTCTTTTAACAAACACTTGATCATCACTTGGAGCCCCTGTAGGCATCCACAGTGGTTTAATATCAGCAGTATCTTTTGTTATTTCTTTGTAATCTGTCTTTTCAACAACCTTCCATATCTCGCTCATAAATGATAATTTATTACAAATTACGTTTAAAGTTAATCTTGGTCCATCCTGCCAAAAACAAATTTGATTTAGATCAACGACATAGATAATGTTTTCATCAGGGTGAGAGGCTTCATAGTATTTTGCTCCTCTTAGCCCAATTTCTTCCCCTGCAAAACCAATGAATTTTAAATTATATTTTGGCTTAATATTATTATCGACGAAATATTTGGCAACACCAAGCACCATTGCCATACCAATTGCAGCATCTGCTGTTCCTTGTGTCCACCATGAATCATACAAACAATCTATGATGACCGTTTTATTTGGATTAGTACCGTTAAGTTGACCAATAACATTATAACTAACTACAGAGTCATTATAACATTGATTTATATAAAAATCAACAGTTGCATGCTCTAGATCATCTAATATTTTTTTACCAATTGTTCCGTTAATATAAATTATTGGAATACTTGCGCCAGCGCAACCTTGATTATATGTATTCATATTAAAATCATAACTGATTATTCCTTTGCAATGAGGAAAAAATCGAAATAATCTTTCCTGATCTGGATTACGTTTTAAAATTTTAAGACCAAACATCATTGGTTTTCTCATTGGATCAATAAATTTAGATAGTATTTTCATAAATAGAGGTCGCAAATCAGGATTAAATGCTTTTGATTGTTCAATAAAAACAAAATCTTCCTTTTCGCTTAAAAGATGTTTAATTCTCCAAGGTAACAAAAATTTTGGTTTTTCATAAATTTTTAATCCTTTATATGAAAAGTTATAATCGAGATTTCCTGGATCGCATCTAGGGCCATTTTTTGAGGGAGCAATATGAAAATCAGCAACAGTTTCATTGTTAATTTTAAGTCCATATTCTAATATCTCGATTTTATGAGTCAACTGTGAAAGCTTAGGTTTTAAGAATTTCTTAATATTTTGAATTTGTTCCAGTTTGGTGTAAAGACCTAGCTCAGTCATGTTCTCATATAATATTTCAGCTGCTTTGTGTTCACCTTTTGTACCAAAGAATCTACCTTTTGCAAGTTCACCAGCAGATTCATTATACTCGGTGAATATGATATTGCTAAGCGCTTTAGAGAGATTATAGATATATCTTGAGTCTAATATACTTTGATTAGATAAAGGATTATGTGTTTGATATGTTGAATCATTTCTAACAGAATTTTTTTCTTGGAGCCTTCCATTAATACTTGGGACGACTATTGTCCATATCACAAGAAGGGCAACTCCAAAAGTTAAACATTTTCTAAATAAGATGGTTTTGAGCATATTTTTTCCTTTTTTTATTTATATTTAATTTGATTTATATATAAATGTTTTGGATTACTAAGTAAATGTGGTATTCAATCATATAAATAGCTTCTAACACAAATATCTTCACAAATGAAGGTTATAGTAAATTTTCATCTAATTTCAACTTCAAACAAATAAGAGAGTTTTATTCCGTAGGATGTTGTTTAAAGAAGTCCCATATAAGTTCTGTTGTTGAGATTTCTGAAATATTTATTTTTCTTGAAAGTGCTCTTAAATGTAATCCTAGATTTTTTAAAATAAAGTGATATATCCGTCTTCTAGATTCGAGTTCTAGAATGTTTTCTCTTGTTATCATTTTATACAGTTAATTCTTTTATGTTAATGAAGTATAATATCAATCCATATATCCTAAAGCTTTAAGTCTTTCTTTTATCTTTTTTTGGTCTTCTTCGGTAAGTTTTTCCCCTGTTAATTTTTCTGTTTTCATTTTTTCGATCTTCTTTCTAAATACAGCTATTAAATCTTTATTTGTTTGCGCTATGTTATGTTTTTCAGCAGGATCATTCTCTAAGTCGTAAAGTTCTTCTTCGAAATCCTGTCTGAAAGGGCTATAAATATATTTATACTTGTTATCGACACGCAGCCCTGCAAGCCACTCATCCTTATTTGGAATTATAATTCCCACAGCTTCTATAAAAGCATCCTTACTTTCTTTCTTTTTTCCTTTAATTAAAGGTAATACACTTTCACCTTCAACCTCTTTTGAATATTTTATATCTACCAAATCAAGTATTGTAGGAAAAATATCAATGTGCCGGATTTGTTTTGAAGATTTCCCGTTAGGAACAATATCTTTGTTGTAAAAAATTAAGGGAACTCTCACAAGCATATCATATATGTTATATCCATGACCTAAAGCAAACTTCCTTATTCCTTTAGCAAAGTGAACTTTTGTTATTCCACATTTTTTCATTATTGTAAAAATCATAGAACGCGATTTTTTCCAAAATCTATCAAATGTTGAATAACCTATTTGTTCTCCATGATCTCCAGTAATTATTATCAATGTATTTTCATCAACTTTTTTAATAAGTTTTTCCAAGTAACAATCAATGCTTGCTAAAGCTTTTCCATAAAGTGTATCACCATACTTTTTTGATTTGCATTCTTTTATAACAACTCTTGGTTCATGAAGTGACCAGATATGTAAAAAAACGAACCATGGGCTTTTATAATGGTCATTAAATTTCTTTAGTAAATCATTTCCAAATTTTTTGTGGATTATTGCTTTTTCACTTCGAAAATTATATTCATCAAAACCTTTTGAAAGACCGATTTCTTTAGTTAACGGTCCTGTAACCTCTGCATATGTGTTATAGCCTTTTTCTTTTAAAATTTCGGGAAAAGTTTTAATTTCTTTTTTTAGGCTATATCCCGAGTGACTTCGTACTCCGTTTTGAAATGGATATAGCCCTGTAAGTAAACCTGCAAATGAAGGAGTAGTTGTAGTTGTTGAGGCAATGGTATTTAAAAATGAATATCCACTATCTTTTAGTTTTTTAATTGTAGGGATGTATGTTTTACCTTCTTCATAAATAAAGTCTGCTCCCAAGCAATCGATAACTATGAATAATATGTTTTTTTGTTTTTTTGCCATAATTAATCTATAGTAACTTAAAATTATTAAATTTTTGCTGTTTTACTTTTGATTATTTTATGTGTAACCCAAAGACATGTGTCACCCCTTTGCTATTAGGGGTCTTGACCAAAAAACCCTTAAACAACGAGGTGACACAAATGTTTGTATGGCATGGAGAAGTATATATAGATAAGGCACACGTAGGTATTTTAAGAAATGAAG
>JAHWGK010000119.1 GCA_020054495.1 Thermoplasmata archaeon | reverse complement strand
CATTAGCCTCTGATGCTATTTTAACAGATTAAAGATAAATAACCTGTTAATAATACAGATATATTTGATATACCTCAGAGAAATAATATGAAATCAAAATATATTCGTTTGATAAGACCTGTTGCTTGGACTGTTTTTCTTTTACCCTTTGCAGTAGGTTTTGGAATTGGAGCTACGAAAAATACTAATCCATTTCATATTATTTTCTCCCTGATTGCATTTGCTTCTTGGATGAGCTTTAGTTTTATGCTAAATTCATTAGCTGATAAAGAAGTTGATAAATTCCATGATGGAAGAGCAAAGGACATGAATCTATCAAATCAGCCTTTTGTCACTGGAGAAATCTCTGAAAAAACAGCTTTATATCTAGCACCGATATTAGTAATTATTTCTCTCTTTTTTGCATGGCTGGTTAATTATTTCTTTTTTACGTTATTTATTATCGCAAATATAATAGGCTATATTTATTCAATGCCACCAACTAGATTTAAAACAAAACCCATTACAGACATTCTATGCAATGCTTTAGCAGCTGGAGTAGCTCTTATAGCTGGATTAAGCATTGGTGGAACAAATATGAATTTACTATTCATAATAGGTTCTTTTATAACAGCCGCTGCTTTTTACATTCCAACTGTCGTAACTGATTATGATTTTGATAAAAAAGCTGGGCTAAAGACCTCTGCGGTGTTTTTTGGTCCAAAGAAAATTTTAATGGCAATGTATCCTTTGACTTTTGTAATACTTGCAATTTTTACCTTTGTATTTCTAACTACAAATTTTGAACTAAAAATATCTTCTTTAATCATTATTGTTTATACCTTGATTTTTGTTATTGCCTCAAATATTAAATTTAAAGATGGGAGATTATACGCTCATGAGAACTGGATACTTGTTCCATTCATTTTGTTGTCGGTAGGTTATTTTATTTATGGTTTTTTAAAAATAGCAATGTTAATGCATTGCTAGAGGCCTTAAAAATCCACCACCCTCTACTTACGTTCAGAATATGGTTGGTGAATATTTCCAAAATATGGTTGATAAGCGTTAATCTTGCATTTCCAGAATATAGTTGTTTTTTGTTTATAATTTAGTCATAGATATTGAAAAAAGTTAGTTCTTCAGCTTTGAAAAAAAACCTGCTAGGTATTGCTCCAATATCTAACCATAACCTCAAAGATTATCGATATATTTTAAAATATAAAAACTATTAGAAATATAACAATATAAAAATTGGGGGACTGTGAAATGAGGAAAAAAATAATTGCTCTTGTAATTATGACTTTATTTATTGGAATTATTATTAGCTCAGCTACTACTGGATATAGTAGGATTGAATACGATGAAGAGTTAAACGAATTTCTTTTTGATAAATACATAACATTTCTAATGAAATTTGCTCATAAACCTTCGGTTTCAGCCTGCATTATCATAAACGATAGCGTTGTTTGGTCCAAGGGATACGGCCTCTATGATATTGAAAATAATAAACCAGCTACACCAGACACTCTTTATCTAATGGCTTCGATATCTAAAACTGTTACCGCTACCGCCTTGATGCAATTGTACGATCAAGGGCTTTTTGATCTTGATGATGATGTGAACGATTATTTACCGTTTAGCCTTAGAAATCCAAACTTTCTTGATACGCCTATAACATTTCGTATGCTACTATCTCATCGATCTAGTCTAGCAAGCGATAATTTAGGTCGTCTATGCTGTTCAATCATACCAGGAGATCCAGATATAGCATCATATCCTGACCCATGGCTAGAAGACTATTTAACGCCTGGTGGAAGTGCTTATCATTCATCAGTATGGTCAGATAGTCCTCCTGGCGAGCAATATTACTACACAAATATAGGTTATTCAATTATTGGATATCTTGTCGAACTAATATCTGGTCAAAATCTTAATGAATACTGCAAAGAGCATATATTCACACCACTTGAGATGTATAACACTAGTTTCCGACTTAAGGACCATAATATTAGTGAAATTGCGGTTCCCTATATCTATCAAAAAGGAGAGTATAAAGCAAATCCGCATTATGGAATGCATGTTGTTTATCCAGCTGCATCAATGAGAACATCAATTGAAGAGCTATCACATTTTTTAATTGCCCATATGAACGGTGGAATATACAAAGATGTTAGGATATTGAATGAATCCACTGTTGAATTAATGCATACCAGACATTATCCATCCCATAACCAAGGACGTGGATATGGATTGGGATGGAGTATTAAAGAAAAGTTATTTCGTAAAAAAGAAATTGGTCATAGTGGGGGTTGGCCAGGGGTACATACGCAAATGACATATCGACCAGATGATAAAACA
>JAHWGK010000118.1 GCA_020054495.1 Thermoplasmata archaeon | reverse complement strand
TGTTGTATTTGTTTTATCATTTCTTTATGGTTTAATGGTTGTTGGGTTTGTTGTATAGGTTCTGCCCTTTGCCTTACTTGAGGCATTGGTGCTTGTTCGTTCTGTATTAAATTCTTTACCTTTATTAATACTATCGTTCTTATTAAGCTTAGTATAAACATAACCAATACTAAACCAAAACCAAAAAAAATGACACCAGATACTGATGAGGATGAAAAAGAAATCGCAAAAGTAAAAAAAGTTAAAAAGAAACCTAATCGTTCTAAAATTATTATATCTAATGATAGTAGTTCAAGTGATGATGATGATACACCTGTGGTATACATCAAAACAAAAAAGAAAAATAAACCGAAACAAAAACCAGTTGTAGAAGAACAACATGAAATTATACAAGAATATCATAACAATTATATTCAAGAAGTTCCACCACCTATAACAAGACGCGAAGCAAGTCACGAAGCAAGTCAACAAGTTTACCAAGAACCAGCGGTTAGACGACCGAGTTGGATCTTGTGGTAGATGCGTTATGAATATTTGCTGTTACATTAGGTATAACTTCTCTTTCACATTCAATACAACAGCACTTAATAGTTTTACAACGTGATTTTAAAAAATAAACTAAACAGGCACTACCACCTCCTCCAACTAAACCTAAAACTGCTAATATAAAACTTTCTGTGAGTTCCATTAGTTATATAATAATACAAATAAAAAAAAATTAAATTATTTTGTATATTATATATATATATCACTTATGAAGAAAATTAAAAATATGGATGTGAAACCCCCAGCTAAAAAAGCATTTACGATAGACACAGACCCTGATTTTATTAAGCTTCATACCCTAACAATTGCGTCAGGAAAACGAGGTGGTGGTAAATCAGTTGCTGTTGCTAATTTACTTAGGATGGCGAAAGAAAGAGATTACTACGATAAAGTATATTTAATAACTCCAACATATGGTTCTAATAGGGAAATATGGAATATATGTGGTATAGATGATGAAGATGTTTATGAACCAACTAAAGGAGTTTTAAAAGATATACGAAAATTAATCCAATCAGAAAAAGATGAATGGGATGATTTTAAAAGTAAAAAAGAAAAGTATAAAGAATATCAGAAATTAGTCAATAGTAAAAACTTAAACTTGGAAAATAAAGACCTACTAAAACAATTACTTTTATATGAAGAATTAGGTTTTTATGATAAACCACCTGAATGGAAATATAAAAATGAAGTTCCACCTCGTCTTGGGTTAATTTTAGATGATTGTATGGGAACAGATTTATTACTTCCATCAGCAGGATTAACTAAGTTTGTTATAGCACATCGGCATCACAGCGAAATCGGTATATCGGTTTTTATGTTAGTTCAATCTTATTGTGCACGAGAAAGTTTATCACGACCAATACGAGAACAAACAACTAATTTAATGTTATTTAAGTTAGTTCAAGAAAAGCAATTACAGAAGGTATACGAAGAGAGTGATTTACCTATAAGTTATAATGATTTTATAAAAATGGCTACCGAAGTCCATAAAGAACCTTATTGTTTTTTGTTAATGGATTTTGCCCCAAAAGACCCAAGTAAAAGATTCAGAAATTGTTTTAATCAATATCTCCCTTACAAAGAACAAATAATTACTTAATTTTAATCAAAAATAAAATGTAAATATATATTATAAATGAGTTATACAACGAAAGGAAAATTTACTGGAAAAAATAAAAATGTTAAAGCTCAAACACCTTCCCTATTAGACGCTCAACCGACACGAGTTTACCCAAGTGAAATTGGTAAAATATACAATCGTAGTGGTGAAACTTTACTAAATCTTCAATCACTACCGGATGTAAAAATGGAATATAATTTATTTTCAAATGTATCAGGTTATCGTGGGGTATTGCCTAGAGAGCCAACCCCTTTTTCATATGTTTACGTTAGACCAGACAAAGATGATATCATGAGTGGCTATCAAGCTCCAAATCCAAATGCTATGGGACAGAAACCATCTGCCCTTGTAGATGTCCCTATTCTTAAGCGGCTTCCACCGAATTTTGGAACTTATATGAATTAAAATTAAAATGTATTTAAATAGTATAATGAGGGTAGAAATAAAACCTTCAACAAGCAAAGGTAAGAAATATATGGCGATTTTTTACGAAAAAGATAAGAAAGTTAAGACAACGCATTTTGGTAGTGCTGGTATGAGTGATTTTACTAAACACGGTGACGAGGAAAGAAAGCAAAGATATTTAGATAGACACCGAGCAAGAGAAAACTGGAATGATAAATTTAGTGCTGGAGCTTTATCAAGATGGATTTTGTGGAATAAAAAAACATTAATATCAAGTATAGCAGATTTTAAATCAAAGTTTAATTTAAAATAAAATAGAAAAGGATTTAAAGATAAAAAAAATATATTTAT
>JAHWGK010000117.1 GCA_020054495.1 Thermoplasmata archaeon | reverse complement strand
ATAATGTATTTACTTTTGCTTCTTTACGTCTTAAATCTAAAAATAAAGTTTTTAATGTTTTAAAAATATAGTAATAATTATAATCATTTCCAAAATCAATATTAATACCATCTTTGATTCTCTTATGAATCTTGATATACATCTCTTGTGTAATATCTTCTGCTGTTTCTTTATTGCAACCGAAGGAGCAAACAATGTCAATCCAAACTTGATGTTTGTTGTAAATATCCGATAAATTGTTTTTCATAATTTAGTTTTTCAATGGGTCATATAAATCCCCAACGATTTCAGGTAGTCCTATTTCATTTACCTTAAAACTAAATGTTTCAAATGCGTAACCCCTGCTTCTTTTGCATTTTACTGTTACCCAACCTGTATTAACTGTATTTGTTTCTAATTGTATTTGTGTTTCAGCTTTTTTTTCTAAAAAACTTCCAAGATGTCCTGTAGGTTTGTCTGATCCAAAGTTAGAATGTATTACGCACATAATATGAACATTATATTTAGCTGACCATTCCATAAGTCTTTGTACACAAGCATTTGATTCTTCTATGTTGTTAACGTCAGCACATAAGTCAGCAATTCCATCTACAATAAGTAGACCAGCATTTTCTGATTTATGTTCTAAACAATAATCTATAAAATCAATTCTGTCTTTATAACCTATAGTTCTTAAACCATAAGTCAAGTAGTCATTAGATGTTCCAGCCATTTCTGCAACTCTTTTAAATACTCTTTGACAATGCCATCTTCCTTGTTCTGTATCTATGTGAATTAGTTGTTTACCTTGTCTATGTCCTTTTAAGTTTCCTCCAAAATGATTCTGGTCTGATAAATATACAGATGCAAGTAATGATATAAAGAATGTCTTTTTAGTCTTTGGTGGTGCTTGTACAAAGCTGAAGTTTCCATAAGTTCCAATCGGTATTGGCAAAAGCATATCTTTTATTTTACTCTTAATTAATTTTTCTCCAAGCGATAAAGCTACAGGAGGATATTCTAATTTTTTGTTTACATCTATTGTACAATCTTCTTCTATTGATTGCATTGCAAGATATTGTACTGTTTGTTGTTCGTCTAATCGTAATTGCATTTATATAAATATATAAAAAAAAGGGGTCGTTTAAAACCCCTTCAAAAAAATAAATTTTATTTTGTTTTCTTAAAATGGTAAATCGTTTGATGCTGGAGCAGTTGTATTTGCTTCTTCTCTTTCAGCTAACTTAATAATATCGTTAGTCCAAACAACTTTACCGTTACCAAGATAGTTTCTTTGTGCTTTAGCTTCACGTTCTTCTTTTGTTTGTGAATCCATAATAGCTACGTTGTTTCCGTATCTTGTATCGTCATTTACTGAAATGGTTAAGTTATAATAAACTGCACCGTCTTTACCTTTGACAAATTTTTCTTTAGGTAACTTGTCAACCCTAATACTCGCATTGATAATTGCACTCATAATTTATTGATTTTAATTAATGTTTTCTTTTGTAATCCATTTGCCTTGATGATCAATAACTGTATAGTTATGTTCCGTTAATAGAACTATAGCTTCATTTATTTTTTTAGCTGTTTCTCTATAGTGATTGAATATTTGATTTTCAAATGGATGGTGATCTTTTTCTTTGTAGATTTTTTCAGCCATTGTTTTTAATTTTATTAATTAATTCTTCTTTTGTAGTTTTCTTTTTAAAGGAATCAGATTCATCTTCACCAAACACACCAAGTTCATAGAATCCAGTAAGTTTTAGTACAGCTCTTGACATAGCTCTTTTTTCTGCCATTTCAGCAACATACCAGCTTTGACAATTACCTTCATTGTACGATGCACCTTTTAAAGCAGAACCAAAAGTTATAATCTTTTTATTGTTTTTAGTTGCTATTGCTTTAAATACTGCAAAGTTTGACTCACATCTAATCACATCATAGTCAATAGAGATTTGTTCTATAGCTTGAATCTTGTCAATACCTTGTCTTGTGATTATTGTGTAGTGTTGATGTTTAAAGAAGTCATCTTTAGATAACTCATACTTGTGATAAAGTTCTGCTAATTTCTCTTTGTTCATAATCTCATTAAGTTATTAGAATGTTCAACTTCGAGTTTAGCTTTTAAAACTTCATTTTCTTGTTCAAGTAAATCATTTTTCTTATTCAAGTCTTTGATTTCTTGTTCTTTGTTTTTAATAAAGTTTTGGTAAAATCCTACCTGAACGTAGTGTTGTTCGTAAGGTATGGTTCTGTTTTTAGTCATATATATAATTTTTAAATGAATTATAAATATAAACAATTTTTTTAATAAATAAGCAAAAAAAAGGGCTAAAATAAATTAACCCTCTTTTATACAAGACAAATGTAACAGAACACTATAAATATAAAAATTAGTTTAACTCTTTTATTAACAAAGAATACTTATTTATTAACTCGTGAATTTCTGGTGTAGAAAATTTAGTTATTTGTTTTGCTTTTAAATAAAGTGATTCTGCACATCCAGCTCCATATTC
>JAHWGK010000116.1 GCA_020054495.1 Thermoplasmata archaeon | reverse complement strand
ATAAAATTATGCAAGGGCTTGCCGAGGAAGCGAAGGCGGAACGTGGTGTCATAGGGGTGAAACCCCTATTTCATATTATTTTAGTTGATAATGAATTATCCATTGAGTTTTTCTAAATTTCTTTGATTTGCCAAAAATATTAATCCATCCTAGCTTTTTTTCTTTATCATCAAAGTAAGTCCACTCATTAAGGAATGTAATTCCTTGGTTCCATTTTTCAAGATCTTTACTATCACTTATGCCAAAATAAAAAGAAGCATTTTTGCCTAGATGGAAATCCCGTTGGAATTTTTTCCTCCACATTCTTCTTTTGAGCATCTTTACAATAAAAGTATTTGCTACTTCACATGCAAGTTCGCAACCTGGAAATGTTTTTTGAAGATGTAATATTAAATTCTTTACTTCTTCTTCGTGGAGGTACATGAATAATCCTTCAGCGATAAAAAGAATGTTTTTGTGTTTATTTTGTATTTTTTCCATCCATATAAAATCTAATACAGAGGATGAAATAAAATGGTATCTCTGTGTTTCTTTGAAAAACTGTTTTCTAATGTCAATTACTTCTGGAAAATCCAAATCATACCATGTAAGTGCTCCATTGTCTATTCTTGGAAACCTTGTACTAAGACCACAGCCAAGTTCTACAATTATCCCTTCAGGATTTTTCTTAAGAAAAGAAGTGCAATATTTATCAAATTTTCTTGTTCTCAAAGCTAAAGTAACATTGAGTTTCTTTCCTAGCTTTTTTCTCGTTTTTCCTTTTGAGAGGGTTTGATATAATGATGAATCAGATGTTTCAAAGATTTTGTTTAATTCCTTGGTTATTTCCACAGCCTTTGTATCTATTAAAATTGGATTTTCTGTTTGAGATTCTGCTGCGCGTGAGTATAATGGAATAAGTAATGTTTCTGAAATATCCGTAATTTTTTTTATTAGATCTTCATCCATTTAGATCAAAACTTGTTAATTACACTATTATCTTTAATGTTTTGGAGCAAATCCTAATAGTTCAACGAGCCTGGCGGATTATAAGGATTTTACAGGAGAAACACTGCATTTAGAACACTTATTTTTTGTTTGTCTATCACAATCTGTTGAAAGCAAGATCAAGCAAGTTTTCTGGATTTTTTCTAATTGTCTAATTCATCTAAAGATTTAGAAACAGAATAGATCCCAGAATAATCCCCAGCAAATCCCTCTTCTGGTGATAAAAATAGACAATACCACATTCTAACTGCATTATCTATTTCTTTTACTGAGACGTCAAATGTACCATAGTAGTTTCCATCTGATCTTTCTCCTGCTTTTATCTCATAATTTGTAGTTTTGATATCCCAGTTTATTCCGTCATCAGAGGTTGCCATTCTTATTACAGCTGGTTTATATACTGAACCAATCAGTGTAGATGATGCAAAAAACATTCTCCACTTTCCATCTGATGTTCGTAATACTTCAGGTTTGCTTGCATGTGCATAAAAACCAGTGGGCCAATCATCTCTATAAGGTGTAATATCAATGCTCAAACCTTCACGTGTAAATGATAAACCATCATCTGAGTATGCTGACCAGATTCTAATGAAACCTCCACCTTCTGCATCTGTGTCATAATACATTCGATAACCGCCACTAGATGTTTCTACAACACATGGGTGTCTAACATTTGCTCCTTCTAAACTAGTATCAGAATCTAGACGTGTTCCATCCTCTTTTTCAAAAGTTAAACCATCATCTGAAATTGCGCTGCAAATACTTTCACCGCACTGATAATACAGCCTCCAACGACCATCGCTTAAATTAATGATTCCTGGATGTGAAGCAGCTGCCATTGCAATTCCTATATATGTCCAACTAAAACCATCCGTTGAGGATAAAACAACAACTCCAATTAAAGACGAACCATCTGTTCCATGATCTTCAACATACATCCTATAAGTTCCATCATCTAATATTACAATCTCGGGATTCCAATACCAACCATTATCAATGCTTAGTCCCTCATCAGTCCAATCGCTACCACCAGGGTCGTCATCCTCAAAATCATCGTCAAGATCGTCATCATCAACATCATCAGTATCAGTGCATCCACTTAAGATCGTAATAAGCATTAATAAAATCATTAGCAAAGCAATTATTTTTTTCATTATCTTATCTCTCCTTCATCTAATAATTGTAATAGATATTATATTTAAAAAGTTGTATGGATTACTGCATTTAATAGCAAAATTACCTTTTTTACAGAAAAAAAATCAACGGACCTGGCGGGTTAAGGGAGTTTTACAGGAGAAACACTGCAATTAGAACGTCAATTTTTCGTTTGTATGCATCTTCTTTTAGAGCAACAGGTTGTTACATTGAATATCTGTTTTTTATAGATTTAAGAAAAAATAAAAGTATATTGGTGATTAACAGTTATTCCATAGGGGAATTCAAAAATGTCACAATTTGCAAAACCCACAGGTTTTTTTGGAAAAATACTGGCAAAAGGTATGGCTCGAGGTCACAAAGATTTCTATAAAAATGCTGTAAAGGCAAT
>JAHWGK010000115.1 GCA_020054495.1 Thermoplasmata archaeon | reverse complement strand
TTGATACAAACTCCTGGACATTTGATGGGATTAATGACTACATTGATACCGATAATGTTTTACCTCAATTTTCAGGAGATTCACGAGGGACAATTATCGCCTGGGTTAAATTGCCAGATGCAACACCATCAACATTACAAGAGATTTTATCATTTAATGACACGTCAGCTAATGAGAGAATTGAAATTGCTATAGCTCCTTCTACAGGAAAGTTTAGAGGATACTGCAATCAAGCAGGAGTTCAGCAGTGGTTTGTACTAACAGATGCCGCAGCAACAACTGATGACACCTGGGTTCAGGTTGTTTTGACACATGATGGAGCTTCTCCTGCTCTTTATGTAAATGGGGATTTGGTTGCTCAAAGCACATCTGGAGCTCAAAATGACTCTACACAATGGTTTAATGGATTAACAAATCTTGACAATGGTAGGGTAGGTTGCAGAAATCACGCTGGATTTGGTAATAACTCTTTTATGACTGGAGATATATCTTACATAAAAATTTACAACAAAGCTTTTACAACAGAGGAAGTAAAGCAAGATTACGATTCAACAAAATGGAGATTTCAATAAAAAATAAAATATGAATAATAGAACTTACATAATAATCAATTCAGCAATTTTAAATTCTGTACCGTTTGATGATGTTTTAGATACATCAATAGATACTATTAGAAAAAACAATGATGGTTCATTGGTTGCTTTAAAATTCGAAGGTCAAGTTGAACCAGGCCCATTAAACGGATTATCAAAAGTCAGTGTTAATGGAAGGGTTTTTCATAATCATGAGCAGATATTTGAAATAATGTCAACAACTGGGACAACTGGTTGGAGTCAAATAGTAGAAATTTAATGGCATACAATACATTCATACCAACCGTAACTGAGGGACTTATTTTATCAGTCGATGCATATAATACAAAATCATATGTAGACGGGGATACTACAGCCTATGATTTGACTATAAATGGGTATAATGGGACGCTAATCAACGGAGTTCCTTTTAGTGAAAAAGCTTGGGTGCTCGATGGTGTTAGTGATTACATAAATCTAACAGCACATGTTAGTGATTTAATATTTGATTCCCCTGCGACTATTGACTTTTGGTTTAAGCCAAACTTTAATAAAAGCACAGCAGGAGTTATGTTTTCAATAGGAAATGGACTTGATATTTTTGGAACTGACTCATTTACTATATCATATGGCAATTTTACAAGTGGAGCTGATGGCGAAACTGTTTCGATTGTTGGTGGAGCAAATGGCTTAACCTCATCGCCAAATATAACAATGTTTGGAGCCGATGTTGACACGTCTGTTGAATATCAAGATACATGGACTCATGTGTGTGTTGTTGTTGATTCTGGGTCATGGGTAATGTATATAAATGGAGAACAAAAATCCTTAACCAGACTAATTGGCGCTGGAAATAACTATTGGTATGGTGAAAATATATCACCAAAAAACTATGCTTACATTGGAGCCAGAAGTCTCGGTTCTCCCATAAATAATTTTAATGGCTCAATATCAACTCTTAAACTATACAACAAAGGGTTATCTTCTGCAGAAGCAAAACAAAATTACGATTCAACAAAGTGGAGGTTTAAATAATTAAAAACCTATTTATAGAAAACTAAGAAACAAATGGCAAGAGACATAATAATCATACCGAATAGAGACTTTACAGGAAGCACTGAGCAACCTGAAATTAGATTTAGCGGCCTAACTGGCGCAAGCATCACGCTTAAAGTTGAAGATGATGGGGCGATTGTCTTTGAAGGTGATACTGGTGGGTTATTTGAAATTAATGACAACAAGGACGGACTCCTAAGTGCTGTTAGTGATGTTTCTGGCCTTCCTATATTTGCTGTTTATTCTGACGATAGAGTAATAGCTGGTAAGTGGGATGACCCAGGTTTAACTGTGTCTGGAGGCACTGTTTTTGTAGGACCTACTGGAGATACAACATCTTCCCTTCACGTATCAGGAGCAACAACAATGCTTGGTAACTTAAATGTTACAAATTCTGCAATAATACAATCTGGTGGAACAGACCTTTATAATATATTCTTGACAGAAACCCCGAAGCAAAACGTTGCATCAGAAAGTAATGCCTCAGGTTCAATAAACACAACAATGACGGAATCTGCGTATCCACATGATACCATAATTTCAATTAACCCCTCCACGGCTTTAAATGCTGTTAGATATACGCTTCCAGCTCCAACAGCGGGGTTAAAGTATACTTTTGTTTTGAATGCAAGCGCAGCAGCTTCTGTCACAGTTAGTGTTGGATATACAACAGACGTTTTAGGTGGATTTGTTCATACTTCTGATGCTGATGAATTAGCAGCTAATACTGGCATAGGAAGGGTTCAGCTTGACGCAGCATCTGGGGTGTTTTATGATAAATTTGAGTTCACCTCAGACGGCTCCAAATGGTATTACGTAGTATATCACAACGGAGCTGCCACAGACATTACAATAACATCAAACGCTTAGTAAAAATTTAAAAACTATTTAGTTTAAAGCGCTCATAACTTATTTT
>JAHWGK010000114.1 GCA_020054495.1 Thermoplasmata archaeon | reverse complement strand
CTTCAAATACATTAAATCATAAGCAGACTTTTGGAATTACAACCGGATCATTAGGTACAGTTATTGGCATTCAATTAAACAATCATTGTAAAATAGATGAAGCAGGAACCAGGAAGATTACACCTTTGATTCGATCTAATTCAACTAATTATTCTGGAACTGAAACATCAGAAATTACTGCTGACTATTTATTTGAAAATGAGATTTGGGAAACAGATCCCGATGATTCAAATCCCTGGACTCAAACGAAATTGGAAGCTGCTGAGTTTGGTTTGGAGATAACTACATAGGAGATTAAACGATGGCACTTAGAGATACCCAAATTGCAGTTGAGGTACTTGAAACTGAGGCCAATCCTAATTTAAGGGATACTCAGATTGCAGTTGAAGTACTTGAAACTGAGTCTAATCCAAATACCAGAGTCACACAAGTTGCTATTGAGGTATTAGAGGTAACTAATTTAATGCAGGTTGCACAGCAATTTGTTCAGGTGATTTCTAATAATGATCCAGTTAATACTATTGAGGTTGCACAGCAGTTTGTTCAGGTTATATCTAAAAATCCAATTCAAACAGCCACTTTTGTTGGTGGTGATGGCGATCCTCCCGATACGGATATATGGAGTGTGCAATCTGGAACTCCGGTTATCGATACCAATCAATTAGAGTTTTTAGTTAATTCCAGTGAACCTACAGAAAAGGTAAAAAATAAAAAAGTATTGGCAGGAGATTTTGAAGTTTATATAGATATAGATGTAGATCAAGAACCTGCTCAAGATAATTGGAAGTTTGGTCTGGAAGCAAAAAAATCACCTACCGAATATTTTCAGGTCAATCGTGAATATGACAATGTAAATTTTCAAGATGTGGTAATACGAACTGCCAATGGTGGATCAGAGACTGTTTACAGGGTATCAGATAATCCATCATCCACTAAACTTAAAATAAAAAAAGAAGGTAATACCTTTAGAGGTTGGTATTGGGATGGAACTCAATTTGTTCAAATAGGATCTGATGTTACTGTTGGATTAACTCCTGATCAATTTTGGATTCAAATGGTAGCCGAAACCAAAAATAATGAAGCTCAGTTAAGAGTGTTGGTTGATAAGTTTACTGTGCTTTCAGGATATTTTGCTGATGCTTTTTTGCAAAATGTTTATCTTACTATTATTGAAGGATAAATAAAATGACACTTTTAAAATTCGATGGTTTTGAGGGTTATTCAAGTATAAGTGATATTAAAAATTCTGGTGGTATTGTAGGTAATTTAAGTGGATATGGTTGGTCTTTACAAACTGGTAGAAATAGTGGAAAGTGTATGCGTTTTAAAGCTACCAATATTTATAGTGGAATTATAAATTTGAATTTTCCTTCAATAGAAAACACTCGCATAGGAATCATGGGATTTGCTATGAAGCATGAGAATCGATTTCTGTCAACGAGTTTAACTAATCCTACTTTTGACTTTGGTGATGGTAGTCTTTCTTCAAAAGTTTTTGGATATTTAGATGATAGTGGAAATTTTACGGTTGGTGTTGCCAGAAGTAATGCGGTAAATCCAGTAACAGTAAAACTTAATCTTGGTCAATGGTATTATGTGGAAGCTAAATTAAAAATTCATGATACAGCCGGAATAGCTCAAATTAGAATAAATGAAGAATTAGTTTATGATTATTCTGGAGATACAAAATATACATTTTCTGGCACAGTTATATCTGCTGGTCGTTTAATTTCCGATTATAATACCTCTGATCCAAATCAAAATGTACAATTTGATGATGTTTATATTGCTGATGATCAGGGAACAGAAAATAATGATTTCTTGGGAGATGTGAGAATTGACGCTATTCATCCTAATGGAGCAGGAAACCATACAGATTTTACTCCATCGGCAGGTAGTAATTATGAATGCATTGATGAAACCGGATTTGATGATTCTGATTATGTGGAAGGAGCCAATGCAGCAGAAAAGGATTCTTATACTTATCAAGATGTTCCTACTGATTTAGATGATTCAGGTATTATCGGTTTACAGATAAGACAAAATTGTAGAAGAACTGCAACGGCTGATAATATAAAAATTGATCCTTTCATAAGAACAGGATCAACAGATTATAGTCAAACAGAGCAGGATTTGCCTGATTCATTTTATGAAATACAAGGGGATATAATTCTTGAAGATCCCTCTGATTCAAATCCCTGGACACAAGCTAAAATCAATGCTTGTGAGTTTGGTGTGGAGGTAGCATAAATGACTCTTTTACATATAGATGGCTTTGAAGGATATGGTAGAGAAGATGCTGGTACTTTTTGGTCTTCAGGAAGTTCAATTGGTAGTGGAGCTACTATTGATCAAAGTGGTAGGCGTGGTGGTTATTGTATTAATTGTCCAGGTTGGGTTAATAATGGTAAAATTAATTTAATATGGAGTAATCCTAATCCTTATAATGATCAAATATTAACAATAGGTTTTGCTTTTAAACATAATGATACAGGTAATCCTGCTAATATAGTAGAAACCCATGAGATTGCTTCTGACTACAAACCTTTTTATTTAAGTCTTGATGCTGATACTGAGAGAATATATTTTAATAGGATGGCAGGAAATAC
>JAHWGK010000113.1 GCA_020054495.1 Thermoplasmata archaeon | reverse complement strand
ATTTAAAGAGTGTCTTTCGTATGTGAATGTTGATACAAATAAAACTATGTTTTTAACAGAAGATCGTGCACTTATTAAAAAGGAATTTAATGAATATATCGACAACGGGGGAATGCCTGAATATAGGATATATAAAAATGACAAAACCTTAAAAGATCTCTATGAAAACATACTATACAGAGATGTTATTGTTAGATACAACCTTTCAGATGAAAAATCACTGAAGGAACTTACTCACTTTCTTTTTTCAAACTATGGAAAAGAAATAAGCTATAATAATCTCAAATCAATGCTTAACCTTGGATCTATAAATACTGTAAAACACTACACAAACTATCTAGAAAATTCATATCTTATATTTACCATACCGAAATATGATGAATCGCTAAAAAAACAGATTTATTCAAAAAAGAAAGTTTATGTAATAGATATGGGTCTTATCAATCTCATCTCCTTTAAATTTTCAAAAAATAGTGGAAGGATTTTAGAAAATATCGTCTTTTTAGAACTCAAACGAAAAAACAAAGACATATTTTATCATAAAGAAAAATCAGAATGCGACTTTATCATAAAGGATAAATTAAAAATTGTCCAAGCGATACAAGTAACCCAGAACCTAGATGACGGTAACAAAAGTAGAGAGATGGCAGGACTTCTGGAAGCCTGTAAAAAATACAAACTAAAAGAAGGAATGATCTTAACCTATGGCCAAGAAGAAGAAATCATCGTTGATGACAAAAAAATAGTAGTCAAACCGGTCTGGAAATGGCTATTGCAATAAAAATCCCTACCATTAAAATTTTTATCTCTAATGAATTGGAGCCTTTAAATGAAAATTAGATGTATGAAATGTAGGGATATTATTCAAGGAGATAAAAAAGGAACATCCATAAGATGTTCCTGTGAAAAAGTTGCCATTGATGAAACAAAATACTATACTAGAATAATTGGTAATGATGAAGACGGGGAGGAGATTAAGTAATAAGTATCGGTATCGGCTAATTTTTGGATTTGCCGATACATATCCAAACTCTAATCATAGCCTCATGAGTAGAAACTTGCAAGGTATTGCTTCCATTATATGATATGATATATATTTTTAGTCAAATTAATACTTTTAATGACCTCCTGTTGTTATTTATAACCTATAAATTTGATATTGATTTAAAAATTTAGTAAATCAAGGGAGGTAACGTATTAATTGAATATGAAAAAGAAAGAAAAAGGTACAAAAAATATTCTAAAAAAATTAAGGAGTTCTGTTAATTATAAAGATGAATTTTTGAAGGAATTGAACGAAAAACGTAAACAAAAGATATATAAGTAAAAAACCTTATATAAGTAAAAATACATATACTACTTAAGGGAATAAATATGACAAATATGACTCTAGCAATACCAGAAGAACTACATAAAATAATAAAAAAACATAAAGAAATAAAATGGACTGAAATTGCTAGGCAAGCCATGTGGGAACAAGCGCGAAAACTCGAAATCATGGATAATCTTCTTTCAAAAAGTGAATTAACAGAAAAAGATGCTATTGAAATTGGAAGAAAGATCAAACATGAAATTGCTAAAAGACATGGTCTTGTTGAATGAAATTAGTAGTTGATTCTAATATAATAATATCTGCTCTCATTAAAAAGGGGATTACTAGACGAATAATATTTTCACCATTAATTCAGTTTATAACACCAGAATATACATTTGAAGAAATCTCTAAATATGAAAAATTAATCTGTAAAAAAGCAAAATTAAATCATGATGGATTCCGACTCTTATTAAATATTATTTTTGAAAACATCTTAATTATCCCCAAAGAAGATTATGAAAATAAATTAAATATTGCAAAAACTATAATCAAAGATATAAATGATATTCCGTTTATTGCTCTTTATCTTGCCTTAAAAGTTGATGGAATATGGAGTGATGATAAGCATTTTAAAACTCGAAAAAATCTTTTAATATTTCGTACAAAAGAGTTAGCTCTAATATTCAAATCAAAATAAAAAAACCTGCTAGGTATTGCTCCATTATCCAACATTATATTTTTATAATAAACTTTATATCTTTTATCATGATTTAATTTATCTTATGCTTGACCCATCTAAACGCCCTTCTTTGAAATACATTTTATTTGGCATTCTGTATTTTGCTGAAGGTTTAATAGTTGCATTAACCACGGCAATACTTGTTTTATTCTTTACAGAAAATTTTTACAACTGATTTTATAATTACATTACTATAACCCTTAGACTGAGATTCAAAAAGCATACCATATCGGTTAAGAACCTAAATTATAATTTCAATAGCAAAAAAGATGATACATAGTTAACAATCATAATCTGATTTGCATTTTAGAAATGAAAAAAAACCCACAAGAAAAAAGTTGAATAAATAATTTCTTTAAGAAATAGTGAAGAAAAGGTAACCCTCACAAGATGTGAAGGTTACACTTTTTCCAATTTTGGAAAGCAACAACCTCTTAAAAAACTTTGTCTTGGGGTTTATTCGCATAAAAGAACTTGAAAAAGAAGTAAAAAAGAAATTGGTCATAGTGGGGGTTGGCCAGGGGTACATACGCAAATGACATATCGACCAGATGATAAAACA
>JAHWGK010000112.1 GCA_020054495.1 Thermoplasmata archaeon | reverse complement strand
AATAATTTTGCTACATTAAATATACTTTCCGCCTTGGCGTCCACTCAAATTTATTCAGAAGGTAATTTAAAAGCTTACAGTAATTTAACAACTTATATACC
Source organism: Thermoplasmata archaeon (assembly GCA_020054495.1). Taxonomy (GTDB): domain Archaea; phylum Thermoplasmatota; class E2; order DHVEG-1; family DHVEG-1; genus JAGMDE01. The sequence continues at coordinate 2,520 of JAHWGK010000112.1, read as the reverse complement.
TAGTATAAGCACATTAAGTTTTGACGCGGAAGATTCTGATGGATTTTATTGTGAGGTAAAATTTACATCTGTAGGTAACTCTCCTTTTATAGGCATAGATCCTGTAACTGCACCGCAAATTAGTCATTATACATACCCAGGGGATGCTAGAGGAGGCAGAGGACATAATTGGGGCGGCCAAAAAGTTATAAACACCGCTGGTTCTGCTTATGGAACTAGCTGGACTAACGGCGATATTATGGGTATTCTCGTAAAAAATGGAAAACTATATTTTAGTAAAAACGGAGTATGGCAAAACTCTGGAGATCCTTCTGCTGAAACAGGGTGGGCCTTTGATGGCTTAACTGGTGAATGGGTCTTTTCTTTTTCTAATTATGATGCCAATACATTTTTTCAAGTAAATTTTGGAAATCCACCATTCTCAATTACATCAGGTAATACAGACAAAAATGGTTACGGAAATTTTGAATATGATGCAACAAGTTTTAAATCATTATGTTCATATAATATACCAAATACTATTGATGATTCAAGTGAAGGTGCTTATGTTGCTTCAAGAGATGGAGTTGGTAAAACTATTACAAGAACTGGAGTTACTCACAGTACAACTCAAGCCAAATTTGACAACTCATCTATGTATTTTAATGGAAGTTCTTATTTAAGTATTCCGGATGCTACTGACTTAGATTTTGGAACAGGAGATTTTACTGTTGAATTTTGGATGCACACTAACACGAATGGAAATATTATAGGTAAGAATACGGGACCTGCTAGCTATGCCGGATGGTATTTTTGGAGCGATGGTTCAGGATATATGCACTGGTATGGAAATAATAATACAAATATAATTACTGGTAGTATAGATACTTCTACTAATTCTTGGGTTCATGTGGCAGCATGTCGAAGCGGAACCACTCTTCGTCTATTTATAGATGGAGTATTAGATGGAAAGGTATCTTATACTGTTAATGATGATACAGCAGCAGCTTTGATAATCGGAAGTTATTATTCAGGTGGAGCTAAATACACTGGCTATCTTGATGATATAAGAATTTCAAAGGGTATTTGTAGATATGATTCTGATACTACTTTTACTCCTCCAGATAGATTTAATTCAAGAGATTCTTATGTATCATTTCTACTTCAAAGTCTTGATATGCCAAATGCAAGCACAGATTTTTCAGATACTGATTTTATGAAAGATATGAATTTTGATTCATCAGAAGGAGTTCTTGCAATAACTAAGAAAACAAGTGCTGTAGGTGCTTGGTCTACTACTGCAGAAGAGAAGAAGGTTCTCTTCTTTGATAATACTCAAGCTGAAGCCTCGGATAATAGAAGACATATGAAGTTTAATTCTGATTCTATATCATTGGGAAATCAATTAAACACAAACGCATCATTTCTTGATATTGGTTTAAGAGATAGTGTTTCACATGGTTTAGATATTATAGAATATACAGGTAATGCAACAATAAGAAACATATCTCATGGACTAGGTAAAGTTCCTACTATGTGGTGGATCAAAAACAAAACTGACGTTGTTGGAACTATTGTTTATCATAAATATATGCACGCTACCGCTCCAGAAGATTATTATATGTGGTTGAATACAACTGATGTAAGATTTCTTAATACAGCTCCTTGGGATAGCACTCCTCCTACTGATACTTATTTTAGAATAGGGAGTGGAAATGCATTTAATGGAAGTGGTGATAATATAATAGCTTATGTATTTACAGATATTCCAGGATATTGTAAAGCATTTATGTATACTGGTAATGGAAATGCAGATGGTCCTTATATTCCGCTTGGATTTAAACCTAATATTTGGTTTGTTAAACAAGTAGCAACGACTGTACGAAATTGGGAATTACAATATTCAGACCTTGGATACAACCAAGAAATTAATGCTTTAGAAATTAATTTATCAAATTCTCAAACAATTGGAGCTGGTGTTGCAGTAGACATTCTATCTCAGGGATTAAAAATTAGAAATACTTCAGGAGCCTGGAATACTAATGGTCAAATATATATGGGATTTGCTTGGGCAGAACAACCAGGAAAGTATGCAAACGCTAGATAAATTTAGAACAAATTAATAAATATCTCGGTCACGGTAGTGACGGTCTTTTTAAGACGGAGGCAAGACAATGGCGAAGTTTAGACAAGGTAATCTTGTTCTTACATCCGATCAAAAAATAATCCAAGGTAGTGATGTATTAGTAGATGCGAACGGTGTGGCGAATTTTGCGACTTTAGGTGTAAGTGGACTTTCTACTTTAGATACATTAGATGTAAGTGGGGATTCAACCTTATCTACTTTAGGAGTAAGTGGACTTTCAACTTTATCTACATTAACCTTCGCTTCTGGCGCAACTATTAGTGAATTTTCAACAGACGGAAGTCTTGCAGGAGATTCAGATACAGCTATTCCAACTGAAAAAGCAATTAAAACATATGTTGATTCTCAAATAGGAGGAACAATACCTACTGGAATTGATGAGCGAGTTGTAAGAT
>JAHWGK010000111.1 GCA_020054495.1 Thermoplasmata archaeon | reverse complement strand
AATCACATAATAAATCTAATGCGGGACTTCCTACAACATATTTTTCCCCAAGTGCAAAATCACATAGTTGAGTTTTAGCATAAGTTGTTACTGGAAAATGAATCCTAGCTAAGTTAGAAATACAGTTCCTTATATTATCGTCAATACATCCGGTATCTTCTCCACCTTCAGCATGAGCAATATCTATTCCCATGTAGTTAGCTGTCATTGCAACGCCTAGCATTTCAAATCTGTCACCATGAATATATACTGTATCAGGTTTTAACTTCTCAAATATCGGTACTAGCTGCATTGATAATAGGTTAGAAGTAAGTATCATGCTCGAACCATTATCTCCGTCTACTAGACAATTCAATCTATAATCAACCTCGTATGGAATGTCTAAATTTAATGCTCCACCAGCTACTACTAATTGCAAGTAAAGTTCGGGATGTTCATCTATAGCCTTACAAACTGCCATATATCTACCCCAACTAGAACGATTTGTAATTACTATACATATTTTTTTCATTTATTAACCCACCTTGCTTTTAGCTTGTCGATAGGCACTAAATTATCATACAGGCTTTTGTGAAAAGCGTTCATCTTTGAAACAATTTTGCAAAGTATTTTTTCGTTATCAAGTGATTGGAACTCATAATAGTCAGCGGTTGTATCGTCGTAAGCATCGTGCCTTCTAGTTAATACATATTTTCCAGCAAATCTATTAGTTTCTATCGTTATTGGCAAGCATCTGGAACCATGTTGTTTTACCAAAAAATCTTTTAGTTGGTCTGTTGTAATGTCTACCCTGTAGCTTTCTTTTATTATATTTTGTATGAAATTAAATGGGTCCTTATTACCGACTTCAATCTTATCGCCTATCGAAAATTCATAATATCGATTTTCCCCGTAATTATCTTCAATCTGCCCATGCACTTTATCACCAATTTTTAATACAACAACATCTCCAACTTCTAGTTTTTTATTTCTCATCCATTCCACCTACTTTTATAGGCTTCTGATTTCACTAAATAATCTCTATGTTTAACAAGTTCCGTTAATTCATCTGGCGTGCTGCTTAAAAAGTGATCCCTGCCCGGTAAATATTTTCCCAACGTGTAATGTCGTTCTATAATTCCCATTCCCAAGTCCAACGCTTTCTTACTAGCATCTAAATTTTGCGTATGGTCTGAAAATCCATCAAACATTAGCATATCGTCAAAGTCTATATCGGCCATTTCAGTAGGATACTTTGAAACACAGTACAATAGCCTAACGTGTGGTTTGTGTCTTACAAGGCTCTTGAGTGCCTTTATTTGCTGTTTAGTGTGCATACCCGTACTAATTATTACATCTTCAAAGTTATCTGTAATATAGTTGATTAAATCCCAATTATTAGCATCTGGACTAGCAACCTTAATTGATTCAACTCCTAGTAATAAAAGTTGTTTTGCGGTATGCAAATCAAACACTGTAAATAAAGGTTTGATATTATACTTCTCACAAGTTTCTATTATAAATTCGTGATCATCCTCTGATAATTCGTGTTTCTTGTAATACTCATAGTTAACATTGAAATTTTCCCAGTTAGAATTAAGCTTCTTAGCTTTAAATGATTGGAATTTTACATAATCAATCCCTATTTCTGCTGCAATACTTATCATTCTTTCCATCATTTCCCTGTTGCCTAAATGGTTCGCGCAACAATCGCAAATTATATTACTCATACTTATTCCTCCTTATATATTCTTATTTATATACTTAACAAGCTGTTTCGCAATGTATATATCTGTCATTTCCCTAGCTTCTTTACAGTTGCCACCAATATGAGGTGTCTGTATTGCCCCATATTCTGTCAAATCAACTTTGTTTTGGAAATCATCTGCATAATATATCTTCTTACTTATTAATGCTTCTTTAACTGCTTCTATATCAACTACTTCTTGGCGTGAAGTGTTTATTAATAATGCACCTGGTTTCATCATTGCAATTTCTTTCTTGCCTATCATATGTCTTGTTTCGTCATTTAGTGGAACGTGAAGGGTTATAATATCAGCAAAATTAAATATTTCTTCGATGGCATGATCATGTTCTTCACCTACATCATAAGTATAAACACCTGCACCCATGCTAGCTGTATACCTTGCTATCTTACAGCCTATTCTACCAGCACCAATAATTACAACAGTCTTACCACTTAATTCAATACCCTTCTTCTTTGCTAACTGTAACATTAAACTCAAAGTATGTTCAGCAGTAGAAGTAATCCACTTGCCTTCATTCCTTTTCCATTCTGCATCCAAGTGGATAATCTCTGGTGCGTTGATATGGTCTACGCCAGTACATGGGCAAAATGTAGGAACATAACTTCTTGTAGGTGTCAATCCTGTCCATACATAATCTGGAAATCTTCCATGCTCTACTCTTTCCGCAACCTCATCAATCATCCTACATGCTTCTTCACAAGGTTGGTCTAACATTAAAATCTTCGGCTTATCCATTCTTATTCCTCCTTATTATTTGATTAATATAATCTGACCTGTTTTTGCCAGCTTCTTAATCTCAAACTTACTTAATCCCTTCCACAATAATTCTTGTGTAGTCCAGGTTCCAGTTAATTTCTCCTTATACGTTACAGGCTTATAGCTTTGTTGTTCCCTAGATTTATGTGCAATTGCTAACGCCATTATTAAATCATCATGCTTGCCTACCAT
>JAHWGK010000110.1 GCA_020054495.1 Thermoplasmata archaeon | reverse complement strand
AGTAGCATCCCTTACAGGGGGCGTTGGTGTTATCTATGTAGGCGGAAACACAGACTTAGAACAAAAAGAACTTTTCGATAGAGTTGACGATGCAGTATGCGCAGTCCGCAGTGCCCTAGAGGAAGGCATACTCCCTGGGGCAGGACTGGCTCTGTACCAAGAGGGTCTTTTACTGTCTAACTCTAAATCTGGCTCAAAAAAAATCGCCAAGGCGATTTTGGGGGGGGCGTTGCTAGAGCCTCTTAAACAAATACAAGAGAACGCAGGGATACAAAACCAAAGAGTGTATAACGAGAAGAACATAGGTCTGGATGTAAAGACGGGCAAAGAGGGTGACTTAGTCGAGATGGGGATAATAGACCCTATGAAGGTAACCAAGCAAGCACTTCAAAACGCAGTGAGTGTAGCGGTGACAATTTTATCTACCAATGCGATTGTAACAATGGCTAGAAGTTATGAGACTAATTAAGTTTACACTTATCTGGATAAGTCAAAACCTAGCAATACCTTTTTGGATTGTGGGACACATACATCTTTCGATACATTCGTTTCATGACATGGTAGAAATAGCATCATCAATCGGTATGAATTTAATTGTGATGATTGGATTTATAATAGATTATAAAAATAGCAAATGAAAAAAATTTTAGATTACATTATACTTTTTTTCTTAATACTTCTTTTCTTTGCAGCAGCATCATGCACACCAGAAGATGATAGATGTATTACATACAGGGTAGACCAGTATCAGAAAGAAGACATAGTTTGCCAAGATGGAATCTGTGAAGTAACATACATAACTGAAATATTTTGTTCGTATTATGAAAATAAAAAATAAAAAAATTGCTATAATTTTAATAGGAACTAATGGATATTTTTTACTTGCTTGTAGATTTGTAAACAGATTTAATAAATTTTACAAAGGTCAAAATAATATAACGTTTCACATGTTTACTGACAAAGACCCTAGCAACTATTTGCCCGACATAAAAAATTTTATTTATTACAAAACATTTCACAAAACATGGAGAGAGGCTGTGAACGATAAATTTAATTGTATAGAAAAAATAAAAACAAACGAAGAGTATGTTTATTTTTTTGATGCGGACACAAATATTCAAAAAGAATTTGATGACTGGTTTATAGGAGAGCATGTTGTAGGAAAACACTTTGGATACAATGAAAGTGTATCAGACGAAATGCCTTTTGACAGACATAAACATTCGTCTTGTTTTATTCCAATGGGTACAAAAAACTTAAATTACTATTACGGTGCATTTTGGGGTGGGAAAAAAAATTTAGTTTTTAATTATTGCAGTGAAATTAAAAAGCTGCAAGAAATTAATAAAACTATAAATCATGAGCCGGTGTGGAACGATGAAAGTTACACTAATTATTATTTTAATTTTATTTTAAAACCTAACAAAATAATTGAAACAAAAGACTTTCAGTTTGTAACTAGCTGTAAAGGGGGTATGCATAAAATACGAATTAATGTAGACGTTGATTTAACAACTCAAGAAAAAATTTTTAGAGAAAACAAAGACAAAGTTTTAAATATTTTAAACAACTCTGTAATAATAGAAAAATGAAACCGATAGGTAAAAATATAATTATAAAAACAATTGAAGAAGAGATTAAAACTTCTTCAGGCTTACTTCTAAGTTCAGAAGATGCTAACCAACTAAGATACAAAAAAGGAGTGATAATAAAATCAGGGACAGATGTAGCTGTTTTAGATGAAGGCGACTTTATCTTTTACGATAAGCGCTCTGGATATTCTATGATTATAAACGATGAACCGTTTACAATTATTCAGGAGAATGACGTCGTTGTTGTCTTATAGCGTTATTCATTTCTATAATCATCTTCTTGTAGACCTTATCTGAAAATTTTACATTCTTTGCAAAGATTGGGTTGTTGCTCATATCTGTAGGTATTTCCTCCCCGCTAAGCTTCTTATAGATACTGCTAATGACTCTTTGAGTTTTAAACGTAAGGCCATATAGTGTTTTATATTTTTTGGGACTACGACGAAATACTTCAATCCATCCATCGCGCAGTAATTTACTAAACCTATTTTTATCCCATGGCAGAAGTTCATTGAACTCTTGAAACTTTTCTTTTGAAAATATATCTTCACTGTAAAGAAATAAAAGCATATCAAGGTCAGGAGTAGTCAGGCCATACTTTTGTTTAATAAAGTAACGTATAACTCGCCAATATTTAAGACAGTCATTTACTTTTGATTTCATTATATTAGATTTCTTATCTTTGTAAAAATAACAATATTATGCCAAGAGGAACAAGACCCAGTAAAAAAAATAATTCCAAGTCAGTAGGAATCCGTAAAATGCATAATTACGACTCAGTGGGATTTCGTAATTCAGCAATTAAAAGAATTAATTCAACACCAGGGGACGTAGAGATTTACAACCCTTCAACAGGTATATCTAAAATGGTATATGCACCAAAGGGTTCAAGAGAAGAAAAAATTCTTGACGCTACAATGAAAACAAAAAATCCAATGGATAAAAGATAATGGAGAAAAGTTCTTTAGATAAAAACAAATACAATTACACGTGTCCAAAGGGTAACACGAAAGACTACCCTAATATGTTAATCTATAAAAAAACAAATTATGCCAACAGTAAAAGTTAAAGGTATGAAAAAAACCTTTCCTTACAACGCAGTGGGAAAAGCACAAGCCGATTCATTTGCAAAAATGAATAAAGGAAAAATAAAATACAACCCAGG
>JAHWGK010000010.1 GCA_020054495.1 Thermoplasmata archaeon | reverse complement strand
AATCCTTTTGAGTCAACCACAGTATCTCCAATCCCTGTAAGTGTGCTCCATTCTTCAGGATCAGATCCAGCTTTTGTACCAACTTTTACAGTGAGACTACCACCTTGGACAGTAATAACAAATGTATCAGTTTCCACTTTACCATCCTCACCGAGCCCTTCTGGTTCGCTATCTTCAAACTTAACAATATTTCCGGCAACTGATTCAACACGGTAATAGACTGTTTCATCAGGACTACCGTCATAATATGATCGTGTAATTGGATGTGATATCGCACCGTTTGTATCCTCAGGCCAAATAACAACAGGATCACCTGACACACAAGATATACTTATTTCAATAGTAAGAGTAGCTGTTTCACCAGCGAGAAGATCACCAATGTACCAGGTAAGATCGTTTATTTCTCCACCTGGAACTGGAGTGTTTGCCCAGGTTACATACCCATGACTTATAACCTCACTTCCGATGTTTGGTGTTGCATCTACACCTATTGTATCTGTTACTTCAACATCTGTTAAATCGTTTGGCCCATCATTCCAAACAGTTATTGTTAATTCAAAATCATCATTGAGATAATCAAGTGTTTTTTTAATTTTGATACTTACATCCCAAATTCCGCTTTCTACATCTATATCTAAATGTAATTCATCATACCAAAGAGAATAACTAATACTAGTTGAACCTAATAAAAGTAATATAGTAATGAATAGTAAACCTAATTTTAATGATGTTTTACTTCTTCTTCTCATTTTACATTCCTTTATTTTTTTTATGTTATACTTTTCCCTTATGGGAAAAGATATTAGAGTGGGGCATAAAAGTCAGCCCCAGATATATTTTAGTTAGATTTGATTTATATCGTGGGTGGAACCCATTCGTTGTATTGTACACCAAGTAGGCTGAGATACAATACTATTGTATCATCTTGTGCCAATGGTTGCAGGAAACAGAATCCGAAGCTGATATCCCGCTCATCTCCTGGATGAAGCTGTGCGCCTGGTTCACCAAATGGATGTCCCCATTTTATTTGCATGTCATTGTAGCCGTCACCATCGATATCAAACTCGGTAATTCCCATAGAGTTTATGACTGCTATGAGATTACCAGATCCATCATAGATGAGTAGACTATCAATAACTAATGCAATGGTTCCGGTACATTGTACCCAGAAATCCAAATGGTTATAGTAGCCAGGATATGCATTGTTGATGGTAACTTGTATATGGTGATCATCAACTAAAGTTGCACTTCCACAGCCAACATTTTTATCTCCAATGTAGGGTTGTGAGCCAGGTCCATAGAATCCAAGATTTGGATCACACAGATAATCTGGGAAATCCGTTGGATAGTAATCTGGCGGACAAAAGACATCAGCGAGAGTTACTGGATACTCAAATATCCAGCTTAGACTTCCTGTATGAACATCTATGTCGAGATGTAGTTCATCATACCATAGTGCATAGCCTGCGCTAGCACCTGCAAGTCCAATGACTGATATTATGAATATTGCTGCCATTTTGTTTATTCTGTGTTTCATGTTTTATACCTCCCAATTAAGAGATGAAATAAGTTAAGAGGCCCAAAAATTATAATTTCAGGCTCCTCAACTTGTTTATGGTAAATTTTCGTTCCACTGATGGTATTCGAAACTGATGCAGGTAAGCCATACAAATGTGTCTTGTGGTAGATTGTTGTTGAAGTGGACTGTAATTCTTCCGTAAAATGTTCCACCAGGATGAATTTGTAATGGGAATTGTACTACTGCACCAGTGATGTCTGTGATTACTAGAGTTCCTAAACCATCTGGTCCAGTTAATTGGTTCATGCCCCACACGTATGGGCTTTCGATATGAACTGGTATACTACCGGTACATTCAATGTTGAAGTCAACATAGTAGTCTATGCATGGGTAACCGTTGTAGATATTTAACCAAAGACCAGTATTTGCGTCCTCAGTCCAGCTCCAGAGATATCCGTCAATATAACTGAAATCTTTGTCTATAGGTTCTGAGTCTCCGAACCCTTCTATGCTCCATTCTAAACCTATATAACCAGTTTGAACATCTATGTCGAGATGTAATTCATCTATCCATAGTGCGTAGCCAGCGCTTGCACCAGCAAGAGCCATTACAGATACTAGGAATATTGCGCCTATTTTTGCTGTTTTCATTCTCTTGTTTCCTCCTTTTCGTTACTTCTGCTTTATTTTCTTTAGTAAGGTGGAGTGCAAAGCCGAGTGTCTCCACCGTTCAGACTTAAGGAATAACCCTTCCCCTATCATAGGCAAGGAAACATACCCTTGTCGCCTGACATGCTTTATTAGTTGAGCGTTCATTATTAGAGCGTTCATATAAAAATAGATAAATATAATATAGTATATAAAAATATCGGTAACAATGTTCTAGAACAATGTTCTACTTATTATATATAACATATAATATATATTTTGATTTAACCCATATTACTCCTTATAAAAAGATAATTAGTACGCTTATTATGTAATCGATAAAAAATCATAATTTACGTTAAGAAAACAAGTAAAGTATAAATATAAAAAAATTAAATAAAATTAAAATTGTATCAAAAATATTAAAGAATTTCGTTATTTTTCAATAATTTATTCACTAAATTCAGTAAAACCAATATCTATATTAGCTGGATAAGCTGAATTCTGAGATGCACCCTGTAATATTTCGATTGTTACTTGTCCTTCGATTGTATCGCCATTTACATAAAGAATTGTACCTGCAATGACATCTATTATTTGAATATCAAGAGCTGCTGCATTATAAGAACCAATTGTTACGGCATCAACAATAATAGGATCTGTACCAGTGTTAGTGATTGTAAAATCAACATACGCAATATAACCGGGATAAGCATTGGTTAAAGATACCTCGATATTGTTATCATCAATAATTATTGCGTCAACAAAAGCAACATCTTTGACATATTCGTTATCAGATGTGGAAACAAAAGTAAAAGCTACATCGTACCAACAACAACTATTTTCATGAGTGTCAAAACCATCTGTTGTAATTGCATAACTTGTTCCAAACCCTGCTGAGGCAATTACAGCAATAAGAACCAATACTATAAGTTTCTTTTTTTTCATTATTATCCCTTCTTTTTTTATCTGTTGGTTATATATTTGAATCGTTCAGATTTCCCAAAGCTCTACTAACACTTGCAGAGAGTAGGAATCAATATTATCATAAAAGATAAATAAAGAGAAGCATATAAAAATATCGGTAACAATGTTCTAGAACAATGTTCTATATCCTTGTTCCTTTCCTTTATTTATATTATCTATTAAATAGTATAATATATTTATACTTGGTTTATCTAATATATTGTAGAATAGTAAAAACATTTGTTTTAACATAAAAGTCCAGCATTAAAAAGTTTTTAAACTATTAAAAATAAATGGATATTACATTAATTGTTATGTTTTATTCGCAACATTCACAATTATAATCACAAAAATCCTTTGCCCATGGAGTTGAATAGGGCAGGGAAGGATCAACTACACCATTTTCATCGATAGTGATAGTAATAGATTCAGTTGTTGCTTCTAGAATTCCGCATATACTTCCTGCATCAGCTGAAACTTTAGCTCCTTCGTTGATTTCGATCATACAAGTTCCACCTGTTCCAAAATCAAAGGTTGTATGACTAAGCGCTTTTGTTCCACCTCCTCCACCAGGGACATTGTCACTGGTAATTGAAATGATGTAATTATTCTCGCCTCCACCGATATCTACGATATCTTCAATTGTTATTGTGAATCCTTTAGAATCTACAACGGTATCTCCAATTCCTGTGAGCGTGCTCCATTCTTCAGGATCTGATCCAGCTTTTGTGCCAACAGTTACGGTAAGACTACCACCAAGAACGGTAATAACAAATGTATCAGTTTCAACCTCACCATCTTCCCCAAGTCCATCTGGTTCACAATCTTCAAACTTAACGATATTACCGGCAACTGCTACAACCCGGTAATAGACTGTTTCATCAGGACTTCCGTCATAATAAGTTCGAGTGATTGGATGTGATATCGCACCGTTTGTGTCCTCAGGCCATATAACAACAGGGTCACCAGCTACACAAGATACACTGATACCAAAAATTAGAGTAGCAAACTCACCTGCGAGAAGATCACCAATGTGCCAAGTAAGATCGTTTATTTCTCCACCCGGAACAGGAGTATTTGTCCATGTCACATATCCATGACTTATTACCTCAGTTCCAGATATTGGTGCTGCATCTACCCCTATTGTATCTGTTACTTCAACATCTGTTAAATCGTTTGGCCCGTCATTCCAAACAGTTATTTTTAATTCAAAATCATCACAGTCCTCGCAGAGATAATCAAGCGTTTTCTTAATTTTAATACTTGCATCCCAAATTCCAGTTTCTATCGAAACATCTAGATGAAGTTCATCATACCAAAGAGAATAACTAATACTAGTTGAACCTAATAAGAATAATGCAGTAATGAATAGTAAACCTAATTTTAATGATGTTTTTTTTCTTCTTTTTCTCATTTTTTGCATTCCTTTATTTTTTATGTTTTTCCTTTTCCTTATTGGAAAAGATATTAGAGTGGGGCCTAAAAGTCAGCCCCAGATATATTTTAGTTAGATTTAGTTCACGTTGCGGGTGGTACCCATTCGTTGTATTGTATGCCAAGTAGGCTAAAATGCAATACTATTGTATCATCTTGTTTCAATGGTTGTAGGAAACAGAATAAAAAGCTGATATCTCGCTCATCTCCTGGATGAAGCTGTGCTCCTGGTTCACCAAATGGATGTCCCCATTTTATTTGCATGTCATTGCTGCCGTCACCATCGATATCAAACTCGGTAACACCCATAGAGTTTATGACTGCTATGAGATTACCAGATGCATCATAGATGAGTAGGCTGTCAATGACTAATGGGACAGTTCCGGTACATTTTACCCAGAAATCCAAGTGGTTAGAGTAGCCAGGATATGCATTGTTGATGATAACTTGTATATTGTGATCATCAACTAAGATTGCACTTCCACAGCCAACATTTTTTTCTCCAATGTAGGGTTGTGAGCCAGGTCCATAGAATCCAAGATTTGGATCACACAGATAATCTGGTGAACCTGTGGGGTAATATGGTGGCGGACATGAGGTATCTGTGAGAGTTACAGGGTACTGAAATATCCAGCTAAGAGTTCCTGTTTCAACACTTACGTCGAGATGTAGATTGTCATACCATAGTGCATAGCCTGCGCTAGCACCTGCTAGAGATATTACTGATATTATGAATATTGCTGCCATTTTGTTTATTCTGTGTTTCATGTTTTATACCTCCTAATTAAGAGATGAAATAAGTTAAGGGACCCAAAAATTATAATTTTAGGTTCCTCAACCATGTTTATGTAACTTCGTTGTATTGGTGGTACATTAAATCTGCACAAATAACATGGGTCATATCCAAATCTTGTTCCAAGGTGTTGTCAAAGTGGAATACCATCTTTCCATAAAATATTGGGCCATCTGGGTGTATCTGTAATGGGAATGCGATTGGTTGATTATTCATATCTGTAATTTTAACCTCAGCTGCATCTGGCATGTTATTCCAGTTGTAGTCTATGGCTTCAACATGGATTGGAATTGTTCCAGTGTTTTCAATGTTAAAATTAATTGTGTAATCAATGCATGGATAAGCATTATGAATATAAATCCATAACCAACCATCTATTTGTGGCATAGCACCTTGAGCTGATCGGAAATCATCAAATAATTCCCAAGTAATAGAGCTGTAATCTTTTCCTGCTATTTCACTATCGTATGCACTCTCAACGCTCCATTTTGCATTAATATATCCTGTTTCAACACTTATATCAAGATGCAACTCATCCCACCACAGTGCATAACCAGCGCTTGCACCAGCAAGACCAATTACAGATATCAGGAATATTGCACCAATTTTTGCTGTTTTCATATCTCTTTTTCCTCCTTTCATTTACTTCTGCTTTAATTTATTTGGCAAGGCGGAGTGCAAAGCCGAGCCTCTCCTCCGTTCAGACTTAAGAAATTTTCCTCCCTCTATCATTGGCAAGGAAACTTATCCTTGTCGTCTGATTCCTCCACGAACTAGCTCGCTAAAATTTATAATGTTCGCTTAAAAAAGATAAATAAAATTTAGTTTATATAACAATAAGTAGTTTTATTCTAGAATAATGTTTCCACAACTATATATACTACTCATTTAAATCATATGATTTGTTAAAATTAAAAAATATTATAATCATATTTATATACAAAAAAAACTACATCCTTGATGTAAGAAAAACGTTTAAAAAAAAATTTATAATAATAGATTTAAAGTTTTTAAAAAATCATTAAAATTTAATAATATATGATTTCTTTTTATTCAGTCCAATCAGCAAAACCAATGTCTACAGTAACTGGATAAATTGTTCCTTGAGATGCATTTAATTATCAATCTGAGGAAGATTTGAAGAAATTTATGATAAAGTGATGAATTAGTTATAAACAACTGTTAAGCAGAATTATATAAACTGTTAGTTGTTTTTTTGATTAGAAGTGGGAGGATTAAGGAATAAGTAAAGATAACAGAAAAATAAACAGTATTTCTATTTGGAGAAAGGTTAATCTCATTCTTTTTTTCATATGTTTCTAATTTTGTCTCCTATTCCTATGTTAAAAATTTATTAGGGCAAATAATTGCCCTATTTTAGATTTTTAGGTAATTGAAAATCCTGGAGTTTCTAATTTATTTTCTTACCTATATAGGGTCCAGGGGTCCAGAGATTCATGCTTGTGTTGCCCACATGCGGAATGTGAATGTAACAACTGTATCTTCAAATCCTACGATATTACTATTAAGATCTAAGCTGACCTTGCTCCATTGACCTTGCCCTGGTATCAATGTGATAGCTGCAGCAGGGATACTCCAATCATCCCAATAGTATTGTTTTGTAGTAAATTCCTGTAAGGTTCCCCAAACATTTGGATTATCTAATGGGTCATAGAATGTTATAGTATATCCATTTTTCAATGCAGCCGGACCTATTAATGCCAGTACCTGGAAGCTTTCATATTTTAACGATACCGTACCTGCATTCCTGTGAAGGATGTTTATATAACCCATCCAACCGGGATAGGTGTCTGTCACGGTAATGTCCCACTCATAGTCATTAACTTTATTTGTAGTAATGGTTGCTCCATCAGCATCAAGAATCTGAATTTGTTCTATTTTGAAATCGAGATTCCCTGTTGTAGCTGATACATCGATATCGACGCTTTCTGTCCACATAGCATAACCTATTCCAACACCACCAAGAGCTATGATAGCGACCATAAAAAGTGTTCTTATTTTTTTTATTTCCATTTTCTTTTCACCTCCTTTCTGTTTACTTCTGCTTTAATTTATTTGGCAAGGCGGAGTGCAAAGCCGAGCCTCTCCTCCACTCAGACTTAAGAAATTTTCCTCCCTCTATCATTGGCAAGGAACTATCTCCTTGTCGTCTGATTCCTCCACGAACTATTTCGCAAAAAATAAATTGTTCGCTAGAAAAAGATAAATAAAATTTAGTTTATATAACAATAAGTAGTTATATTCTAGGATAATGTTTCCACAACTATATATACTACTCATTTAAATCATATGATTTGTTAAAATTAAAAAATATTATAATCATACTTATATACAAAAAAAACTACATCCTTGACGTAAGAAAAACGTTTAAAAGAAAATTTATAATAATAGATTTAAAGTTTTTAAAAAATCATTAAAATTTAATAATATTGGATTTCTTGTTATTCAATAAAGTCAGCAAAACCAATGTCAATAGTAACCGGATAAATTGTTCCCTGGGCTGCACCCTGTAACACTTCGATTGTTACTTGTCCATCGATTATATCGCCATTTACATAGAGAATTGTTCCTGCAATGACATCAACTACTTGAACATCAAGAGCCACTGTATTATAAGGATTAATTGTTACCGCATCAACAATAATAGGGTCTATACCAGTGTTAGTGATTGTAAAATCAATATATGCAATATAACCGGGATAAGCATTGGTTAAAGATACCTCAATATTGTTATCATCAATAATTATTGCATCAACAAAAGCAACATCTTTGACATATTCATTATCAGATGTGGAAACAAAAGTAAAAGCTACATCATACCAATATTCACTATCTCCATTCGTGTTAAATGCATCTACTGCAATTGCATAACTGGTACCAATCCCTGCTGAAGCAATTACGATAATAAGAGCCAATACTATAAGCTTCTTTTTTTTCATCCTCATTCCTTCATTTAACTATTATTTTTATATTTGCATCGCTCCGATCCCTGTTCAACCCAATACGACAAAGAGATAATATCTTTTTCGTTGTAATACATAACTAAAAAGATGCATATAAGACCATTGGAAATACTATACTAGAACAACGTTCTATATAATCTATATTCAGCTGGTTACTAAGTAAAAGGACGCTTTTTCCTAAAAAGAAAACGCAAATGATTGTGTTGTTTGTTAAACGCCGTGTGTTTACTCTTGTCTCTAAAATATATTCCAAGGCTGATAAAAGTGAAAATGATGGAACCAACAACAACAATCCAAAGTTTAATATTCTGGATTTGTTGGGTTGGAGTAACCTCTTTATTAGGCATAAACGGACTAAATGCCTGGGTAGCAATATTATACTGATAATCCCATACGCCATCGTCATCCTCATCGATGAGAAGAGTTTGCTCATCTACTTTTTGTGCTGTTGTTTTCTTATTGCTGGTTGCATTATAAAAAACAAAACTATTGCCCTGACTGTTTCCTTCACTGATATCTATAATATAATGTGTAACATTACTAAGGCTTACAAATTCAATACTTGATACATTAGGCAGATCTGTAACAATTTGTTCCACTATATCATCAGGTATATCATTAGTGACAAAAAAAGAGATATTCGTCGGAGGGTAATCTACTTCACTTGAAATATTTGTTCCGGTTTCCTCTTCTATATCCCAACAAGTAGTAATTGTAGCAGTTGTAATATCAGTATCTTCTGCCCCGTCATCATCAGTTACCTTCAAAGTAACATTATAAGTTCCAGCTTTTAAATACGAATGAGTTACGATTTGCCCTTCCCCAGTATTTTCATCTCCAAAATCCCAGATATATGAGCTTATACTTCCATCAGGATCGTTACTAGTAGAACCATTAAAGCTTATGCTTTGACTGATGCAACTTGTATATGGTCCACCAGCATCCGCACTTGGTGCTTTATTAGGATTAGATGGTTGCGATGGAGGCGGTGATGACGGTGGTGGTGGACTTGCAGAAGTTGTAGTAAAACTCCATATCACGCTTGTATTCGAAGCATTGTTATCATCCCACGCAACAATCTTCCAATAATAGAGGGTATTATAACTCATCGAT
This sequence comes from Thermoplasmata archaeon, assembly GCA_020054495.1. Lineage (GTDB taxonomy): Archaea > Thermoplasmatota > E2 > DHVEG-1 > DHVEG-1 > JAGMDE01. The sequence goes on along the minus strand of JAHWGK010000010.1, from coordinate 59,128 downwards.
CCACAATCGTAAGAAGTGCCTGATTGATTACTAGCAACCTTGGATGGTGGATTTACTGAGCTAAAGTACACGTCATAGGTGACATTATCTCCATCTGGATCTCCACCAGTCCAGCTTAGATCTGCAGAAATGCTTATCCCAGTAGCATCATCTGATGGACTAGGACTACTAGGGGCATATGGCGGGTTATTCACATATATATCCACTGTGGTAAAAGAATATGTTTCATTTGTCCAACTGTTCCCATCTGTTGAATTTACAAACCAGTAATATGTAGTAGAATAATTAAGTCCTGTTACATTACAGGATTTACTGCCGTTTGATGCATTGTTCCCTGAGTTGTTTCCAATGTTTGGACTTGTTTCAATAGTCCAATTAAAAGGTTCTCCTTCAGGGTCTTTTATTGTTATATTAACAATAGATGTGTTAATGCTGACTCCTGTTGAACCATTTTCAATAGACGGACTAGAAAATATTGGTGAGTTGTTTACTGATTCTGCTACTGTGGAAAAAGAATATGTTTCATTTGTCCAACTGTTTCCATCTGTTGAATTTACAAACCAAGTATAACTTGTTTCAAAACTTAAACCAGAAATATTACAAGATTTACTGCCGTTTGATTCATAATTTCCTGAGTTGCTACCGACATTTGGAATTGTTTCAATAGTCCAATTAAAAGGTTCTCCTTCAGGATCTTCAATTGTTACAGAAAGTGTAACGTTAATAATAGAAACATTAGATGCTTCATTACTTGGATTTTCACTGCTTAAATCAACTGCATTATTTGAATCAACAACTCTTAATGTCTGCGCGGGGTCACCGAAAAGATGACTGCCATACCAAACATAACACCACGCATGACTCCAGCTGAGACTATCAACATACGCTGACATTTTATCCTTGGAATACGCTTGAGCTTTGCCCAACTGCCAGTTATTTTGATTTACAGCTGATGCGTTAAAGAAATAATCCCAAAAGAATTTCATCTGATGCTGACTCGCACCAGCAGTAGTTGATAAACTTCCATAACCATAACCTGTGTTAAGGACAACAGCTAATGCTTGGTTAGTTCCATCTTCAACAGTCAACATCTGCTCTGTTGTTACACCGGAAATAAACCGTCCACTCAAGCATCCTTGAGAATAAGCAATGAAAGGTTTGGTGTTTGTTAACGAACGAATAATAGAAGATGTCATACTTAATGCCGAAGTTGATGATGCATGATCTAAATGATTGATGATAGATGCATTATCATCATTGATGGATTGTTTAACAGCTGCTTGATATATAGTGGATGATCCAAGATCAGCATCGTAAAGTCGTTCAGATGTATCAATTGAGTATTGAGAATAAGCAGAATTCCACTCCTCGAATCCCTCATTTTCAGAAAATGAACCATCACCTTCTCTTATCTCCTCAAGATACTGCTTTGATGTTGCATCCCAACCAAGGGCACCTCCGAAAAATGCAGAACTACCAAACCAACTATCTTGCTCAGCTGTATCATACCAAATAATTTTTTGGACGATATTTGAAATCTGCTCTGCATTAATTACTGTCAACCTGCCAAGATAAAATTCAGCATATGGATCGTTAACACCACTACTTCTTCCTCCACCCCACATTCCTCCAGATCCTGTATAGTACCAATCACCATCAAGGTGATTATAATACATATCACAGGGCATTGTATCATATGTATCAGTTTCCAAACGATCTTCAAACAACCTATATGGAACAACGTTTGGACTGCCGTCACTATCGCAATCACCGCCTAACAACAGATACTCCATGCCCCAGTCCTCATATGCATCCTTACAGAACTCACGAACATGCGCCTGAGTATCATTGTATAAGGAAGTAATATTCCAATAATCAGTGCATGCATCAATTTCTTCAACAGTTACAATAATTCCACTAAGCCCACTGAAACTCTGTCTGTGATTTAATAAATCAGACCAGTTATACGAATAACCAGTTGTATCTTTCAATGCATCATTTGTAATAATTACATACTCATAACTATCAGCTGGATCACAGATACCTGCGGTATAACCAAATGTTGCTCCTCCACCGCCAAACGTTGGAGGACCACTAGATCCTCCATCGTTATCTGGATCATACGAGATGATGCTTACTGGATTTTCTACCATGTTACTAATCGCATCTTGATCCTGTTTACTATTGCGAAGATGCTTGTTATCGTTGTTACAAGCAAATGTTGCAAAACTATCAAACTCGACCGTGATAGTTATATCTTTAAAATAATACAAACACCCAGTTTTTGGAACATACTGCACTGGATAAAGATAAACTGTCAAAATACTAAAACCACGGCAGAAACCAATCTCACCTTCGTCATAAATAGTATCAAACACGGGATTAATGGAATCATACACAGCATCATTTTTTACAAAAGGTGCATTATTTGGCATCTCACTGAAGGGATATAACTCCTGTTGAGGAGCAACAGGTTTACTAACAAAGTCATGGTTAATCTCAACCCTCACACTATTTTTGATACGAATATTACTTACTGTTTTACCCTGCGGTATAAGAATACGAGCCGGAAACACTGGAAGTGCAGGATCTCCAGGCTTTGCCTGCGAAATACAATTAGGCATATTTACTTGAGTAAATATTTCACTGCTTATTTGAACATCAGTCAATATGGGAGGTTCAAAAGAAATCTTACAAACAACAGAAGACCCATCAATTGAGGGATCAGCTTTTACAGGGGTAATAAAAACAATAGTCGGAAGAACCATCATTAATGTTAATCCTATAATAAAAAATTGATACTGTAATCTATTTACCTTTCTGCGTTTCTCTCCTTTCACCTAATATCCACCACATTGATATTCTATGTCGTGATAATCTTTGGCAATGATACTATATAAAAATATTTAATAATACTAACAAAAAGTAAGAATGACAAATTGACAAAATGTCAAAAAAAGATAAAAAAAATTTTACAAAATAACATTTTTGAATTATTTAAAGCCAATTGAGTAATAGAAATAATTTAGTCTTGAAGGGAAAACAATAATTTTTGAACATAACGTGATTTTTTTTGAGATATTTTAAAATTTCGTTCAATTTTTTTACTAAATAATTTTATTAATAATTTTTTTAATATGATGTATAAAATAAGGAGGAAAAAACATGAGGAAAATATTGCCACTTTTTGTTGTGGGGTTTTTAGTCCTAGGTGGACTTGGAGCTGTTGCTGACGATGAACAACAAAAATTAATAGAGATATTAGAAGTTAATGGTGGAATTGGACATATTAGTATATTAATGGAAAATACTGGAGAAACATCACTTAATGACATTGAATATAGTGTTTCTGTGAAAGGAGGGGTGTTTGGAAATATAGATATAACAGAATCTGGTAAAATAGATTTTCTTGATTACAAAGCTTCTGAAATTTCTGAAACTAGTGATTTTGTATTTGGTCTTGGAAAAATTGATATTACCATAGATTTTGATTATGCAGAGACTTGGATGGGCACAGGTTTTGTATTTGGACCATTCATATTTGGTATCAAAAACTGTAATTAAAAAAGTTCATGAGGTTTAATTAATTTCAACCTCCCCCCCTTTTTTTTATTGTTTTTAAATAAAAAGGTATAACTTTTACTAGTAAACTCATGTTTCCTTCTCGATTTGAACAGCAATAATTAAAAAAACTTAGTGATGTTGAAATTGAAATCAAAATGTAAGTATATCGGTGTTTTTCTTACATTTTGTTGTAGTTAACAACTGTTATGGATACATTTAAATTAAAATATTATATTATAACTGAAAGGAGGTAGAAAAAAATGAACAATTTTGTTTTTAGAAAAGGACTGGTAATAGGAATAATAATACTTTTAGTTGGAGCAAACGTTGTTACTGGATTTACTATTAATTTAAAAAACACAACGATTTCTAAAATTAATGGTCGTGGAACTACTTTATATGTTGGGGGGTCTGGACCTGGAAACTATAGTAAAATTCAAGAAGCCATTGGAAACGCTAGTATTGGGGATACTATTATTGTATTTAGTGGTATTTATTATGAAAATGTGATTGTTAATTTATCATTAATAATTAAATCCTATAGTCAAAACCCTTATGATACAATTATTCATGCAATTGATGCAAATAATCATGTTTTTGATGTAAAATCAGATAACGTTATTATTATGGGATTTACTATAGAAGGCACAAATGAGAGTGCTGGTTTAAGAGGTGGTATTAGATTAGATAATGTCACTTTTTGTGATATTTCAAATAATATTTTATTAAACAATGATGAAGGAATTGTTTTGCATCTCAATTCAAAAAGTAACAATATTTATAATAACTTTATTACTTTTAATTATGATAATGGAATATTTTTAGACCATTCTAATAATAATACTTTTATTAATAATATAGTAACTATAAATGGTGGTAACGGTATCTGTTTTTATAATTCAAGTTATTATAACTATGTCAATAGAAACAATATTTCCAATAATGGCAAACGAGGTGTTTTTTTAAGAGAATCATCAAATAATAATTTATTTTTCCATAATACTTTCTATGATAATGATGAAAATGCTAGAGATTCATGTATTAATGATTGGGATAACGGTTATCCTACTGGAGGTAATTTCTGGGATGATTATGATGGAATAGATAATGACGGAGATGGTATAGGAGATACTCCTTATAATATATCAGCAGGAAATAATCAAGACAGATATCCATTAATGCAGATAAATGGAAATGACCCTCCAACAAAACCAACTATTGATGGTCCATTAAGTGGCAATGTCCTAGAATTTTATGATTATGATTTTACTGCAGTTGATCCTGAGGGTGATGATATGACTTATCACGTAGAATGGAACGATGGAGGCATTGATGAAGGATTTGCAGAATCAGGAGGAGGTTTTACACTTACTCATAGTTGGAGTGAACAAGGAACTTTTACAATTAGAGCAAAATTAATTGATAAATATGGTGCTGAAAGTGATTGGGGGGAACTTGAAGTTACTATGCCAAGGAACCGAGCAATTAACACACCATTCCTAGATTTCATACAACAGCATCCAATGATATTCCAGCTACTGCAACGATTCCTTAAACTCTAAAACCAATCCTTCTTTTTTTCTTTTGTTTAAGGTTATTCCTTTATTTTTAATTTCTTTTTATTTTTCTTATTTTCCTATATTTTTTATATTCATTTTCTATATTAGATGTTTTCAATAACATTGAACAAAATAATTTATTTTGATTCATTCACAGTAAGAACATTTATTATTTATATGCTGGCTAGTAAACGGAAAAAAATTATGGAAACATTTAAATGCTTTTCAATAATTAAGGTACGTTTACTATGAATATCAGATCAGCAATCTTTGGTTTAATTTGCATCAAACCACAGACAATTAATAACGTTATTAAAAGGTTACCTTACTCGCCAGCATCCATTTATAATGCAATTGAGGATATGTTAAAAGATGCAAAAATCGTTAAAATTAAAACCAATGGAGAAACAAGATTGGACATCTCAAAGGATTACAAGAATCAAAAGTTGAAAGAATTTTTCATCAAATCATTGAGTTATGGAGTAGATCCTGAGCTCCCTCTAAGGGAAAATACTTTTTTAATATGGAGAACGCTTGATTTCTTTAATAATGTTGAAGATATCTCACAAAAAACCAAACTCTCTGAAAAATCTGTGAGAAAATTCCTGAAAGTTCTTTCTAGCTACGGATTGGTAAAATTTGAAAAAAGAAAACCAATCATTGCAGTAAAAGTGAAAGACCATCCACTAAACGTATTACTAGGCACAATGTTAAAAAGAACAGATGCAGATGATAGAATTTATACGCCAGGGGCAACTCCTTTTGAGGAGATTATTACAACTCCAGATAATATTGAAAAAATCCTTTATGACAAGATCGATGAAAGTTTAACAATTAAAAGAACTGGTTTTATGATAAAGGGGAAAAAAGATAAAATTGCAATTCTTGAAAGCGTTGCTACAAAACAAACTCTTGAGGAGATTTTTATCAATAAATTAATGACTTCGGAAGGTGTTGAGGATGTTTGCATCAAAATTCTAGCATATAAAAATATCAATTATGATGCTTTACTTCAACTTGCCATTAAAAAGAATCTTGTTAATCAGATTGGATGCTATCTTGACATCATTAACGATATTAAGAGAGGAATTGTTCCAAATGAAATAGTTAAGAATTTTCATAAAAAAATTTCAAAAAGAAAATATGTCTTTTTAAAAGATGAGATGAACTATGGGAAATCTGGATGGGAAGAAAAATACACAAAGAAGTGGAATGTGGATCTTTACTTGGATATTGGAGCAATTAAACATGGAGTTAGAGCGCTATGAATTTTGAAGACTTTCCCGATCTGGTAAAGGAAGATATCGAAGATTCTTCTTTGTCTGTTTTAGAGTATGTAGCAGATGACATTATAGTGATAGGAGGCTGGGCTGTTAGAGCTTTGATTGGGGATAAGCATGGTCGTTACACATTAGATATTGATGGAGTGGCAGAGATTAGTAAAATGAAGGAAATTGAGTCTAAATTATCAAGTGTTGGAATGAATATGCGTAGAAATGAATGGGGCGTCCAATTCTATCATAAATATGATCCAAGAATCAAGATTCCTGAAAACATGAAAAATGATATAGAAAAAATAGAATTGAGAATTGAAATATCAGGACCAAGAATAAAAGAATTCCAAACCCCTCATTATTTTGAATTTAGCTTGACTGACTACGAACCTAGAACTATATCTTATCATATGGGCGGAAACAAAGTAATGGTGAAGGTACCGCCTGCAGAACATATGGCTGCTGTAAAGCTTGGTCTTCCTATGGATTATAAAAATAATCTAGATTCACAGGTTTTACTGGATGTTTGTGATGTTGATAAAGTAGTTGAAGTGATTAAAGAAAATGATGATTGGGCAGAAATGGTGCTAAGGCGCATACCAAAACTCATTGGAAGATTAAGTCAAAGAGATAGGTTGGAACACATCCTAGCTATGAACGTAGGCATTAATATCAAAGAACATGTTAAAATAATGAAGTACATTGAAAAGAAACTAAAGTGTTGAAAGTATCTCTTTTTCGTTCCTTTGTTTCTTTTTATTTTTAATCTGTCTTTTAGGGTTTTAAGTTGATGCCAAGCTATTGATAATACGAGAATGATAAAAAAGCGAAGGAATCGCCCCAAGGCCAAACGGCCCCAGATATGGTCACTGTATGTGACAGGTTGAATATGTTTTACCCCATTTTATCTGCATACTGCCCTTTTAAGGGAGATTGTGTTGAGGGGGGTTGGGGTGATCGAAAAATATATGTTCAAGAGATCAACTCCTTTAATTAATTATAGCCCAATTTATATATTAAATTTATTATGGCTTTAATAACTCTTTAATGCAATTAGGTATCCAAGACCCCATTAACTTCAATTTGTTTTATTTGAAATTTTAAATTAGAATGTAAAAAAACAAGCGTTTTTTTATTACCGTTTGTTGTAATTAACGATTGTTATGCATACATTTAAAAGAAAATATTGTATATCAATTTTACTAATTTTATATTAGTGGGCGGTAGGAAAAAAGATGAAAACAAAAATAGTAGGTATTTTTGTATGTATGCTGTTGATTGTCGCTGCAATTCATGTTGTTGGGCAAGTAAATGAGATATCTATTAGCATAGATACTGATAAAAATAGTCCTCTTACAAATGGTGATAAATGGATGAGGACTTTTGGTGGTCATCAATCTGATGTTGGTAATTCAGTTTTACAAACTTCTGATGGTGGTTACATTGTTTGTGGAGATACTTTATCTTTTGGTTCTGGTGAAGAAGATATTTGGTTGATTAAAACTGATATCAATGGAAATATGATGTGGGAAAAATTTTTTGGAGGAGATAAGACCGACCTTGGACTTTCGATTCAACATACAAATGATGGAGGTTATATCATAGCAGGAAAAACTTATTCATATGGTAATGGGGGGAGTGACATTTGGCTTATTAAAATTGATGCAGATGGGAATAAATTATGGGATAAAACTTTTGGTGGCAATGATTTTGATACAGCCTATGACGTGAAGCAGACAAGTGATAGTGGTTACGTCCTTATAGGAGTAACTGTTTCTTATGGAGCTGGGGAAAGAGATATTTATTTAGTTAAAACTGATTCTGAGGGAAATATTGAATGGGATAAAACTTTTGGAGGAAATGATTACGATAGAGGAGAATCTGTTCAACAGACCCCAGATGGTGGATATATCCTAATTGGTTGGACTGCATCATATGGTGCTGGTGAATTTGATTTTTGGTTAATTAAAACTGATAGTGATGGTGAATTACTATGGGATAAAACGTTTGGAGGAGCTGGATATGATTATGGGCATTCAGTATTAACAACTGATGATGGTGGCTATATTATCACTGGTGAAACAGAATCTAAAGGTGTTGGTTCCTATGATGTATGGCTGATAAAAACTGATAGCAATGGAGAGTTATTATGGGATAAAACCTTCGGCGGATTGGGTTGGGAGAGGGGAAACTCAATTCAACAGACAAACGAAGGTGGCTATATTATTTGTGGAGATGGCCCACATAATATTAAATTAGATGCAATGTTGATTAAAACAAACAGTGAAGGTGAAGAGGAATGGATTATATTCTATGGTGGAAGAGGTTCTGACATAGCCTTATCAGTTAAGCAGACCAACGATGGTGGCTATATTTTATCTGGATTCAAAGCTTCAGGTCTCTATCATGACCTTTGGCTAGTAAAGACAGATTCCAATGGGAACGCGCCATCGAACTACGGTAAAAGTCTGTTGAAATTTAGGGTATTTGAATTATTTCCAAACGTGTTTAGAATATTTCAGATATTTAATTTAGGGCGATAAAAAGTATGAATAAAAAAATAGTAGGTATTTTAGTTTGTACGCTGTTGATAGCCGCTGCTGTTTTACCAGTGGTAGGAATGATAAACGAAGAATGCGAGAGTAAAGCTGTTTCAAATGAGGAGGAATGGTTTTGGAAAGAACCATTTCCAAACTATGCACCGCATATTCCTGGTGGTATGCCTGATTTCAATCAATCGCAACCACCTGTGTGGTGGGGGAGTGTATGTGAACCTATTATTGGAGGAAATGGTATCGCAGATACACCAGCAATTGGGGATGACATACAGGTTGTCGCTGTAGGAAACCCAGTAAATCCAGGGGATGTTATTGTGGCACCAGGACCAGACTGTTACCTTGATACATGGGAACAACCCGACGATGAGTATATGTGGGCGTTTTGTGGACCAGTATCAGTAGCCAATTGTTTCTGGTGGTTTGATTCTCAATTTGCAGATCCAGATGGGACACCTGGTGATGGAGAAGATCAATTTCCACTTGTTGAAGATTATGGGGTTGGAGATGACCATGCGGCAGACAATGTTCCGCTCCTCATTGAAAATTTGGCTATAGCAATGGAAACCAACATCAATGGTAATACCCCAGTTAATAATATGGAGAATGCTATTAATGACTGGCTTGTTGACACTGGTCTCGATGATACGTTTGAGGTGAATGTATTTGAAGCACCAACCTGGGGTTTTATAAAAGATGAGGTGATGCGGAGTCAGAATGTTATTCTACAGCTAGGACAATATGATGATGTTGATGGTACTTGTATACAGAGAGTAACACATTATGTTACTTGCGCAGGGGTAACGGAAGGCATACCGATTCAAATAGCATTTAGCGACCCATTCTTTGATATTGAAGATCCAAGTTCATCAAATCATAACGATGCACAATTTGTTTCACATGACATTTATGGTGTTCGATTTCAGTGTCCATGTTCAAACCTTGACTTCGAATGGAGAGTCACTGGTTATCCTCCTAATGAAGATTTTGATTGGACCTTCGTTGAGTTTGCAGTTGTCATCTGCCCAATTGAAAATGAACCGCCAGAAGCACCAAGTATTGATGGTCCAACAAGTGGGGAAGTAGGAACTCCTCATACATATGTATTTAATGCAGTGGATCCTGATGGTGATAATGTCAGGTACATTATCGACTGGGACGATGGCGACGCTGAAACGACTGCTTTTAACCCCTCGGGTACAGATGTACAAGTACAACACACTTGGAGTGAAGAAGGAACTTATATCATTACAGCTTCAGCTGAAGACACAGAAGGTTTAGTTGGTCCTGAGGCAACATTAACAGTAGATATGCCAAGAAACAAAATAATCAACATACCATTCCTAAACTTCCTACAAAGTCATCCTAATCTATTCCCAATATTTCAACGACTAATAATGCGATTGGGACTACAAAATTAATAAAAACCAAATTCTACTTCTTTTCTTTTTTTCTTTATTTTTATTTATGGTTTATTTTAAAAAACTTAGTAATGTTGAAATTGAAATCAGAATGTAACCATATCAGTTTTTTTATTAACATTTTGTTGCTATTAACAATTGTTATGCAAACATTTAAATTTAAATAATTTATTACAAATGTTTGTATCTTTTGGGGAGGTAGATAAAAAGAAATGGATATTGTTTGAATTAGAAAAAGGTAGCTTGTTCTATAGCTTTTTTTTAAAGCTGGTATTATCTTAAGAAACCGATTAGATATTTGAAATGTACGATTTGTTTTTGACGAGCGAGGCGGAACAAACCTTGTGTGCCCTACCTCGCAGGGTAAAAAATGTAGATGAAAGAAAAAAAATTGGAGGAAAAAATGAAAAGAAAATCTATCTCAATAGTAGTTTGTTTGACGCTGGTGTTGACCGTTTTTTCGATAGTACCATCAGATGTAAGTGCTGTTGATGAAGCTGACATAGAACTAGCTATATCTAATGGAATTGCTTGGCTTGTATCACAGCAAGATCCAGTTGATGGAAAATGGCAGGACGTGCCACGTACTGGGTTTGTTCTCATTAAGCTTCAGGATCGTGCGATTGAATTAGAATTGGATCCTTTTGAAACAGATTCAGCAGAGCCGGATTACTATGAATATGCCACCAATGTTATTGATGGATGGAAATATTTATTTAGCGTTGACGGAGCAGGAAACCCACTTTATGCAATTAAACAAACGATTGGTAATCAAGATCATACGTTAGGGGCAAGTGGAACAGATGATGATCCTGATACAAGAGTAAATGGCTATGGAATTTACTTTTCCCCTTATACTATATATAGTACTGGAATTTGTCTAATGGCTCTTGCAGCGAGTGAGGATCCAAATCATATAAACGAGGGATTAATAGATTACGATGGTGATATGAATCCTGATACGTTTGGTGAAATCGCTCAAGATTGCGTTGATTGGCTTGCTTTTGCACAGGCAGATGTTGGAACCTATGAAGGCGGTTATTCATATGGTGCTCAAGACAATGCATGTTGGGGTGCTGACAACTCAAATTCAGGATATGCCTACCTTGGACTGGCTGCTGCAGAAGGATTTGGTTGTAATGTTCCGCAGTGGGTTAAAGACGAGCTCGATGTCTGGATTGATTATATACAAAACGATCAAGGCGCAGGAGATGACGGTGGGGAACCTACACCTGATGGTGGCTCTGGATACGCGGTTGCATCTAGCTGGGTTAATGAGCTCAAAACAGGTAACTTAATCTTTGAAATGACGTTCTATGGAGATGACTCAAGTATTCTACGTTTCCAGTATGCAATGGATTATATTGAGAGGCATTGGAATGATGCAAATCTTCAACCTGGATTTAGAGGAGATGCTGGAATTGATGACGACATGGATGGATTAGTTGATGAAGATCCATATGATTGGGCGGACAACGATGGAGATGGCTTAGTAGATGAAGATATGGGGTTGAGCAATCATTATCAAGCAATGTACTGTCTTATGAAAGGTTTAGAGTATAGTGGGGAAAACCTCCTTGATCTTGATGGCGATAATATACTGGAGCATGACTGGTTTGATGAACTTGCGACAATTCTTTTAGCTGATCAGAATCCAGATGGTTCATGGCCTAGTTCACCATGTTATGTCTGGACAGATGGACACCCAGGTTACATGTCTGGAAAACTTCTATCAACGGTATGGGCACTACTGACATTAGAAAAAATAACTCCACCGCCACCTGTGATAAATGTCGATGTGGATATCAAACCTGGTTCCTGTCCGAACCCAATTAATCCTAAGGGAAAAGGTGTATTGCCAGTTGCTATCTGTGGTACAGAAGATTTCGATGTTACCACTATTGACCCAGAGACGATTCTTTTAACACGTGAGGGATATGAAGAAGGTGTTCCACCGCTTCGCTGGAGTTACGAAGATGTCGCTACGCTTTATACAGGGGAAGAAGAATGTGGCTGTCACGATCTCAATGGCGATGGCATAATGGACCTTACACTCAAATTTAAAACTCGAGATGTAGTAGAAACCCTAGGTCTTAGTGATGGACTAGGATTAACAATTCCACTTATAATAACCGGTGAACTCAATGAGGACGATGGTGGTACTGCAATCATAGGGCAAGACTGCGTATGGATTCTCGAAACAATGGAGAAAACCGAGGAAAACTCTTTTGAAAAGACAAGACCTGTTTATCTGTTAATAGGAACATTTTTACAGCAGCATCCAAATCTGTTTCCAATACTACAACGCCTGCTACTATTACGTTTAGGGCTGCAATAAAAAAAAAACAAATCCTACCTCTCTTTTTTTCTTTATTTTTATTTATGGTTTATTTTAAAAAACTTAGTAATGTTGAAATTGAAATCAAAATGTAACCATATCGGTTTTTTTCTTACATTTTGTTGTAATTAACGATTGTTATGCATACATTTAAAAGAAAATATTGTATATCAATTTTACTAATTTTATATTAGTGGGAGGTAGGAAAAAATATGGAAACAAAAATAGTAGGTATTTTAGTAATGACGCTGTTGATTGCAACTGCTGTTTTACCAGTAACAGGGAACATGAATGTTGGAAGAAACCAAGATGTGGAAACACCAACCGAATCTGATGATTCATCTAGTTTTGGTAATCGGATACTTACACTTCAACCACCACCTTATAAAACCCCTTGGATACAACAATCGCGTATTGTAGATGAAGATTGGCATTACTGGCCTGGAGGAGATATGTATGCCATTGGCGCGGAGTATGGTGGTAATGTCGGCATTGGAACGAAAAATCCTACAAGTAAATTAGAAGTGGTTGGTGGGAATGTAGAATTTAAATATGACCTTAAGGGATACCTGAATTTAACAAGTAGAGAGTATAATACAATCATAGGAACAGGCTATAGTGCGCTTAGCCTCAAGGCTGAGAGTAATGCAGCAATTGGAGGTGGTTGGATTTCTATAACCCCAAATTCAAATGGCTGGAAACATGGGGGCGTAAGGATATTCTCAAGCGATGATACTGATAATACTCAACCTTCAGGTAGTATCGAGTTTGTGCATGAAACCATTACTGGTGGTGTAGCTACTGAAGTTTTAAATATGATTATCAGAGGCGACACCGGCAATGTCGGCATCGGAACGGTGAATCCAACTACGAAATTACATGTCAATGGTCCTGTGGCCACGGCCATTACAACCGTTTTTGCAGGTTCCAGTTGGCTGACTCCCTATGATATTACTGATGACGATAGCGTCATCTTTGCGAAGCTGGATCCCCCAGATACTGTTGGCTGGGTAAAACTACCACCTGCCGATCCTTGTCCCGGTCGAGAATATACAATCAAGTTTATTGATGGCAACTATGGTGAAATTATTTATGTCATACCATCTAGTGGCGATTTAATAGATGATTGTAATGGTTTTCCAGAATTCCCCCTAGAGCCATGTGATTCCATCATTGTGGTCAGTGATGGTAATTTTAATGGTCATTGGTACATTGTTGCAGATTACGAGTCATCCTAATACCCGGAATATTGCTGGTCTACTAAAAATCTAAAAACTTCTCTTTTTTTTCTTTCTAATTTTTTTACAAATTTTGTTGATTTAGTTAACGATTGTTATGGATACTTTTAAAACAAAATAATATATTACAATCCTGCTAATTTTGTTAATTAGTGGGAGGTAGGAAAAATATGAAAACAAAAATAGTAGGTATTTTAGTAACGACGCTGTTGATAGCCGCTACTGTTTTACCTGTTGCTGGGATGGAAAATTTAAGTATAAAAAATAATTTGGATTTTGATGCGAAAAATATAAGCAACATAAATGAAATTGATCAGTTGAAGGTTTCAAACGGGAACCGTAATAGTTTTTTCTCTGATGTAATGTTGGTTTCACATGCATCAACAAAATTTAATCAATTACAGCAGCCTTTTCCATCTACTATAAGAGGAGTGCCATTCCCATATCCAACAATTCAAGAAGCAGTAGACGCTTCATCTTCTGGCGATATTGTCCTTGTATTGTTGCCTGGAACTTATGTGGAAAATGTATTTGTGTTTGATGTGAGTGTAACCATCATGTCCCTATGGGGTTCTGCTTCTACAACCGTTCAGGCCTTAGACCCAAATGGAGCTGTCTTTTATATAATGGCTGATAACGTGAAGATAAAGGGATTTACTATTACAGGATCAGATGCAGAAGGTATTGTGATTGATGGAACTGGATCATCAAACAATGAAATAATCAAAAACGTGATCTTCGGAAACGAGCACGGTATCCGTCTCTCATCTTCGGATAAAAGCCAAATTAAAAACAACAAGATCTTTGAAAACACAAGAGGCATCTTTATCCTCTGGTCTTCAGAAAATAAAATAATCAACAACGAAATCTCAGAAAACACTAACTATGGTATTTATCTTACAAGGTTGTCAAACAACAACCAAATAAAAAACAACATTTTATCAAATAACTTTTATGGTATTCATATCTTCTCTGAGCCAAGCAACAACCAAATAGCCTGCAATGATATATCAAATAATCAATATGGCATTAACATCAGGGAATACTCATCTGATAACAAAATATACCTCAACGACTTTATTGGAAATAGTGTGAACGCTTATACTGATGAAACTTGTCTGAATAACTGGAATTCGCCAAATCCAATAAACTACTTCTACCAATGGAAATATTTCACAAGCAACATGGGCAACTATTGGGATGATTATACAGGAACATCTGGCTCAAATGGGATTGGAACTACTCCATATGTTATCGAGATTAGTAACATTGACAACTACCCATTAGTAGATCCTGTTAAAAATTATATCGGTGCTTGCTCTTTAGATAAGATAATTAGTAAAAACCTTAAAGATAGTATGCAAAAGGATAATAATATACAAATAGAGTCGCATCTAAATCTGTTTCCAATACTACAAAGATTACTGATGAGACTGTAAAACCCCTTCTTCTTTTCTTTTTTTAGTAATTGTTTAAATTGAAATCAAAATGTAATCATATCAGTTTTTTTATTAACATTTTGTTGTAATTAACGATTGTTATGCATACATTTAAAAGAAAATAATATATTACAACCACGCTAATTTTATAGTTAGTGAGAGGTAGAAAAAAATATGAATAAAAAAAATATTTTGAAAGAGGCAAGTGTTTTATTTGGAGCATTGTGTATAGTTTTATCAACTGTTGCTGTGACAGCACATATAAACAATAATACTCAACTTCTAGTTGTATGCCCAGAAAATCCTACTATAAATAGACAAATCGGTCCCCAGACTCTAAATGGAATTGTTGTCTGGGACAACGGAATGAATTATGATAACTCGCTCGCCGCGCAGTATGATCCAGATTATCCGCTTGATGCATATCCAGCAGATGACTTCTACTTTGAGGAAGATACAGAAGTAGGTGATGTGCACTGGATTGGTGCTTACTTTAACGGTGACCCTGAACCATTTGATTGGTGCATATCGTTCATGAACGATGATGGTACTGGTAATGCACCTGATAGTCATCCTCAAGATCCTAGCTTTGCAGGGCCATTCTGCTATACTTGGGAAGAGATCGAAAAGGTAGACCTTGGAGATGGATACTTTGAGATGTCTGTTGATCTACCAGAAAATATAATGTTCCCAGGATGTTATAAGTTCTGGATTTCTATTTGGGGTGAGGGTTCTGTATACCCGCAGTCTATGTGGGGATGTCATTATCAACCGATCTTGCTGCACCAAGCTGTATTTGGATCGGATTATTTTGGTTTTCCATATTGGAGTGATTCAGAGGATGTCCTAGGAAATCCCGCTGATATGTGTTTCCAGTTAACTAGAAAATGTTATCCAAACATCGATGTCGAAAAATATGTATGGGATCCGCGTCTTGAAAAATGGGTTCAAGCCGATTCTGAGCCTGCAGCTGTAAATTTACCAATATGTACAGATGCAAAATTTAAGATCATAATTCAAAATGCTGGAGTATGCTGTGATTTATTTAACATAAACATTTACGATACAATGCATGATAGCCTAAAATATATCAGTGCAGATCCAAAGCCCAACTCAGTCGAATATAAACCACCTTTTTACGAAATATATTGGTTAATCCCTGGACCTTTATCACCTAATCAGAAGATTGTAATTAACCTCACGGCACATGTTGAAGGACCAGAATGTAGCACTGATTCTAACCATGCCGAGGCTTTAGCCCAATGTGATTGTGAGCCTTATATTGTAAAGGATGATGACTGGGCATATGTTCATGCTTATAAAAAGGCCAGAGTAATCAACGCACCATTCCTAAATTTCCTAACAAGTCATCCTAATCTGTTTCCAATACTACAACGACTAATAATGCGACTAGGACTACAAAATTAATAAAAACCAAATTCTACTTCTTTTCTTTTTTTCTTTATTCAGTAGTTCGGCAAGCTAGAATTTGACTAACTCAAATTCGTCTTTTTGATAAAAATTATTTGAGAGTGTATGATATGAGTACAATTTGGATGTCTAGATGCACTCACATCATACACAAAAAGATATAGGCAAATGTCTTAAAAAATCTATCAGAAAAGAATTCGTCAACAGTCTGCCGATACCAATGGCAGAAAACTGCACCTACTCAAAAAAGAACATTATCAACACTGTTGTTTTCTCTGTTTCAAATAACAACTTCATAGAATATAGTTCCAAAAGATTACGGGATAAAAAAGGTTTCTGCCCATCTAGTGATGCTGTGTTTTATCATCTTAACAAACTAAATGAAAACACAGTGTTCTCAGTGTTTCAACAGTTAAATCAGACATTGTTGAAACAGGCTGAAGAACATAATGTTTTCAACAGAACAGTATGGTGTGGTTTAGATAAACATAAAATTCCATGGTTTGGTAAAAAGAAAGATGGTCATGTCCTTGGTATGAAACGAGCAAGGGGTACAAATTTCGGGCATGGATATGCGAGCCTAGAATGTGTTGAACCTGGTAAACGATTTACACTGGCTGCTTTACCATTACATCAATTTACTTCTAAGAAGAAGATTATACGTTTTCTTGTAAATGAGGCAAGAAAACATGTTGATATCAGTAGGTTGTTCTTGGATAGAGAGTTCTTCAACATTGAGTCAATAAATGCATTAAAGGAACTCTTTGCTCCATTTGTAATCCCTGCAATAAGAAACAAGAAGATAGATCAGATGATCCAGGAATTCAAACAGAATTGTCAAGCTCATCCATATGAAAAACATTATTCATTGACCGCTGAATATACACTTAAACGATACAAGGATTCTGCAACATTCACTTTTGTCATTGTTGTTGAGCCGCCTAAGGAACCAGATGATGAATGGACCACTTTTGCCTATGCAACAAATATACCTGTAACAAGAGGTAATGCATTGGAAATTGCAGATAGTTACCGAAGTCGTTTGGGGTATAGAAACAGGATACCGTGTAAAAGAAGAAGTCCGTGGGAAAACATGCTCACGGAATTATGCAATACGGCTGCTTTTGCAATTGCTTTCCATACTCCTCTACAATCTATGGCAGCTCTGCAATATCACACTTAGCATTGTAATCTGCTGGGATAAAGATGGATATGTGATCATTCTTGAGGAATTTAAAGATTTTATTTCTGATTCAATTCTTGGACGATAACAAACGATCTGGTTAGCGTAAGCTAGGTTAAAAGAACAGGTTTTTCAATCTAGAACTGGCCGATTTCCTGTGATCCTATGTAAATATCTAATTTGAACATAAAAGAAGAATTCGACAAGTTATTCAATTGTCAATTTGTATCACTCACTTGCCGAACTACTGTGTTTTATTGGTTAGAGCTAAATATATGATTAACATTCCGTTAATTTAATTATGGGGGAATAAAATTTGCATAGAAAATATAGTATTACGCGCATATCTGCCATTTTTTCAGTAGCTATCCTAGTAGCAGTTGTTTTTCATCCTGCTATGAATCCTGTATGGGATCATATATCATCTTTATCAGATGAAGAATATGAGTTATTTTCTTCTTTAGCATATGTTTCTGAAGCTGATAGTTCAATTGTTTTAAATATGCAACCAGAAAATGATGTGGATATTCCTGAGTTAAATAGTATTGCAGAAGCAAATAGCGATGTTGATACGGATAATGATGGATTGTATGATTCCGTTGAGAAAGTTATTGGAACTGATTTAAAAAATTGTGATTCAGATTTTGATGGGTTAAGCGATTATGACGAGTCTATAAATCATTTAACAAATCCAATGGAACCGGATTCAAATAATGATGGTATTGTAGATTATTTTGAAGTAACAAATGTCCCACTTGATGTTGACAATGATGGAACTGCAAATGCTTGGGATTATGATAATGATGGTGACAATGTTCCAGATGTTTCAGATATGTCTCCTTTTTCGTATTCAGAGATAAAATCAAATTTTCATTTTGATATTCAAACAACAGGGAAACCTACATACATCGATTTTCAAATAAAGCCTAGTAATTCTAATTATTTAAAACTCGCACAACAAACATGGAACTGGCCAAATGATGATAAAGGGTCGATGACTGATCTTGATAACTCTGAAGAGGATGTAATAATAATTCCAACTCTTGAGGTAACAATACCCACAGATTTTAAAATAAGTGCAAAACATAGTCACAAATGTTTAGAGGTCGATAATGCAAGTATGGAAGATGGAGCAAATATACAGCAATCAACTTATGCTGATTTAGAAAACCAACTATGGGATTTAGAGTTTTTTGAAGAAGGGTATTATAAAATTATTTCAAAAAATAGTGGAAAATGTCTTGAGGTTTTCAATGCAAGTACTGATGATGGGGCAAATGTTCAACAATCGAATATTTCATATCATGATAACCAGCTATGGAGATTTGAGCCGGTCTCAGAAGGTTATTATAACATTATTGCTAAACATAGTGGAAAATGCCTTGAGGTTTTCAATGAAGATACTGAAGACGGGGGGAATATTCAACAAAACGATTATTGGAGCCTTGGCCACCAGCTTTGGAAATTAGAACCAATCGGAACATATATTCCACCGATTGAAGATATGATTGATTATGGAATAGTTGTAGAATTAAACAAACTATCCATTCCTCTTTCACCAGTTTATGATTATGGCACCACCGTTGCCCTAAAGGGGAGATTATTCTACCCTCCAACAATGTACACCAATATTTCTATGGATATGCAATTAGTATGGAAAGTGAGTGGGGACACTGATAAAAAAGTTGATGTATTAAAGGCATCAAATGGTTTTAACGTTTCAGTCAGCAGTAACAATGTAACTGGGATTATAGCAAACGAATCTGATTCCCCTGAACAGGAAAAGTTTGAATTTAAAGATTTAGGAAATAAAAAAGTTGCTATTGGAACATATAATGGTTTGTTTGTCACTGCGACTGATAATGAAGAATTTGAGCTTATAGGAAATAGTTCGTCGATCGATGAGCAAGAAATGTTTACAACAACTGACTTAGGCGACAATAAAATTGCTCTTGAAGCTTGGAATGAAAAATATGTCGCAGTCGATAATGAACAAGGATTACTTGTTGCAAATAGTTCAACTATTGGGATTCATGAAACATTTGAATTAATAGATGCAGGTTATGTATCAAATGTCATCACGCTTGCACGCTATAAAGAAAATTTCATGTTCACTGGTTTCAGTACACAAGAGAACTATGGCTCCGATGCAAGTCTATTCTACAGCACTGATGAAAACCAGACGTTAGCAGCAAGTTTTATCATGGCATATGAATTTTTGAGAAATAATCAGACGTCTCTAACAGATATGCAACAATATGTCATTCCAGATAATAATGTGACAGTGAACTCTACAATTACTACAGATATCGCACATATGGACCTAGCAATCTTAGAATTAACGAGCAATATAACTATAGCTGCATTAGAAGAATTAGATAATAAAACAGATGATAAAATTTTGCCTATTATTATTGCCCTTGAAGATGAATTTTCAATATACACAATGGACGAATTTTCATATGGAGAATATAATGGAGATACATTTTCGATTAATAATTCAAATCTACAAACAGCAACTGCTAAATATTTCAAATTAGGATGGTACAATACGGCTTCAAAAGAAGTTCTTAATGAAGAAGAGTTTCTTAAAGAAATAAAAGATTGGGGAATTGCAAAAGGACTCGGTGAATCAAGCGAAGCTTTGGATACATATATGAGTATAATACTTGCATGGAACGTTGGAGAATCAAGAGTAATCAAAATTGGTACAGATTACATCGAAGTCAATTCTCCTGAGGCACCAATGGTCCTTGATAAAATACAGGCGTATGGTTTATTTACGGTCTCAGGTCTGATAGATATTGCAGAATTAGTTAGAAAAGGAGCCTCATCTGCTTATAAGTTTTTAAAACCATGCCTTGGACAGTCAAGTAAAGTTCTTAAAGCACTACAAAGCACTTATAAAGCTTTGAACGGGGCAAAAGTTACAAAAGCGTTTAAATACATTGGAAAGGTCTCTAAAGTATTATTTGTCATTGATTTGGTAATAAGTTTTGTAATTGGTCTTTATTCATGGTTTTCATTTGCAGATGATCATGGATGGTCTGATTTTGGTGTATATGTTGGCTGGTTGTCATATATGGTTATTATCAACTGGGCAGGATTATATGCTGCACTATGTATTCTTGGCGGACCGGTTGGAGCATTAATTGCATTAGCTCTCGCAATTTTTGACATAATATTTGGAATTGGGGACATAATCATGGGTTGGATTATTGACTTATTTACTCGAATTGATCAGCGTTCCAATATTGATATTGATTTTGTAGGAGACCCATTAGTAAATGCCGATGATATAGATGATAACGGCATAGATGGCGGAGATCTTATTGAATATAAATGCAAAGTTGCAGGAAATGTCACAAGAACCAGTGATGGAAACTGGGGAGATGTTTGCCAAAGTTATGTCACTCCATATCTTACATTAAATGTTCCGCCAAATTCTAACTGGGGCAGTACTAGTCAATTAACTCAAACAATTTATGGCTATCCTAATTACAGATATGAAACATATAAACTAGGAGCATGGGTTGAGGCGCGTAATATGGTTAATTTCCCAATTACAGTAAAACTAGCCTATAATTATCGTGTATATTACGATGAATGTTGGTGGTTCTTTGGCTGGCATTGTGACCGAGAGTCAACAAGCAGCAGATCAGTAAACGATCTTACCACAATGCATTTTGATGTTATGCCTGAAGATATCATCGATTTTTTAGCATGGAATGAAATCACATCATCTGACAATGACGGTGACAGACTCACCAATAATGAGGAAATAGATTATACTGCAAACCCATGGAACTCTGATACCGATGGAGATGGTCTTTGGGATGGATTTGAGGTTGATATAAAAACTCTTACATATATAGCCGATAGTGACTCTGATGGGCTGGGGGATAAACGTGAGTTGCAATTGAATACTGATCCATTAGTAACAGATACCGATAATGATACGCTCACCGATTATGAAGAATGGAGAGGCTGGTCAATAGAATTTAATTTTTTTGGAACAGAATTCGCTATGCATGTATCATCAGATCCTTTAGAAAATGACAGTGATGGTGATGGGCTAAGCGATATAGAAGAATATATGAAAAATCTCAATCCGAAATCAAAAGATACCAATGGAGATGGAGTCGATGATTATAATGAATCTCGCTTCCCATCATATGGACTCATCACTGATGTCAGCTTTAACGGAAAGGGAAATAGCATTAGAGTCTCCCCAAATGAGACCATCTCAACAGTAATCAAATATCGAGTTTTGGGAATTGAGCGACCAGATACTGGACAACCTGATAATTGCTCTCTAATAATAACACTAAAAGGTTCCAATTATACTCAAGAGATATTCAATGGAAAACCATCTGTTGGGCTAATTTCTGAGAATTCAACTACCTTTACGATAAATAACTCACTTGCCAATGGTTCTTATTTGATGCAATATTATATCCTCTGGAATTATTCAGGTGCACTACCACCAGAACTTAAAAGAGAAATAATTGGATTCATAGAAGTAAATACAACAGGATCTGGGGCAATCACATGGGAATGTTTTGGAGATGGAACAGATACTGATGGTGATTTTATTATAGATGTAAATGAAATTATAGGCTGGCCTGTAACTTATACAGACATCTCTGGAGAGCATACAATTAATGTCACAAGCGATCACAGGGTAGTAGATACAGATGGTGACGGTCTTTCTGATCTATGGGAACACAACTGTTATAGCAATTCAACAAACCCACGAGATGTTGATACTGATCATGATGGTCTCACTGATCCAACAGAAATAATAACTGGTACCAATCCCCTTCATTATGATACTGACCATGATAGTCTTGATGACTCAACTGAAATCAATTTCAGAAGCAATCCTAACTTGATTGATACAGATTTTGATGGACTAAATGACTCAATAGAGTTCAAACTTAATTCTAATCCAAATAAACCTGATACCGACTCAGATGGACTCAGTGACTATGAAGAATACATGTTTAACTCAAGCTTGATTATAGCAGATACTGATAGTGATTTACTTTTTGATAAGATGGAATATAATTTAACTACAAATCCTAGGAATCCAGATACTGATGAAGATGGATTAATTGATGGATACGAGGTATTCTTAAACACAGATCCAAAAAATAATGACACAGACTTCGACGGATTAAATGATTCTGCTGAAATTCATTGGATGACAGATCCACTCCTTAGTGATACAGATAATGATTCACTAAATGATGGAGATGAAATATTTTACGGCAGCCATCCACTTATCGAGGATACAGACTTTGATGGCGTTAACGACTCTGAAGATTTAGATACTTATGCACCACATGTAGATAACATCATTCTAGCATATGACATTGATCAAGATGTTTTAGATTTCATGGATAACCTTGACATCTATACCAATATTACCATTGTTTCAGCAGAAGAACTACTGTCAAATTCAAACTATTATAATGCTTCAAACATCGTCCTTATTGGCAGACCAGATGCCGGAAGTGAAACCGTTGGAAACATTACGTATAATATTTTGAATGAATCAGGAGATAATATTTCAGAGATGATTGATTCAGATTATAACCGGCTAGCTGTCAAATACGGAGTATGGAATAACACACAAACAATAGTGATGATTTCCCATCCATACCATTCAGATCATTGGATTGTGCTAAATATTCTTAAAGCCAAAAGGCAGACGATATTACCAAATTCCATTGAGGTACAATATCCAACACCACGGGATTTATTCTACGTAGAAGCAATTAAACATATAGACTCAACTATTTGGGTTGAACTCAATGGAACTGCAAAACCATGGATAAAAATGACCCGGTATAACACCTCGGCAACTCCTTTCGCATTAACCCATACCATGGGATTAAACTCTAATGAAGAAAACACTGGGAAATATCTCGAAATAAATTTGAGTGAAAATATTCAGAATAAAACAAGGGACATAATTGATGAAGCATGGATAATCATACATTACACAGCATCTGATCTGGATAGAACAGGTGATGGAGACGCAAAGGATGTCGGCGATATAAATGAAAATTCTTTGAAATTCTATTTCTTCAGTGAGGAAACTAGAAAATGGATAAAAGTAACAGATGATCTTGACTGGGTTTTTGAAACAGGTGTAGACACTGCAAATGTTGAATTATATGGCAAAAACTATGAAGGATATATATGGGCAAAGGTTTCACATTTTTCACTTTATGGAATCGCTGGAAATCTTATAACACCCGGCGGAGGAGGCGGTTCATCTTCATCATCTTACACAACAGACTTTCCCCCAAATGCAGATGCCTCGGCTAGTGAAGAATTTGGCTTTATCAACACTCCAATAACTTTTGATGCATCTAGAAGCACTGATGATAGCAGAATAATAAATTATAATTGGGATTTTGGCGATGGAGACACGGACAGTGGCCAACAAACAACGCATATCTATTCAGAAATTGGAACATACACTGTAAAACTCACCGTTACAGATGATTCAGGAAAAACCGATACAGATACAATTAGTGTTACAATTACTATAGCAAATAATCCACCAACAAAACCAATTGTTAATGGGCCCACAGAAGGAGAATCGGGCATTAAATATAGCTTTATAGCAATTTCAGAAGACAACGACATAAATGACTTACTAAGATATGGCTGGGATTGGGACAATGATAATACTGTTGATGAATGGACAGATTTCTACAATTCAGGCGAAACATCAATAATTAATCACACTTTTAATGAGGCTGGATTTTATAGAGTTCGGGCTCAATCGGAAGATAACAATAGTGCCCTCTCTGGATGGTCAAATCAATTGCTAATATTCATTGATGTAGATTATCTCCAACAAGAAGATGGTACCTATTTGATAGATTATGAAAAAGATGGAACATGGGATTATGTATACGATCCTAATAACGACGAGCTAGTAGATTATAAGGAGAATATATCTTACACTTACATAGCTCTTATTTTTATCGTAATATTAGTCATTATATCCTATTTAATTATAAAAAGGAAGAAAGGAGAAGCTGAAAAACAAAAGGAAAAAACTGTTGAAAAAGATAAGAAACAAAATAAAAAACAGACAAAAAAGAAGAAATAACATCAACAGATAGGGGAAAAAACAAAACGAGCACCTATTGAATATATTTTAACTGATTTATCTCCTGCTGAATTGTTAACCTCCTGCCGGGCCCACTTTTACTTTTTAAACCTTAAAACGTTTATTTAGTTAAACGATAGTTTAATACAGTAAACCAGATTTTACCTGATTTTCTCATGTTGATCTGTTCACAGTCCGATGGTGACATGATAATTAATAACATCTTTAAAAAACACATAACTATGACAAAAATAAAGAAATATTTAAATATGGTTCTCTAATTTTGTCATACGCATGAACGAGATTGACCTGCTAATATTTCAAAATTCAAATGAATTAGTAACACCATCACAGATGTATCATAAAATAAAAAAAGAATATGGCTCTATCCTAAAATACAAAACAATTTATACAAGTATATATCGGCTTCAATATCTAGGGCTTATTGAAAAAAGAGAAAATGGTAAAAATATACAAATTCAGCAAGCAAATATTCCAGTTGCTTCATATTTAAAAAACCTACTTGATGGATATCCTCACTTACTTAACAAAGGTGTTTTTAAAGATACAACCTTGAAAGTATTGCTGAGCATGCTACATGATAAATGTACTGCAAAATTTATTGCAGAAATTGTTGCTCTCAGTATTAGGAATACGAAAAGATATTTATCCAAGCTTCATAAATTGGCAATTATTAAAAGATATAAAGAAGCAAAAATTTCAAATGAATATACTTGGGGAATAAATAGAATAAATAATGAGCTAATTAACTTCTTAGAAGCATATGAGGAGTTCAAAGCGCTACAGATAATTCAAAGTGCAGATAAAAACGCATCATTGATATGGTTAAAGGGAATTGAGTTTCTAATAAAAACTCAAAAAAATATACAGCAATCAACGTTCCAAAAAACAGGGGCAGCAATGCTAGAAAAATATGGATTAAAATTGCTACCTGGCAACAATTTTTATATATATTCAAATAGGAAATTAAATATCTGGGATGATGCATTTTTAACAGTCTTATCTAGAAAACAAGATCCAACACAGCTACGATATTTGGCATATTTATATTATATTAAACAGCCCAATCAAGATGAATTTAAATCAAAAGGTAAGTATTATTATAAAGAAGCGATGAAACAAGTAATAGATCTTTTCCAATACAATAAAGAGACTCCCCAACTGAAGATGAAGTATATAGAAGAACTTGACCAACTATATGGAAGATGATCATGGGCAACTATGAATATAAAACACAAAACTGGAGTTACATAAAAAATGAGTTAATACAAATAGATACATTATTAAAAAATGAAATTGAAATTTATCTTATTGGTGGCTCAGCAATGAGCTATTATGGATATAAAGATGCGACAAAAGATGTTGATATATTGTTCAAGAACAAATATGATTGCGCAGAATTCTTTAATGCAATAACTGAACTCGGATATGAGACATCTGAACAATACTTCCCACCAGTAGTTCAAATGGAAGCAACATTTTTCATATATAAAGATGATGAGATATGGATAGATCTATTCGTTGAAAACGTAATGGGTAAATTTGAACTAACAGATTCAATTATGAGTCGATCAGTAAGAACAAAGTTGTCAACAAAGAAACTAAATATAAACTGTTTAGACAGGCATGATATTTTTTTATTTAAAAGTATTACTCCTAGAGAAAGAGATGAAGATGATCTAATTCTTCTATTGACTAAATCAGAAATTGATTTTACAATAGTACATAAAGAAATAAAAAAACAATCAAAGAAATTCAAAGGTATAATTAATGATTTTAACATAAAAATGAAAAAAATAGAAGAAAAAGGACATCGTGTGGAATATATAAAATGAATGAATTATAAGTTAACTAAAAACATCAAAAAATATTAATGTTTTAGCTAGAATTACTTCTGTAAAACTGTTAACCTCCTGCCGGGCCCACCTAGATTTCTCGGATAAAAATTGATCGATTGAGCCTTTTTTGTCAAACAATCTAAAATTCTCCGGTTCTTATAAATTTTCTTTCCTCTCACGCCTTTTTTATATGATCTAAGGGCAAGGTTGAACAGGTTATGTTTCCCAACTTGCCTCTTTAATACTTTCTGATTAAAAAAGAAAAGAGGAGGAAAAGAATAATTTTAACTTAAACGATTAAGTAATAAATGTAGTATTGGGACTGGATCAGGATGACAACTTAGAAAGTCCTTTAAGAATATTAGCAATAGATTGGAATTTATGCCCTTTGTTATTTTTCCTTCTTTATCAAAACAAAATAAAAAAATTAAAACTCAACAGGATAAACTAACGGATATTTATCTTCGTAACTACTGAAAGGAATTTTGTAAGATATATCCCAAACTCCATTTAGTTGCATAGCATCTGGATATCTTGCTTGGTAATCATCCCAGTAGTTACCGATTTCATTGTTATAAAAATAATTTAAATTAGGAACAGCATAATCTACATGTTCTAAGTTCTTAATAAATGAGTTATTGTATATTGTATTGTTTTCTGATTGGCAACATATATAAAGTCCTTTGTAAGAGTTATTGTTGAATTCATTTTTATATACATTGTTATTTTTTGAGCTTTTTAGACGAATGCCAACATGATTATTGTATAGTATATTTTTTGATATTATGTTGTTGTCTGATCTAGCTTGTATATATATTCCGTATTCACTATTTGAATAGATATTATTTTCTGTAATGTTGTTGTATTTTGATAGATACATTATAATTGCATTATTAGTGTTTTTTATGGCATTTTGTCTAATGTCATTATTTTCTGATTTGCTTATATCAATACCATTTACAGAATCAATCGTATTATTAAGTATTACATTATCATTTGACTTATATAGTAACATTGCACTTTGAACGCTAGATTCAAAGTAGTTACTCTCAATTCTAATATTCGAACTATAACCTATTTGAATAGAAATTTTCATGTTTTCAAAATTGATGTTTTTAATTTCAATATTACTACAATTTGCAAGTATTATCTGAATTGCATCATTTGGAATTGTTATTCTGTTTTCATTTTTATAATAATATATTGGTTTATCGTTTGCAGTATTGTTTTCAATAACATGGGTATTCCATGCGGAGTTCAATCCTGAAATTATAATTCCATTGTTTTGAAATATATTATCTAAAATTGTTGCATTAATGGAAGATTCAAGTATAACTCCTTCTGAATTATTTGACAATATTTGATTCTGGGTTACTATAGTATTAGATGCCTTTTTTAATCTTATACCATTTTGATTGTGTGAAAAAATATTGTCAGAAATTATATTATCTGACCGTGTATCAATCCAGATACTATAGTTATTGTTATAGAAAGTGTTGTTTGCTAATGTGTTTCTATTTGAAAATATTTTAACTCCTGCATAGGATCCATTGCTTATATTTATATTTCGAATAGTACAGTTTTCAATGGTGATCTTTACTACATCTCTATCTCCCCTGTTATCGATGATGGTGTTGAATTTATCCTCTCCAATCAGGGTTATAGATTTGTTGATAACTATGCTTTCATAATAAATACCATTGTAAACATAAACAGTACTTCCCTCAGTTACATTATTAATTCCATCTTGGATTGAATCAAAATGATCAACACCCCACCCTGAGTATGTTATATTAAAATCATCATCTATGTAAGCCGTCATTGGTTCTTCAACAGTTTCAGAATCTTCAATTGTATTTGGTTCTTCATCTGATGGAGATTCTTGTATACATCCATTCAAAATTGTTGTAAACAGTAAAACAGTAAATCCAACTGCTAACGTTTTCTTTTTCATGCTAAAATCTCTTTTCTATTAATTTTAAAAAAGAGTTTGATTACTTAAAATGTTGGGTTTTAATGCAACTAATTTCATAATCAAAACAAAAAAAATGAGAGAAAAAATATGATATTTGTTTTTTTGGAGAAATTATTGCTTTATTTTTTCTAAAAAAGTAAGAATTATTAGGTTAGATGATAACTGTATTAAAAATACCTAATATATATTGCTCGGTTATTTTTCCAGTATAATCGTTTGATAATAATATCGTTTCTTCGGATGAATAAAACCTGGTGTTAATTGGATTTAATCCTATATATATTAACAGTTTTGCATCGAAAGTAATGTATTCTTCATTTGAACTCATATTCGTAATGAATCCTAAAAGAAGAGTTT
Source organism: Thermoplasmata archaeon (assembly GCA_020054495.1). Lineage (GTDB taxonomy): Archaea > Thermoplasmatota > E2 > DHVEG-1 > DHVEG-1 > JAGMDE01. The sequence continues at coordinate 29,800 of JAHWGK010000010.1, read as the reverse complement.
TTTCTGTTATAGTAATTGAATATGATTCAGACCAATCACTTTCAGCATCATAAATATCCTTTGCTTTTGCCCGAAACATATATGTTCCAGGAACAGACCAACTGTGACTAAGAGTTACTTCTTCCCCTGAAGGATAATTTTCAGTCCATCCGGTATTTGAATCATCTCCCCATTCAACATAATAGCTTACATCATGTCCATTTATATCTGTTGTAACAAATGTAAATTCCATCTGTTCTCCCTTTTTTCCACTTGTTGGACCTGTTATACTTGGCGCATCTGGGGCTAGATTTCCCATTGCCACAAGTAATGTTGTCCATTCACTTTCATCATGAAAAATATCTTTTGTTTTGGCTCTAATTTCGAATAATCCATTTTCAGACCACGTATAATTTACATTTACTACTTCGTTCGAACTATATGGTCCGATCCAGCCTGTATTGTTATCGTCTCCCCAATCAATCCAGTAGGATATATCGCCTCCCTCTGGATCTGTAGCCAAAAAGGTATAACTATACTCTTCACCAACTGTTCCTGTGGTTGGGCCTTCTATTGTTGGTGCATTTGGAGGTTGATTTCCTTCAGGGTTTTTGTATATTTTAACTTCATCAATTACTCCATTAAAACACTCTGTATCATCATAACTTGTTATACCTATTTTGGCTCTTTTAAACTGATTTGAGTCCTGGGGACATAACCAATCTGTTTTAAAACCAACTAATTCACCATCAACATACATTTCCACTGTTGGATAAGAGGAATTACCATGATATATGCCCTCGATATAATGCCATAAACCATCGTTATAACTATCATTAGAGTATGTTGTAACATCACAGGTTGCAGTACTTTGTACTTTTATTTCTAATGTACCATCAGAATTCATTTTTAAATAAGTGACTGGAATCTCATCGGAATCACTCATCTCATAAATTATACCTGGATCATTTAACTCTGTTTTAATCCATACTGAAATTTTATAGTCATCAGTTTTATTGAATCCCAAATCTTCTGAGTAAAAATCAATACTAACATAATCATTGGACCCATCAAAATCAAGGGCATAACCCGAATAACCAGTAGTCCATGATGCCCCATTTCTTATCCCATCAAAACCATGGCCAGAATAATCATATATAATGTTACCACTACCTTCATCAAAACTCCAATAGGCTAATAATGAATTAGTAAACATAGAAAAAAGATTAGAATTTTTTTCTTCGGATATATTATTAATTTTTTCAAAATTACCAGTTATTATGATAGTAAAATTCATTCCAACAAATAAGAAAATAATTAAAAGCACTAATGCGGTTCTAAATTTATTATATCTCATTTTAATATTACCTCCCTTTATCAAAGTATAAATATATCTGAATATTTAAATTTATCGATTATAAAAACTGTTTTTCTGGCTCTATAACTTAGATACAATTGAGTTCTTTATGAAAAAAATTTACTTTTTAGTAATTACAATACTAATAATTAAAACAATTTAAATATTCTAGTTATATTATATCTGAACAATGAACACGGTAACCATTTTTAAGGCTCTAGCTGATCCAACAAGATTAAAAATTCTTGAATGTATCGAAGGTGGTGAAAAGTGCATTTGTGAAATTATTCCATATACTGGTAAATCACAACCCAATGTTTCACAGCATTTAAAAATACTTAAGCACGCTGGCCTTATCAAAGAAAGAAAAGATGGTACAAGAGTTATGATTAAAGTTTTTCATAAGGAAATATTCTATATACTTAATTCAGTTAAAAAGTTAAAATAACAGTTATAAAGCATAAATTAAATATATATTGTTGAATTTTTATTGTATTTAATGGTTTTGTATTAATTGAGATGCTGAATTTTTTATACTGTTAACCTAAAAAACATAGTAATATTTAAATATTCGAATTGACTTATATATGTTTAATGAGTGAAGTTGATGTTTTTAAAGCTTTGGTAGCTCGTACTAGATTAAAAATTCTTGAATGTATTAAAGGTGGTGAAAAGTGCATTTGTGAAATTATTCCATATACTGGTAAATCACAACCTTGTGTTTCTCAGCATTTAAAAGTACTGAAACAAGCTGGAATTATTTATGAAAGAAAGGATGGTACAAGAGTTATGATTAAAGTATCAGATGAGAACATTTACAACATTATTGAACAAGTGAAAAAAATTGGTTAGTAATATGACTCCTATTGATATATTTTTTTTGGGATTAGATGCTCTTAGTGATTATTTATCAGCACATGTCCTAACTTGTCTTGTTCCAGCGTTTTTTATTGCTGGTGCTATAGCCGTATTTGTCTCTAAAAAAGGAGTTATGACGTATTTCGGAGCGCAGGCTAAAAAATATATTTCATATTCTGTTGCTTCTGTTTCAGGAGCCGTTCTTGCAGTATGTAGCTGTACTGTTCTCCCATTATTTATGGGCATTTATAAGCGTGGTGCAGGTATAGGTCCGGCTACAACCTTTCTTTTTGCAGGCCCCGCAATTAATATTCTTGCGATTATTCTAACTGCGCGGGTTTTAGGTTTTAATATTGGCCTTGCTCGTGTTGTTGGTGCTGTTGGTATGTCCATTATTATTGGACTAATTATGGCATTTATTTTTAGGAAAGAAGAAAGAGAAAAGAAAAATAATGACATGTTTGTAGAACCAGGTGATGAAAAAACTAATCGTCCGTTGAAAATATCGGTTTTGTTTTTTGTTCTCCTTGTTTTAATACTTGTTATTGGTGCAGCAAGTTCTGAGTACATTCCTTGGATTCCGAAACTTGCTATAGTATATATGATAACGATTTTTGTTTCTATTATCCTTATTTTTTATTATACTAGAAGTGAAGTTAAACAATGGGGTCATGAGACTTGGGGTTTGGCAAAAAAGATACTGCCGATTCTTCTAATTGGTGTTTTTATTGTTGGAATTATTGGTGGTGTTGCTGCGTATTTTATCCCTGGTGCTGATCCAGCTAATGCTGTTGGTGTAGCTGTCGCTCCATATATTGGTGGAAATAATATTTTTTCGTGTTTCTTTGCCTCTGTTATAGGTGCGGTTTTGTATATGCCAACTCTCTTGGAAGTTGCTATTGTTGGTGATCTTTTTGGGTATAGTGCTGGAATTATGGGTGGTGGTCCCGCTCTTGCTTTATTGCTTGCAGGCCCATCACTTAGTCTTCCAAATATGATTGTTATTACAAAAGTTATCGGATTAAAAAAAGCCCTAGTATACATCTGCCTTGTAATTGTTGTGGCAACATTTGTTGGATTTATTTATGGATTAATTGGAGGTTAGAAAAAGATGAAAATTGAGATATTAGGTAGCGGCTGTGCAAAATGTAAATCTGTTGAAAAACTTGTTAGAAATATTGTTGAAGAATTAGGTATTCAAGCAGATATTGTAAAAGTGGAGGATTTACAAGAGATTGTAAATCGTGGAATTATGATGACACCAGCAGTTTTTATAGATGGAGAAGCAAAAATTGTTGGTCGTGTTCCAACAACAGATGAATTAAAAAAATTACTTCAATAAAAGGTGATAAATTGAAAATAAAAACTCTATTGTTAACTTTGCTTATGGTTGGTATTCTATTATTTTTAAGCGGCTGCACTAGCAATAATACAGATAATAATAATTCAGATGATAATTCTGATAATGGTTCTGATGATTCCAATTGGTTAGAAAATTATACGCCTGTACATACTATTGGAACAGGATCAGATGATTTCTGGATAGAATTTCCTGCAGGCAGTGATAGTTACGGGCAATCTCTTGAACATTTTGACTGGGTCACAGATACAATTGATAATAATTGTGTTTTATTTGTTGTTCATAGAACAGGATGTCTTGGTTGTAAAGAACAAGGAGACCTTGTTATTTCTCTTGCTGAAAAATACAGTGAAGATGTAGAATTTCATGATATTGATGCAGTATCTGGTGCTACTGCAATAATTCAACAGATGTCAAATGAGGCGTATCTTTATGATCCAAATGGGGCACCAGGTTATATTGCTCTCACAGGTGTTTTCACTTACATTGAAGATAATGGTGAAATTAAGATTGGTTGGCATAGCTGGGAACTTGATGTTGAAGATTCTGTGATGGAATCCTGGATTAAAGATGCGATTTACTATTATAACATGTATAATGAAGGCTGAGTTTATGAAAAAATTATTAGCTGCTGTTATTGGTGCTTTTATAATTTTTATATTAATTCTTGCTTTTTTCCCATCCTTGTTACAAACTGGCCAGTATGAGATTAAACCAGCACCAGATTTCACAGCAGTTGATGAAAATGGTATCGAGTTTTCATTAAGTGACTATAGAAGCAATGTTACACTTATTCATATTACTGGCTTAGAAACTCCTCTTTGTATTGAATGTGAAGAGGAAATGATAGGACAATTAGAACAATTAGAAAAACTTTCAAAGTCAAATGATGATGTTAAAATAATTACTATAAATATTCGTAAAAACCCATATTCTACAACTGGTAAAAGTATTGCTGAACAAACTTATGGAATAAATATTAGTTGGAATTGGGTTGAAGGCTTTGAGCCGTATCAATTTGCTGGGCTTTATCAGGAGTATTGGACATATAATGGGGCTTTTTCTAATCCAACAATTGTTTTAATTGATACTAATTCAAGTATCGTTGGGGTATATAATATTTACACCCTTGGAAAAGGAAAAATTGATGGAATTCAAACCGCTGAATCATTAAATCAAGATATCCAGCAGATAAAATCTGGCGAATGGAGCGAATTTAAAGGAGGAAAATATAACGAAGGAATTACATTTATTGGAATTTTTGCGCTTGGCATATTGACTGCGTTATCACCATGTTCTATCGCACTTCTTGTCGCCATGATCTCATATGTTGGATCACTTCAAAAACAAAATGAAAAAGAGAATATAAAAAAATATTCAATACAGGGGATCTGGATTGGAATTGTATTTACACTAGGAATGGCATTTGTATTTTTTATTTTTGGTTTAATAATTTCATCTGTTGGAATATTTGTAGAGATTTCAACTATGTTTTATTTAATATCTGGAATTGTGCTGATAATTCTTGGTATAAACGTTTTCAAACCACTAAAGGAAATTATAAGTAATAAAAAAGAAGGCAAAACCATCTCACAAGTTATGGATAAAGGTAAAAACATATTTTTAACCCTTAGTAAAAAATCAATTTATCTTGGAGCTTTTTTCTTAGGCGTATTATTTTCTATTGGATGGGCACCATGCGCAATGTCACTTATGATGCCTGTTTTCATATTAACACTTTCTCAAAAAATATCTATTATAATGGGAGGATTACTATTATTTGTCTTTGGTCTTGGTCATGGAATTCCAATTATACCACTATGTGCTGTTACAAGCAGCGTTCGTGGAAAACTTGGCAATAAATATGTAACTGCAGGTAAATGGATGCAGAAGATATTTGGTGTCATTATCATTGTTATCGGGATAATTATGACTATACGATTTTGGGGCATCAACCTCTGGTAAAATTTGGAAAAAATAAAACAATTCAGTATTGAAGATATTTTACCCGAGATTTCTCCTGTTAGACTGTTAACCTCCTGCCGGGCCCATCAGCATTCTATAAACTATTTTATAAAAAGAAAAAAAGATTAGTTGATTGATTAGTTCCATTGATTAAATAGCAATCTAGTTAATATCGGATGCGTAGACATTTTTTGTATAAATAAAAACAACAGTGGACAATGTTCTCGTATGGTTTTAATGTGATTATATAAAACAACCCTGTTTATTTGCACGCTTTTTGACATAGTGATAAATATTGGGAACGATGCTTCTGGGCCCTCTTCATCGTTAACATCCTTGGCTTTTGCTTTTATGACATAAGGCATCAAAGGCTTAATCCAGGCATGAGATAGAGTTATTTTTTCTCCAGATGAATACGGTCCCTGCCAACCAGTCCCCTCACCATCTCCCCAGCTAACTTTAATGTAGACATTGTCACCATCTGGATCAGATGCCCAGAATTCGAAATCAGTTTCAACATTTACCGGCACTAAAGTAGGGCCATCTATACCTGGCAACCCTGGAGGACGATTAATATCAGATCTTGTAATGAAATACCATATTGGACCTTCTGTTTCTTCTCCATTGTTATCCTTTGCAACTATTTGCCAATAATAACGGGTATTATAGCTCATACCTTGTAGATTATATGTAGTATCAGGGTGGTCCCGGATAAATATATCTGGAGGTGTCTTAATATCTAGGTAAATGTCGTAAGTAACAGTATCTCCCGGGTTTGGATCACCACCTGTCCAACTAATATCAGCATCTATATCCACATCTGTTGCCCCATCTGGAGGAGAGGGATTACTAGGGACATAGGGTGGATCATTAGAACCCGTTGTAAAACTCCAAATAGGACCTTCTGTTATAGCTCCAGGTTCATCTTTTGCAACAATTTGCCAATAATAAGTCATCTCAAAGAACATAGTACCTGGTTCAAAAGTTGTTCCAGTTTGATCATCAGAAACCTTATCCTCAGGTGGATTAACGATATCAAAATAAACATCGTAATAAACTATATCACCATTTGGATCCCCACCTGTCCAACTAATATCAGCATTTACATCTACATTTGTTGCCCCATCCTCAGGAGAGGGGTTACTAGGCTCATAGGGTGGATCATTAGCACCCGTTGTAAAACTCCAAACAGGACTTTCTGTTGACCCCCCATGGTTATCAAATGCTTCTATTTTCCAATAATATGTTTCGCCAAAGTCCATTGTACCTGGATCATAAGTTGTATCCTCTTGACCAGTAGATTTTAAAGGCGGAGGGTTACTTGTACCCCAATAAACATCATAAGTTAATGGATCACCATCAGGATCACTACAATTCCAAAAGAGATCAGCATTAATATCAACACCAGTTTCACCATCATAAGGATCTGGATCATTTGGGGCATTAGGTGGATTATTTACCCATGTAGTAAAACTCCAAATTGGACCTTCTGTTGATGCACCATGATTATCAAATGCAACTATTTTCCAGTGATAAGTAGTACCATAACTTAAAATTCCAGGGTCATATGTAGTTTCAGTTTGTCCAGAGATAATTTTTGGTGGAGGATTACTTGTACCAAAATATACATCATAAGTTAATGAATCACCATCAGGATCACTACAAGACCAAGAAAGATCAGTATCAACAGAAACACCAGTTTCACCATCATAAGGATCTGGATTATTTGGGGCATTAGGTGGATTATTAACTATCCAATTAACACTCCAATAATCAATTTCAGGAGTGTTAGAAGGCGTTGGTCTTTCAAATGTCGCCATAAGTCTAAGTGATGAAGCAGTAACACTAGAAAGACTATATGGAAGATCCCCTGGTTCAATGCCAGAAATGATTATATCTCCAGTATCACCATCCAAAATACTATATTCTAAGCCTGAACTGGAACAAATAGCAGTAAATATATCCCAATAATCAGAAGAGGGTTTTACAATTTTTATTGATGTAACATGAGCCAAAAGGATCTGATCTTTTTCATTACCTACCAAGTATGAAACCGAAGAACCAGATTGAGTTGCATGCTCCCATAGATTTCCAAAAGCATCAGGGAAATCATCATAATAAGATGGTTCATACTCCTCACGAATATCTTCCCAAACAACAAAGACATTTCCATCACCAATATCAATATTAGCCCAATCAGCTACCATATCTGGATCATTACTTATAGAAAGTTGAATTTCAGTAGAAGATGGTTCTCCATCATCTGATACAATATTTCCCCAAATTTTAGAATCCCCATCATAAGAAACAAAATAAGGATCATCAAAATCAGACATTGGATAAGTATTAATATCTGTTCGAACGAAATCTCCAGAGCTAATTACAAAAGTATCAACAACAGTACCACCTGAAGGATTGAAAATTTTCCCATAAATATCTCCACGCCAGTCGATATCACTAATGTCGCCATCATTCCAAGTTACTAAATACTCCTCAGTTTCTGAATTGAAAAATACACAAGGGAAATTATAATCCACATCATCATTAGGATATCCAGATGGTTCTGCAATTGTACCAGTCCAGATCGGGTTTAAATCATCATCAAAAATACCACCCTTTATTCTGAAAGGACCAACATCTGCTGTAACACCATCCTCCCAGACGATAAAGTATTGTTCATTTATTGGATCAAAAGCAGCCCAAGGTTCGCATTGACTATTTGCATCATTACATATTAGTTTATTACTGACAATAACACCACCACTGGTACTATACGTACTAGCACGAATATCGTAATCATCCGTACCATCACGAGCATCCTCCCAAACAACCATAAACCTGTTATTTACAGAGTCAAACTCAACATTAGCATCAGCCTGACATTCAGACACGCTACATACATCAATAACAGACCCAAGAGATAAACTAGAGCCACTTCTTGTTACCGTTCTAGCTTTTATATCCATCGTTGACGCATCAGGGTTATGTGGTGGTAGCATTTTCGGTTGGTAATGTTCCCACGCAACAAACCATTTACCACCACCAAAAGCAATAGAAGGATCCTCATTTCTATAATAAGTCCAACCAGTATCTGTAAACACTTCTTTATCAAAGACTACTGGATCTTGGTTATCTGGTTCATAAATCGATGCTCTAATTTCTTGTTTGAACCCCAAAAGACCATGAAGTGCCCAATATGGCTGACCTTCCTCCCAGCAAACTAAAAACTCACCATTACCATAGCTAACATCTGGGTCCCAACACCCTTCCTTGTCCATCTTATAGGTTATTAGCTCATCATCAGACCATTGCTCGTCCCATTCAATAAATACACCGCCGATGTCACTTTCGCTTGATGCATCTGAATTTCCATAGAACATATAAAGTTCGGTTGTACCCATTTGAAGTGTAGGAATATTTACCCATACATCAGCTTGAGTTGAATCATAACTTTCAATCCAATAACTTAACCAAGTATTGTAATCACTTTCATGCTTGAATCTAAGATCAGCATAGTCTGATTGCATGTCTGAATCATAATTGATAGTCATTTTTAATGCATAATTGTCAAGAGTTTGCCCTGCATTATTTGTTACATCTATAACTCGGAGTTTCGTCCAAGATGAATCAGTCCATGCATCATAGGTATCAATCATTTTTACTTTACCGCCTGATACAATATAATTATCAGACATTCCTGAGCCAGGAGGATTTGGGTCTATCTTTGAAGCATCATTAAAATTATCTTCCCATAATCCAAGTGGGCCACCTTTACCAAAGTCAAAAATTTCTTTGTCTTCCAAAAAGATAGTGATATCTGTCTGACCTGCTGCAGCAATAACTAAAAATAATAATATTGCTATGGCAATAATTTTTAAAATTACACCTCTTCTTTTCATTTTACCCCTTATATTATATATATGGTAAGTCATGATATTTAAATATTCTCTTTTTATTTTAATAAACTAATATTTTTAATTATACTAAAATTATAGTAATGGTATTTTTCAATAAAACGAAAAAATTTACTGATAAACTGAGAAGAAATTATGTAATCTTTTTAGAGCATTAAGTTTATCCTTATCTCCGATCCTGGCCTGTTCAATACCCGATTTAATAACCGCGGTAGACTTATCCATTGCTTGACGATTTACTTCATAAGGTACGCCATCCTTCCCACCATGAGCAAAAGTGTATTTAATAGGATCAATCCATGAAGGTTTGTCACCATAAATAAGGTCAGAAATAAGAGCAAGTGCTCTGATAGTATTTGGACCTACTCCTCTTAACGATAGAAGTTCTTCATAATTTTTTGGTTGAAAATCATAAATCTCCTTCATCTTCATCCAGTTTATACTTCTAGGCATGTTTAGACATTCAATAGGTTTGCTTTTCTCTTTGCCAGGTATCCAATTGTCTAAAGTTTTTTGATTATTATGTAATGTCAAAGTAGCCCAATCACTTCTTAGATGCCGCGGATTATCATTTACAAGATCAACACATGTCCTTTGACTTGGCTCGCTTTTTTTAGATGTCATATTTAAAACGGACTCTTGACGTTTCTCACCCATTATCGAATTATTTGGTTCGCAAACAAAACTATCTACCCGTTCAGAAAGCCAATGATACCTGCGAGCATAATTGGTCTCTGAGTTTAAACCCTGTTGAATAACTCCCCAGAATCCGTTTTCAGTGAAGAAAAAAACATGATGATATAAATCATGGCCGTCTTGAATCGCAGTGTTATCTACTTTTGCTGACATTCGACTAGAATATTTTAAATATTCAATTTTTGCTGTTGAAAAATTATATTGATCTCCAATCTCTTCAATCTGTTGAATTGTTTTTCTTGATGCCTTTCCTTTGCCACCAGTTATTGCAAAACCATATTCCTCTGGATTAATCGCTTCTTTGAGAGCTCCACAGGTCACGGTAGTACATCCAGAACTGTGCCAATCGTACCCAAGAGCACAAGACAAAGCTTGAAACCAAAAGGGATCAGATAGCCTTTTCAAAAATTCTTCTCGTCCGTATTCGTGAATTATTACATCTGTAATACCTTTTGATAGTTTTACCATTCTTTTAAATAACCATTTTGGTACCCTACCGCCATGTAATGGTAAATTTGCAATTCCTATTTTTGGCATTTTTAAGATTTAAAAACCAATAAAGTATTAAAATCTTTTTTTAAGGGTTAATGAAAGTATTATTAAATTTTGAGACAAAGCCAATGAGTACTTTCAATGACCCCTTTTTTACATATATAAAGCAGAAACAACTTTCATAGTATTAGATTGACGTGAGATATGGGGGACATGCCAGCCAAGCTGGCATTTCTGCCACATAATTAGATTCATCCCATTCCTTCCCATCCTCTCCTCACTCTTTTTTCTTTTGATTTTTATTAAATCAGGATGCTATGATTGCCCTCTAATCATATTTTTCATTAGCTATACTTAAATAGTAATTATTATATAATATGTTAGATATTATATTAATTAGAGGCATAGTTTATGATGAAAACAAAACTTCTTACTGTTATTGTGTTCTTATTTGTAATTCCCAGCACTTTTCTAGTGTCAGGGATCGATATAAATGATTCTCTAGCCACACCCCTAGAGAAGCCAACTGGATTTCTCGAATGGGGAAAAACATTTGATTCGGATAAATGCGATATAGGCACTTGTGTCCAACAGACCAATGACGGTGGATACATTTGTGTTGGGCATGGAGATGGCTATAAAGTATTGCTGATTAAGTTTGATAACAAAGGTAACATATTATGGCATAAATATTATGAACATGATCATCCAGATTATGGCTGGTATGTTCTTCAAACAGATGATAACGGATACATTGTGTTAGCTGAGACTGAGATAAACGATTTTGAACATGTCTGGCTTATAAAAACTGATAAAAATGGAAATAAAGAATGGGAGCGCTTTCATAGTTATAAAAAAGAAAGCTCTGGTTTTTGCATTCAAAAAACCAATGATGGGGGCTATATTATAACAGGTTATACGAGCCCTTTCAACTGGTTGAACTGTTATGACGTTTGGTTATTGAAGGTTAATAACTTAGGATACGAAGAATGGAATCAGACTTTTGAACGACCTTATTATAATAGAGCCTATTCAGTTAAACAAACTCCTGATGAAGGATATATTATTGTTGGGGGAAAAGCCCCTACTTTAGAGGGAAATTCTGATATCTGGTTGATAAAAACAGATAATTATGGTAGCTTTCAATGGGATAAAACATTTGGAGACGAATCAACTTGGAACATGGGTCGTTGTATTCAACTTACTTCAGATGGTGGATACATACTTGCTGGAGAACAATTACTAATAAAAACTGATGTTGATGGCAACGAGGAATGGAGTAAACCACTTGGCAGTAGATGTATTCAACAAACAACTGATGGCGGATACATAATCACTGGGTATAAGGAGTACTGGTGGAAGGAAACATTCAAAAGTACAGATCTCAAATTGATTAAAATCGATTCAGAGGGAAACGAGGAATGGAAACGAATCTATGGTGGAGAATATAGAGATGCAGGAAATTTTGTACAGCAAACAAATGATGAGGGTTATATTATCATAGGATACAGGGAGTTCCCCTATAATTACCCAGTTCAGCAGCGTGATGTGTGGTTGATAAAAACAGGTAACAAACCATTAAGTAATAATATAGCTAAACAGATAGAAAATATACCAGTCAACCATCAAAGCAACCTTTACTCAAATCAAATTTTTATAAATCTTTTTGCAAAAATTTTGAACAAGATAATAAAACTAGGATAAGTTATAATATCTTACGGATTTTTTTAAAGTGCTTAATTTTCCTATACTTCAGCACACACCAGTATTTTTAATAATACAGCCGATATAGCCAAGAGAAATGCAAAGACAACTTTCATCATTTGATATCTATGTAATAGTTTCAGAACTTCAAGAATTAAAGGGAAGCTACATAGACAAGATATACCAACTTACTCGTAACGAGTTAATTGTTAGAGTTAAAAATATTAGCATCAAACAAAAAGAATTCTTATTTGTAAGAAACGGAGAGCTAATATGTATCACTAACAGACAATTTGAGACTCCATTGAAACCTACAACATTTGCAATGACTTTAAGAAAATACCTTCTAAACGGAAGAATAACGGAAATAACACAGCATGAGTTCGATAGAATTATAAAAATTAAAATCAGCAGGAAAGAAGGAGAGTATGTTCTTGTAATGGAGTTTTTCTCCAATGGAAATATTATCCTTGTAAACCCTGAAGGAAAAATAATCCTTCCATTAATTAAACAACATTGGGCACATAGATCAGTAAAAGGCAATGTATCTTACATGCCACCTCCATCTCAAATAAATCCTTTTTATCTAACAAAAGAAAAATTTTTAGATTTAATAAAAGAGAGTAAGGCAGATTTAGTTAGGACACTTGCAGTTAATATCAATCTAAGTGGATTAATCGCTGAAGAAATTTGCAAAAAAGCTAATGTTGATAAAACAACTAAGATAAAAGATATTGATAATGAAATCATAGACAGAGTTTTTACGACTTTGTCAGGCTTTTTGGAATTGTTTAAAAACAAAAAATTTGAGCCTGTTTTGGTTAAAAAAGATGGGAAAGTTATTGACATTTTACCTTTTGAATTTGAAAGCTATAGGAAAATAGATTTTGAAAAAGCAGAGAAATTCACCAGAAGTTTAGAAACATTTATTGATGTTAAAAAAGCTGAAAAGGAAAAAATTGGGGATCTAGAGAAAAAAATTGGAAAACTAAATAGACAATTAAAGCAACAACAGGGGAGTATTGCAGAGCTGAACAAAAAAATTGAACAAAAGAAGTTAGAAGGAGATTTAATTTATCTTAATTATCAACCGTTAGAATTACTTTTAAATGAAATTACAGAAATTTTACGATGCAAGGATAAAGGAGAGAAGATAAGAGAAATAAATAAAAAAGAAATTGTCAAGGATTTTGATCCACTGGATAATCTACTTGTGGTTAACCTTAAAAATTCAAAAGGGCAAATTTCCGAAGTAAGAATTGATTTTAGAAAAACTGTTGCAAAAAATGCAGAAAAAGCATATTATGACAATAAAAAGTTAAGGAAAAAGTTGGAAGGGGCAAAAAAATCAATCGATGAAACAAAAAAATTGATTGACTCAGCAAAAAAGAAAGATAAAATAGAAAAATCAAAGGAAAAAAAGACTGTGAAGAAAGATAAGATTTTATGGTTTGAACGATTTAGATGGTTTATTTCAAGTGATGGAAACATTGTTATTGGTGGGAAAGACGCGAAGAGCAACGAATTGGTTGTAAAAAAATATCTAAAGGACGGTGATCGGTATCTGCATGCCGATATCCAGGGTGCTTCTAGTTGCATTATAAAAAGTAAGGATGTTAAAGATAAGAATTTAAAAATATCTGAAAAAACACTAGAAGAAGCTTGTATTTTTGCTGCATCATTTTCAAAAGCCTGGAAACAGTTTGCTGAAGCTCAAGCGTACTGGGTTTTACCTGAACAAGTAAGTAAAACGCCTCAAAGTGGAGAGTTTGTCCCAAAAGGGGCTTTTATAATACGTGGTAAAAGGAATTATAGCAGGTGTAAATTAGAACTTGCAGTTGGTAAGGTCATAATTAACGATGAGCCGAAAACTATGTGTGGCCCTTTAGATGCTGTTAAAAAAATGGCAAATAAGTATGTAATTATTCAACCCGGTGAGATTAAAAAAAGTGATCTAGCTCATAAACTTGCAAAGGCATTTGATACATCAGTTGATAATGTTGACAGAGTTCTTCCTCCAGGCGGTGCAACAATTGTTGAAACTGTTGGTTTTGAATTACGTTGAGGTAAATTCATATGAAAGTGATATTTAAGGACCTTAAACATGGAGAAGTTAAACTAATGCCTGAAAATCTTGATGATATCTGGCATTTGTACAATATCGTTTATGAAGGCGATCTCGTACGTGCCGTTACTTTTAGAACTGATGAGCAAAAAGATGATAAAATAAGATCAAAAAAAGCAGAAAAAAAACGTATGAAGGTTGGCATAAGGGTTAGTGAGGTAAAGTTCCATGAGTTTTCAGATAGACTTCGGATACATGGGAAAATAGAAGAAGGACCTCAGGATCTTGGATCTTTTCATACCTTAAATATTGATGCAGAGAAAATGGATAAATTATCCATTGTCAAGGAACAATGGAAGGACCATCAACTACAACGCATAGACGAAGCAGTTAAGCTTAGTAAACAAGCCATATTAACATTTGTATCACTTGATGATGATGTTGCAACTATTGCTGTTTTAAGACAGAGTGGTGTACAGTGGATTGCAGATATTGATTCAAAGCGATCTGGCAAAATGTATAAAAGCAAGGATACGGAAAAAGAGTATTTTGGTGAAATCATATCTGTTGTAAGAACAAACAAGACAAAAGATTCAACATTAGTTGTATTGGGCCCTGGTTTTACTAAAGAACATTTCATAAAACATGGAAAAGAAAAAGAACCAATACTTTTTGAAAAATATGTTGTTCATGGGACTGGACATTCTGGTATGAACGGTGTTCAAGAGGCAATCAAAACGGGTATTATTGAGCAAATAACTAAAGAAAACAGAGTAGTATTTGAAACAAGTCTTGTAGAAAAACTCTTTGAGGGGATAAAAAAGGATGGACCAGTAACTTATGGAGAACAAGATGTAAAAAATGCCTTAATGAATGGAGCAGTAGAAAGATTACTTATTATTGATATTTTGGTCAGAGAAGAAAAGGGAGAAAAAATTCTAAAACTCGCGAAACAAAATAATAGTGAATTTACAATAATTAATACAATGCATGAAGCAGGAAAAAAAATAAAAGGAATAGGAGGCGTAGGAGCCCTATTAAGATTTAAAATTTGATTTTAAAGTTTAGAGAATGCAAAATTAGTAGTTGTGTAAACCCCAGCTCCTACTCTTGCACCCGTAGGAGTACTAGGATTGTTCTTTTCGACTTCCTCTATATCCAGTTTGTAATATTCATATTTAACAATCAAATCAAAATTGTTACCTTTGTCTCTAAGATAGTTTAAAAATTTTATAGGGCGTAGTGTCAGTAATTTTTCTCCAGGTGTCACTGTTACCTTTACATCAAAAGTCACAGTGTTCTTACCAAGATATTCAGTAAATATCTTGTCTTCAATTTCGTAAATATCCTCAGCATCTTTAATGGTTTCATCTTGCGGGACATCGTTTATTATGAAGGGATCCAATGTTGCATTTGCTTTTTTTGTGCTTTTATGGGTTTGAATATATTCCTCACCAGCGAGGCCTATTGTTGCTTCTAATTTGTCTTCTCCCTTATTGAAAATCAAACCTTTTGTATAATCATCATTCCAAACAATTTGTACTTCCACAGTTGTTAAAACACATCTCTCTTCCAAATTAATAGTAATAGGATCAGTATGGGGTTGTTTTTTTCCAGCATAACCATTTATCGTCATTATTCCATCAGAGTATTGAACCCACTTAACTTCAAAAGTTGTTTCTTTTGTTCCCATACCCTTTTTATCTGGTCCCTCTTCAGCAGAGTAAAGAACAATACCAATTCCTGCAACTATCAATATAATAACTCCAATTATTGCTATTATCTTATCACTTTTTTTCAAATTCATTGGTTCACCCATTGTTTTTTTATATTTTAAATTCTATTTTTCTATAAATATAAGTATATTTTCTACTTTATTAAGTTTTTCCTTTTATTTCAATATATTTATTTAAAATATAATAAATATAAAGTAGAGTCCCCTTATTAAATTTTTTGTTTATTATAATTATTATCTATTATTGGTAGAACATTTCCACATTTCATACATTTACCATCGATAAAACCATCAATATTTATAGAATGCCCCTTCCTTTCAACACAAACACTTCCACATTTTGGACAAACTGTGTTTTCATAATCTCCATGAGGAACATTCCCAAGATAAGGATATAAAACACCGACTTCTTTTGCAATATCATACATTTTTAAAAGAGTCTCCATTGAAGTTCTTGGTATATCAGTCATTTTATAATCAGGGTGGAAACGGGAAAAATGAACAGGCGTACTACTACCTAGTTTTTCAATAATCCAACTGCAAAAATCTCTAACTTCATCAATTGAATCATTGTAATTAGGTATAACAAGATAGGTTAACTCTAGATGAATATCAAGTTCCTTCATAAGTTCACATGTTTTAAGCACGGGTTCCAAATGTGCCTTACAAATCTTTCTGTAAAAGTCTTCATTAAACGCTTTAACATCTACATTAATTGCATCTAAATAAGGCGAAATCTCTCTAAGTGGATCTTCACTAATGTACCCGTTGCTAACATAGACATTATACAAACCTGCCTTATTTGCTAGTTTTGCAGAATCAAAACAAAATTCATGCCAAATAGTCGGCTCATTATAAGTGTAAGCAATACCTTGGCAATCATATTGTTTTGCGCGATCAACAATCTGATCAGGCGTGAGCTCTTGCGTATACGGAAATTGTGGATCAGCTGTTGAAATACTATAATTCTGACAGTGGCTACATTTGAAATTACATCCAACTGTTCCTATTGAAAACGCGTTTGTACCTGGATAAAAATGATATAATGGTTTTTTTTCTATTGGATCTGCAGCAACAGAAGAGCAAGAGCCATAAACCAATGTGAATAGTTTACCATTCTCGTTCTTTCGAACGCCACATATACCTATTTTGTTGTCATCTATCTTACAACAATGAGAACAAAGGCTGCATTGCACTTTTTTTTCTTCAATTTTCTTCCAAAAACTTGCCTCTCGCTTCATTACAATATCTAAATATACAAAGATGGTGTATTTAAATCTTATTTACCAAGTATCAAACCTTTGAGACTACCAATAGGACCCTTTCGAGGATATCGATCATTAATCTGTGGTTCCATTTTATTGTAATCTTTTAGGTTCATATCTTTTCTTAAAACATATCGAGCATAATAGAATGATTCTTCTACCGAGACTTTACCATCTTTAAACATTTTAAGCTTTGTCGGTCTCCCCATATCTGCAATAAACGGTCTAAAACCATCAGCTTCACCACTAGTGATTCCATAAAACCAAAGCTGAGAAAATAATGGACCTTGTGTGGTGCTGGCGTATCCAAGTCTAAATTTGCTTGCACCAGTTAATACAACTCTACCAGAACTTGGAATATTTGATTTAAATAAGAAAAACTCTGGAAAGTTAAATATTGTTTTATCAGCAAAGCCTCCACTATAACAAGCATCAACAACAATACAGGTCTTATCTGATCTTAGACTAGATAAAATATCTCCTAATTCTTTATCATTCATAGTATTATCCCAAAGAAAAATTGCGCTTCTTTCCAATATTTTTCCGCCAAATAATTTTTTATCTTCATCCCCGCAACCATGGCTAGCAATCCAAATGAAAACTTCACTATCGTCAAACTTATTTGATTCTTCCACGATATAGTTTATGCTTGATACCACAGTTTCCTTTGTAGCTCCAGCATAAGTAAAGTCATATTGGTGCTTACGTTGCTGCAATGTCTCAATTGGTTTACCATAACCGTTATCTTTTCTTATCCAACCATCATCAAAAAGAATGAATATGTTATTTGTAGCATAGCCTAAATCATTGATAAAAAAAGTAGCCATATCTTCTGCTAAGTTAAGTGCACCATTACCAAGTTTACTTTCATTGTTTTCTGGGAAGTTAGCTGCTGCTATAAAAATCGCCCATTTATGAGTATCAGATTCTACAATTTCTGGGTTATTAATTCTAATTGTTATTTCTTCAATTTCTGAGTAATCTATACCATCCCAAGAACGTACGCGTACAGTATAGGAACCCTCTTCAATCTCATAGGTCTTCCACTCATAACTCCACTTTACATTACCATCAACAATATTCCATTTATCATTAACCATTACCTCAACTTCTAATAAGTTATCATCACCATCTGGGTCAGAAGCAATTCCACTAATCATAACAATTTTAGAGACAGCATCTCCATTATGAGGATAAGTAATCTCGACGATAGGTTTCCTATTAAGGTCAGCTTTATCTTCTTCAGAATATATGAATATCACGGGTATCGCAATTGCAATAATCAACAATACTGCTATGATTTTCTTCGCACTCATTATATGCCCATTGTTAGATATATCTTTTATTATTTAAAACCTTTATTTAACAAATGTTGTCTTAATTACAGTTTATTATGAAAAAAATAATATGATTTTACAAAAAATTCTACATTCAAAAAGTTTATCATAACTATTTTCTTTTCGCTAAGTTGTAAACGGGGCGATAAGTTGAAAAAAATGACATATGCCGAAAGTGGAGTTGACATCTTAAAAGAAGAAAAAGCAATAAAAGGACTTCTTTCAAGTATTAAAACACAAAGAGAAGGTATAGGAAAATCCCTCGGCGGACATTATGCAGGGATGGTAGAATTTGGTGAATATGCCCTTGTTTTATGCACTGATGGTGTTGGTAGTAAGGTAAAAATCGCATCGGAACTAAAAAAGTGGGATACAGTAGGTATTGACTGTATCGCAATGAATGTTAATGATGCTATATGTGTAGGAGCTGAACCACTAGCATTTGTAGATTATTTAGCAATAGATGACCCCAAACCAGAGATTACAAAAGAAATTGGTAAAGGACTTGAAAAAGGTGCCGAGCTATCAAACATTTCAATTATTGGCGGAGAGACTGCATCATTACCAGAAATTATTAATGGTTTTGATCTTGCAGGTACTTGTCTTGCTTATGTTAAAAAAGATGAAATTATCACTGGTGAAAAGATAACACCTAGCGATGTTATTATAGGGTTGAGTAGTAGCGGTCTTCATTCCAACGGTTATACACTTGCCAGGAAAGTGGTTCAACATGCTGGGCTATCATATACTGATAAATTTCTAGATGGCATATATCCAGATAAAAAAATAGGTGAAATTTTGCTTGCACCAACCCAAATTTATGTTAAAGAGATTGTTGAACTTTTAAAAAAAGTAAAAGTTCATGGTTTAGCCCATATAACTGGAGGCGGATTGCAGAACCTCCCGCGACTGAATAAAAATGTGAAATTTGTAATAGATGATTCTTTTGAACCTCAACCTATCTTTAAATTCCTTCAAAAATATGGAAACATCGAGGATAAAGAGATGTATCAAACGTTTAACATGGGAATGGGATTTGTAGTTGTTGCCCCTAGACAAGATGTCGACGAAACGATGAAAATTCTTAAAAAATATTCTAAATCTAAAGTAAAAATTGTTGGAAAAATAGAAAAGGGAAAAGGGGTTGAATTTTAAAAATTTGGATTGAACGTCAAGTGCTATTGGACTTTATTAAATTTAAACATTGGTGAACCGCCCAATGATAACGAAAGGGTATTGCCATTATTTGTTAATTCCAAACCATAACACATTAGAAAAGAAATGGAAACATCTTCTTTACAAAGTTTTTTATCTCCTTCAGTATAATATGTGTACCAATCCACTCCAAAAGTGTCATTTTCTTTAAGAGAATTATTGGTAAAAAAGATCCATATTTTATTAGTCTCATAACCACTGCCGTTAGTCATACCCCCCTGCCAAGTTCCAATAAGTTCATCCTTGACACTAGATTTATCTTCATTACTGAAAATCTGTAAAACAAGATATGCTGCTGCAACAATAACAATAAATGCAATAATTATTGTTATTATTCTATACACTTTTTTCTTTTCTTCTTCAGTAGGTCCTTTAACAGGAGTATAACCAGGTGACATATTTAACTGCTTTTTTGGTACCTCCACCTTAAGTATAGGATCAATCTCCATATCAGGGTTTTCTTCAAATTCTGTTTCACAATAAGGGCATACTTTAGATTCTATAGGAATATCCTTATTACAAATGGGACAAGGTGCAGTAACTGCAGGTTTAAGTTTGCCTTCATGAATTTTCAGATATATTGTTCTATATGTATTATAAAATGACCTAATAGCTAATAATCCAGTTATCTCAAAGGTAAGTGGACCTAAAACCAATAAATAAAACACATTTTTACGAAGATATTTGTTAAAATCCTCTGAAATAAATTCTGAGATTAAATAAATGAGAGCAAATCCAAAAAATATCCTTGAAGCAATAGATAGTGAAATAACAATAATAGTTTGTATTATAGATGAAGTAGAAAAACCGGATGCAGCTGCTGACACTATAGAACTACCGCCAAAAATACCTCCAGACAAAATGAGTTCACCTAATGATAAAAAAAAGTAGACAGCGATTAGTATTAAACTTAGTATTATGTTATATTCATGCTTTGAACCGAATTCATTTCTGCCATTATACAGTTTTACTAAACTTAATATTAGCAAAATAAAAATCAATAGTTCTAGAAAAATAAAAGCTATAAACAAGGTAGATGAATCCTTACTAAAAATAAGTGCAATAGAACTTAACATCAGAATTAAAATTATACAAAACTGGAGTAACAAACATTGACTAATATATTTCATGCCAGATTCTGTTAGTGACCCTGGATTGCTATACCCCATCCTACTTCTCCAACACGATAGTATAGTAAATTAGAACTTATATTTTTCTACAATTTATATGAAAAAAGGCACATTATCTCTGTACTTTTGATAGCTCTTTATATGGGCTAACTCTTTTTCTTCAACTCTACATACTTTTATGTATTTATAAATTAAAATAATCGCAAATAATACCGTTAAAATAGTTGGCCAACCTACAAACCAACCAATTATTATCAAAATAAAACCAAAATATTGTGGATGTCTAGAATACGAATATATTCCAGTTGTAACCAATTCCTCTTTTTTAATCTTCTTATAAAGAGTTATCCAAGCTACAAGTATAAAAATTGTACCAATAACAATTAAAACACTAGCATACAGCATTGCTATATCCATAGCAATAGTAACACCTAAAAATTCGAACTCATATACAACATTTGCTATTTCAATACTAGGACTATTAATTGATTTTGAAGCAAATAAAATTGTCAACGGTATGCCATACATTTCTATGAAAAGAGAGACAAAAAACGCTGTAACAATTCCATATTCTTTCCAATCTATCTTCCGTCGAAATGACAATGGTATTAGAAACGTAATAAACATCAAAATATTTATCAGCACAATATGCCACTGATGAGTTATCACATGCGGAAGAATTGTACCAGTAAAATGAGAATAGATATGTTGGTAGAACTCTTTAAAAAAAATTATTGGAACTAAGATTAATAAAATTACCATTAGCCTAAATAGCAAGTTCTTATGTTTTATCGTTCTTATCAGGTATTGAATCATATATAAACCTTAAACTAAAGTAAGATGTCATTTAACCTATAAAATAAATTCTAAAAAAAGTTAGGATAGCGGGGAGTGGATTTGAACCACTGATCTACGGGTTATGGGCCCGTCGGGATCTCCTGGCTACCCCACCCTTATAGGCATCATCTCATCTCTCTAAGGATAAATGCTCGCTATGACGGGCAGTCGCCCCGCTATATACTCAAACAATCTTTTGGGAATAATGTTTCTTATACTTAAAGTTAGTACATTTTGTGGTCTGACAAGAAAAATATTATAAGCTTATTTTAAATTGATAAAATGGAGGTAATCTAATAAATGGAAATTGAAACACATCTAGTTAAAAAAGTAGCAAAATTTCCAAGAGTTTGTACTAATTGTAAAAATGAAATTATCATTGGTAATGCTTTTCATCAAGAAAAAGGAGTTAAAGAACACCTTCATTCACTTATCGCACGTCAATTTTGCTCTGATTGTTACATAAAATATGGAGAAAAAAAACTTCTTTTTGGCAATAAATAAAAAAAGGGATTTTTTCAAAAACATTTTTCAGCATTATGTACATTAGTGGATTCTATAAGCAGGGGTACCCTAGTGGTCAAAGGGGCAGGGCTTAGGTGTAATTAGAAGCGTGTTTTTTCACGCTATATTACTAAGAAACCCTGTGACGTAGGTCTTCGAGCGTTCGAATCGCTTCCCCTGCACTTGCTCAATCTTTAGATTTAGACAGAAAGCTCTTTGTTTTTTATTAATTGAAAACATTAGGAAAAAAATTTGTTCAAATAATAAAACATATAAACAAATATTTAATGTATAACATTACCATGGGGGAGTTTAGCTGGCTACAGTGAGTAAATTAGTTGAAGAAACATTAAGAAAACAAATCTTTTTACAAGAAGCCATCAGTCATGGAATTGTATCCTATAACAAACTTGCTGAATATATTAAACCAGAAATTGAAAAAGAACTTGGAAAAAAATTAAAACATTCAGCAGTTTCAATGGCCATCCGAAGATATGCAGAAAAAATGGAGTCGAAAGGAAATACTATCTCCTTAAACTATTTCAGAGAAACACTTTTAAAAACAGATATATGCTACATAATTGTTGAAGAATCGGCAGCAACTTTAAACAAAATTCAATCAATTTATAACAAAATGGAGCTAAAACATGGTAACATTTTTAACATTGTACATGCAAACTATGAAATAGGTATAATTACAAATCAGAGAACAAAAGGAATGATTCTAGATGAATTAGTAAATGAAAATATTTCAAGAGTTGTAGAAGATCTTGTTGTAATTTCTCTTACATATTCAAAGGATTATCTATTAACCCCTGGTATCATCTACAATGTTTCCAGATTTCTTGCATGGGAAAACATAAATATCCTTAGTATTTGGCTAACTACCCAAGAATTTAATCTACTTATTTCAAGAGATGATTCCATGAGAACTTACAACGCTTTAGAAAAACTTATTAAAACATCCAAAACCTAGTTTATAAAGCGTTAATAACAGGTCTTATGGTGAAGAGAGTTGAAAATCATAGCATTTACAGGAATGCCATGTTCAGGTAAAACAGAAGCTGTACAAATAGCAAAAGAGAGAAGTATCCCTGTAATCAGAATGGGTAACATAGTTTTGGAAGAGGTTAAAAATCAGAGACTTCCATTGGATGATAAACATATAGGAAATGTCGCTAGTCAGATGCGAGAAGGATTTGGAAAAGATATATGGGCGCAGAGAGCACTTGAAAAAATTACATCATTTGAGAAGTTGGATTGTATTGTTATCGATGGCATTCGTAATGTCGAAGAGATAGAAACATTCAAAAAAGAATTAGGTAAAGATTTCATTATAATCGCTATTACTTCATCCGATGAAACAAGACAGAAAAGATTTTTAAAACGCGGTCGAGAAGATGACAGTACAGATATACAAGATCTTGAACAGCGTGACAAAAGAGAATTGCGATGGGGCTTAGGTACAGTTATTGCATCTGCTGATATTATGGTTTCAAATGAAGGAGATATTGACGAGTTTAGGGATGAAATGCAGAAAATATTTGATAAATTATAGGTAAAAAAACCTAGATCAAAGTTATAATTTTTTCTTTTTTATTACTATCAGACCAATGATGAGCAGAAGTATTATAATTGCTACAATAGCAACATCAAACAATGGTATCTTGATTTTATCTCCAATAACAATCGATAAAGAATCGGAACCTTGATTGCTGTTAGTTATTAATTCAGTAGGAGTATTTATGTACAATCTAACAGCTTGCTCGAAGGGAAACATACCTTGGCTTTTGTTTTGTTTAAATGTAGGCCATATCTCCCAATGTTGACTCAGATACTCTTCACTCTCTGGAATATCTAAATGGATATAAAACGATACAGTATCGCCTGGTTGGGCAATACGCCATTTTGGTTCTATATCAACCCAGGATAAATCAAGAATAGATGTTTTATTGGGTCTAATCATGGATGGATCAGGATGATCAAGATACCATGTGAAGTTAACGCTGAAGTCATCGTTGTTTTTTACCATTATTTTTTTCGAAGCATTACCATTTATGAACTCGTCGTCCATTGTAATCCAAAGTTCTAGAGGATGAACTGACATAGCTCCTTTACAGCAACATGGTAACATCAATGAAATTAAGATTATCAATGTCAGAACAAATGTTTTTTTCATGTACAATCTCTAAATGTCTTATTGGTTTTTATCTTTATCATCCAATTGCGATAAGAGTTTGTCAACTTTTGATTCTACCCCCTGAGTTTCTTCTAGCTCACTTGTTTTTTCCTCTGGGAGCTCTATTTTTTCCTCTGTAGTTACTGCTTCTTCCTTGGGAGGCTTTACTATTGCTTCTTTTTCATCTATATGCATTACTGTGAATTGTTGTTCCATTTCATGGAGTTTATCCATGTATACTTCTACATCTTGTTGTATATGTTGCAGCAGAGCCCTTGTTTGAGTAATCATTTCTACTGTATCTTTTTTATCACCCGCAGAGATACTTAAGATTTTCTCGGTTAATGGTCTTTTAATGATTCTCTCAGGCTTTCTTTGAGCTCTATATTTGATTGGTCTGCGTTTTAGATACTTTGGAATAATGAATAATGCAGCAAGTATTACTGTTAGGATTATGAATAGCCAAACGGCCAGTGGCAAAGTTAGTTGTTCTTCATATGTAGATACTGATCCATCTGATGTACTATATATACGGTCTGATGTACCGTCTCCATCAACATCTAGGAGGTAGTCCTCACCGTGTTTTTCTACTCCTGTTATAGTACCACTTGTGGGCTCGTATAGGACATCATAGTAACTATCCTGAGATACATCAACAAGATAGTATGAGTTTCCGCCGATATAGATTTTAGTAGCATCTGATCCAGTTTTTGAGCTAGACCCAAGTGTAGCTTCAGCAATATCTGTGAGACCATCTCCATCATCATCTACATCTCCTGTATATTTTCCATCTGAGGAATCATCATCTGGTACACCATCATTGTCTGTATCAGTTGGATAATCGTTCAAGTTTGCTGTATCTGTTCCATAGGATGACTCCATGTCATCACTGTAACCATCATTATCATCATCTGTATCAACTGAGTCTGGTATATGGTCACCATCTGAATCTAATGGATAATTGTCTGGATTGTCTGGATCTGTGCCATATTGTTGTTCATCTTCATCTGACCACCCATCTGCATCTGTATCTATAATTGATGTATCAATTGAAAATGTAATAATAGAATAGCTACTTGTTGTATTATCTTCACCAACTCCCCACACATAAAACATATGGACACCATCTGAAAGCGGCTCAGACGAAGTCCAACTTGTTGTGTCACCAATAAAGATTTCAGAGTTGGTATCTATTTTTACATAATATCCTCTTAGGCCTTTATTATAAATCGATGGATTCCAGGCAAAGGAAGGTGTGTGGTCTGATTTACTAGTGGTGTGTCTTACACTAGTTGGAGCTGTTACTATATCTGGGAGGATTCTAGAGATTACTGGGAATCTATCGTTATTTCCTCTAGATAGTGTATATGGCGTATCTCCAATCCCATCACCATTAGAGTCTTGTCCTTGGTATTTGTCCCAGTAGTTACCTTTAGCTCCATTATCCCAAGAATTGTTTCCTTCATCAATAGTATTTATATCGTTTTTCCAGAAGTTGTTTAGATAGACAAGATTGTAATTTGAGCCTTGCCAGATTTTTATGCTTTGTAGATTGGAATAGATATTACAACCTGTTACTATGTTGTTGTTGGAGTCAAGCCTAAAGTCGATAGCATTTTCATTGTCTATAATATTACAGCCTATAATCTGATTATTACTTGATTCAAATATTACTAGAACTCCATTAGCGAAATTTTGTATGTCACAATTTTCAACAACATTATAAGATCCATGTATCTTAACACCCTGTTTACTTGTATCAAATCCAATTAAGTTACAATCAGAAATCGTGTTGTATGAGGATCTGATATCAATTGCAACTCCCTTATAATTTGTATTAATTATACAATTGGATATAGTACAACCAGTGCTGCCAGGTAGAGTAGTTATTGCAAATTCTTCTGTGTTGATTATTTGGATATTACTTATATCCACATATGCACTGCTTAAGGTTAGAGCAATATTACCTGAGCAGTTGATTATTGTGTTGCTGGGGTCTTCCCCGATAATTTCTATTTTTTTACCTATGCCAATGCTATGCTCGTTATAGATTCCGTTTCGTATTAAAACAATATCAGTTGCATCTGCATTATCGATAGCTTCTTGTATGCTTGTATAGTCTCCGTTCCCAGTAATATCAACTATTAAAGTTTCTTGGGTTACTGGAGGAATAGAATGTACTGTGTTGGAAAGAGTTGTAAATATAAACAGGAATGCTGTTATAAACACAATTATTTGGACTCCTATTTTCCTGTTCATTTCTCCCTCCCCTCCTTTTTGTTTTGGGATTTGAATTTCTTTAGGAGTCCTTTTTCAGTAATGTAGATCAGAACTATGTTTTTGACTACTTCAGCCTCAGAATTCCCTAGAATACCTACTTGTTGTTTTATAATCTCCCTGATTATGGGAGGAAAACCAACAGGAAATCTCTGACTTTTGCCCATCCTTACTAACTCATCACTGAATCACATATGAATCACTTATTTATAAATCTTTTGACTCATAAACAGTTCATATTTGATATATATATGATTTGTATCAGATACTTTTTTGATTCATATATGAGTCATATATGAGTCATATGTGAATCATATAAGGAGAGAATTCTCTGAGATAAAAAAGAATGAAAATAAATATACTAATAATACGCTAAAATAATACTGAAAAAGGAGCACCCTATTAGCTTTTAAAAAAACATATACAAATTATTAGAAATAAAAAAAATATAAAATTTTATTATTCAAGGTTTATTATTCCTTAAATTGCCTCATTTTTTCTTTTTAAAATAGAAAAGAGTTGCACTCCTTTTTTTCTTTCCAACATAGAAAAATACTATACACATTAAAATTATTAAAGTGATGAAAAATAATAGAATATGTATATATTGAAACCCTGCTGCTTCACCGGTAGGAGTCTTAATAAATAGTTTCACTGCAAGCTCTGTTTGGACGTTTATACCTCCTCCAGACGTTAAAGGGGGAGATATGACAACATAAGCCTCCCATTTTTCATTATAATGCAATGATTGTTGACTTTCTGGCACTTCAATAATCACTTCAAGTTCCCCTGATGAACCAGCAGGTATATAAAGTACCTCTGGAACAGTTTTGACCCAGGATATATCAGGTATATTTGAGTAACCAACTGATAAAGACTTACTACCAGGGGCATTTATTCTCACAGACACATTAATGCCATAAGATTCTGTATTGGTAACATGAATTATAGGATTCTTGACCTCTTCCCCCGGGCCATACCACTTATTTATAGTGATATAATGTTTGCCGGGCCATACTTTTACACCGCTAGTAACTATAGAAAAACCTGTAAATAAAATCAAAAATACTAGGAATATAACTATTATCTTCTTCACAAATCCCGCTCCACACCTATATAAAAAGAGATATACTTAATTTTTTTCCTTATCTAGTATTATTATTCAAAAAATAGAGAGGTAAGGTAAAGATTTTATCCTACCCTTCATACCTGAGAACCTTGGAAGTATATTGTTGTCGTCTGTAAAGTGTGATTAGCAGAAAGGTTACCTAACAGAAGGCAAATGTCAAAAACCTCATTGTCATCTGGGTTAAGATTTTGACTATAGAAACCATATAGCGCATATGTACTGTTCACATACTGATCCATAGCATTGAGGCCTTCGATATAAATTGCATATTGATCTTGACCGGGGGGAGCAGTAGAAAGGTTTAGACTCATATTAGTTTCATCTGTAGTGAGATTCGTCTTTATCTGTGTATTCATTGCAACAGTTCCATTGTTATAGAGTGTAAAAGTATTACCTGTCGTATTAGTCCATGCAGAAGAAAGTACAGAACTAAAATTATAGCTCGATAAGTTTACATCTATATCAATATCTCCATCCGGGTCAAAGGTAATTATAACACTATCCTCAGTTGCTGCCATCACTAATGGGCTAGTAGCAATAATCACCATAGATGATACTAGACAGGCGAATAATATTTTTTTGTCTATCATCCTATTTGAAATCAACTGCTTATGGAAATCACTCTGATTTTTCTTCATGCATCCCCTCTCCATACACATCCATCATCTCATATATACGTATAATGATGTATGCATGTTTTAAATGCCTTTTTTGTAGATAGATATGCATACGCATGTGCAAATAGGTCTACGTCTAACAGATAATCAACAGGAGGGGCGTAAACTAAAATATTGTTATAAAAGAAAGATTATTAGTCTATCATAGCTATTTCTATTATAAACTAATAATAAAGGTGGTAATAAATCATTTTATCAGATAAATTGAAAAAATTCCAGCTTAAATCAACATGGGGAATGTTGGCAACTTTTACAGATGAATATACAAATAAGAATAATGCTATCTTATTTACAAACATTCATTCAAATATTTCTAGCATTTTCTTCGTAATATCTATTACAATTATTATTTAAAATAATAGAAAATAGAGAGTTTGGATTAATTTTTTTATATTACTTAATCGACCTACGCTTGAGTTCCTTGGAAGTATATCGTTGTCATCTGCCAGCTATGATTAGCAGAAAGATTAGTACCCAATAGAAGACAAATGTCGAATTGTTCACTGTCATCTGGGACAAGAGCTGTATCATAGAAACCGTACAATGCATAAGTGTTATTGACATACTGATTAAAATTATCAAGACCAGTTATATAAATTGCATATTCATCATTACCAGGAGCAGCTGAGGACGTATTTAGATCCATAACACCCGTATCTGTACTATCATTCGTCTTTATTGATGTATCCATTGAAACAGTTCCATTGTTATATAGCGTAAAGGTACTACCTGTAGTATTTGACCATGTATTAGCAACAAAGCTACTGAAATTATAGGCCACTATATCTACATTAATGTCTATATCTCCATCTGGGTCAAAAGTAATGATAACATTATCCTCAGTTGCGGCTAATACTAATGGTGTCGTAGCTATCAGCATAATTGCTATTAAATATACTGTTATTTTACTAATTTCCATTTCTGCATCCCATCCTTTTTACACCCTCATAGTAAAATTAAAGTGTAAATTTGTTATAAAATATACGTTTTTATACCTTTCGCTTTTTAATTTTTGATGATTTGGATAAAATTTAAAAAGTATGATAACAAAGTGAAATAAGGGCTGTGCCCTTATGATCCCCTGTTCCGCCTTCGCTTCCTCGGCAAGCCCTACACCACTATGTG
>JAHWGK010000109.1 GCA_020054495.1 Thermoplasmata archaeon | reverse complement strand
CTAGCTGAGCTACAGGCCCTTGCGGCCGGGACTCAACCTTTTACAACATTATTTTTTATATATTCTACTCTAGTCAATATTAACAATGAAGCAGGCTACCGCTATATTACTTCTTATATAAATAATTTATGGATTGAATCAGTAGATGCTAAAGTTGATAAATAGCATTTTCCTGAAATAAAGATCAAATTATAATCATGTTTTTAGACTTTACTCTATATTTTTTATAATAAATATTATAAACAGATGAAACATGATGGATATATGGGGAGGTAGATAAATGAGGAAAAGAAAAATTGTAAAGGAAGCAAGTGTTTTGCTAATCTTTGTTCTGATGTTATCATCTGTTGGAGCAATGGCAGCAAATATAGGATCTCGAACAGCAACATGTATAGTGGGTGTGGCAGCATCTGGTAATACTTGGTATGTTGATGATGACAATACTGAAGGACCATGGGAGGGGACACAAGAGCATCCATTTCAGCATATACAAGAAGCGTTAGATAGTGACCTTGTAAAAAATGGTGATACTATTTGTGTTGCAAGTGGAACATATTATGGAGGTATACATTTATTAAAGCAAGTAAATCTGATCGGTGAAAACAAAGAGACTACAATTATTGATGGTACAGGATATGATCTAGCAGTGGACAATTTTGGCACCGGCTATCCCCTCTCCCTAAATACTATTAGTAGTTTTACTATAAAAAACGGCGACCATGGCGGCATAGGCTTCATGTTCTGCAATTCTAATACTATTACTGATAACATCTTCATAAACAACGGAGATGATCCATATTCTTATCAATATGCTATAGAGTTCTTTGGTTGCAATTCTAATACTATAACTGGTAACACCTTTATAGATAACAACGGAGGCATAATGCTTGAATGGCATGCCAGTTTCAACACTATCACCGACAATACCTTCTCAAACAACAACAAAGTTGGTATAGCCATTGGAACGGTCGATCCCGACTGGGCAGATGCTTGCATTGGTAACACTGTTACTGGTAACACCATCACATACAGCGATGAAGCTGGTATATATCTTGCTTGTAGGGCTAATACCATTGGTGGCACGGGTGATCTGAAAAACATCATTTCAGACAATGAAGTAGGTATAAAAGTATTTTCAAGTTCATACGATATAAGCACCCTTGAAACAAATAACGAGTTTAGTAACAACCACTTTAATGTAGTATATGCGGACGGAATATCTCAGCAAACCTCAACTACTACTAGTCAAAGCAGTTCTAGCACCCAACAATCCTCAATCCTGTTGTTCTTTCAAATATTACAGCGACTAATGAATATTCAATAAAAAGCTAAACTCTTCTTTTCTCTCTTTTTTTGTAAAATTAAATAGTTCCTACTAGGAGGAACAATGGACTTTAAGGTCAAAACCGACTTTAGGTGCAAAGCCCCGCTCAGTAATAAAAATCTTAATTTATTTACCTTTTATAAGTCTATATGCCCGATATTCAGATAATTCTTCTCTTGTTTCTTTTACAATTTCAGAAAAATCATATTCCAAATGAATTATTTCTGCTGTATGAGTTTTTTCATTATAAATTGCAAAGCAAGTTCTATTATCGCCATTTCTCGGTTGTCCAACACTTCCAGGGGTTATTAAAATTGTATTTTGTATTTTCTTAATATATGGTATATGTGTTTGCCCAGAAATAATCAAATCTAAACGTTTATTAAAATATTTATTTTAAAAAAATCCATCGATGTCTTTTTCATATAAATAATCTTCATAAGCATTAATGGGTGATCCATGAATAATATATACCTTTTTTCCTTTAATAACACCTTCATATTCAGATTTTTATTTAAATCTATGCATCAACTTTGGCAACTACTGTTAATTAATTTTAATATCAGTTGATTTTTGTGATTTTTAAAAATTATCTCATAGTCTTCAAAAATTGGGTGTCTACCTAGTAAAACTGGTATGTCATTTCTGGCAGATACATGTATTTGGATGTTGTGATAGGCGGCAGTCTCTTCTTTCTTGCCAATAATCATACTTAGTGTAGCTTTAAACAATAATGTTGTTCCACCAGCAGTATCTACTGAACCTGCTTTTTTCAATTTTAATCCTAGATATCTTGCAATAGGCATAGGTATAACAATGAAATCTCCACCAGAATCTAGTAAAGCATCTATTACCGGTGTTTCTTTATCCTTATAATAAAATTTAACAGGGATTACAGGGTATCTATAATACTCGAATATAAATTTTGGATCTGGCATAAGATTCATCGTAAACGTATCTCTAAAGATAATACTTTTGATATTTTTTTAATCGCTTAATAATATTTTAACTAAAAATGGAGAATAAATTTCATTTCAGACCCTGTGAAAATAACTTAAGTTGTAACTTCTAATAAATCAAAGTTCTCTTAGCGACCCATCAAGTACTTTTGATATTTTTATTTCGTCATCTGGAAATTTATCTGCAGGGAATTTTTCTTCAGCTAATTTTAATATATCTTCTACATTGCTGCTATGGTCAATGACTTCATTGTTAAATAGTAAAAGCCATTCTCCAGAGAACTTCTTGGTGGTATCTTCTTGTCTCATTAAATAACTCTTACCATCTCTCTCTATATAAAATTTATGCCTTTTTTAACTATTTTCACCTATTTTTTTAAAATTCAAATGGAAAAACTAGTATGCGACATTAGTTAATGGATTAATTGTATATACTGGGCCATGCATATTCTTTTTGGTGCACTCATGAATTTA
>JAHWGK010000108.1 GCA_020054495.1 Thermoplasmata archaeon | reverse complement strand
CCCATCTAGTTTAATGAAGGCAATTCCATAAGGTACCGCCTGTATAAAAGCTGAAGTTGTATACCAAACAATAGTGCTAACTTGTATAGTTCCTGTTTGATTTATTTCAATCCAATCGGTATCTTCATAACAATCAGAACAATTTATTCTCGGCGGCATCCAGACTTTTCCACATTTTTTACATTTGGTTCCTAAAATCTTTTTATTATTCATTAGTTCTATGAAAAATTTGCTTTGACCGCCCATAGTATACTTGTAATTTATTTCAATATTATCTCTTATTTGGTGGTCTTGAAACTCTCCGCTCATTTTTTCAACCCCTCCTCGTTTGCTATTACAATAATAGCTGCATATGCAGCTCCTGGCCCTCCAATTGAATGAGCTAGGGCGCGACCATTTTCAATCGTTTTCACTTGATGTTTTCCAGCATCCCCTCTTAATTGCAGAGCCGCTTCACCTGTCGACATAATTCCCGTAGCGCCTACAGCGTGACCACATCCAATCAATCCTCCTGACGGATTACAAGGTAATTCACCATCCATAATTGGACCTCCATCTTCTATCCATTTACCTCCTTTTCCAAAAGGAACAAATCCTAATTCTTCGTATGATATTACTTCTTGTCCAGAAAATGCATCATGCAATTCTGCAAGATCTATTTGCTCTTTTATCTTATCATACTCAAGCCCTGCCATTTTATAAGCAGCTTTTGCAGCGTAAATATTAGAATATAACCTAGAAATGCTTTCCCGATTACCGATAAAGCAATCGGCATTTGCAGCACCAATCCCTTTAATCCAAATAGGGTTTTCGATTTTTAATTCCTTAACTTTTTGTTCACTGGCTAAAATCAACGCTGCTGATGCTTCTGAATATAAACAACAATCAAGCATTTTGAATGGATGACATATTATCCTAGAATTCATGACTTCTTCTACTGTTAGTTTCATTGGTGATTGAGCCTTTGGATTTAACATTGCATTTCCATGATTTTTAACAGATACTAAAGCCATTTGTTCTTCTGTTGGATTACCATATTCTTCATAATGGGCATTTACCATAGTCACATAAGAACTAGCAGCCATCATTCCCATTGGGTATTCGTAGGTCATGTCAACAGAATAAGCAATTGCGTTTAAAACCGCTGGGGTTGTTGTACCAGTTAGTTCATCGTAACAATCATTGCATTTTTCTACGCCTATACAAAGGCTTAAGTCTGATAAGCCCGATGCTATTTCAGAATAGGCCATTCTAACAGTATATCCACCTGTAGCACCCCCACTTGCTATTCTAGTCCCTGGTTTGTTATTAAGTCCGAGATAACTATTTATAAATATATCAGGCATGAATTGCCTTTCGAAAAGTTCGTTATAAATGCCATAAACAGTTGATTCTATCTCATTATGAGTGATTCCAGCATCATTAAGAGCCATATCTGCAGCATCGTAGGCCAATTCAAAATAAGTTTTATCTAAATACCTTGTTTTAAAGGGTGTAATACCTACACCTATTATTGCTACTTTCCTCAAATCTTTTTCACTTTATTAAAGGTTTTCTTAATTATTTTATCGATTATATATAAAAATTAAAAATGCATTATTTTTTAAAATATTGAAAAGGATAACTTCAAGCTCCTATAATAACAGGAGAATTAATAACCATTTTAGCCATCTTATATATTTCTTATCTTAAAATGCTATTGGAAACTTAAAACTAAAAATAATACTGGGCATCACAATGCAAAGATTTAAATACTATGTGTGATATAGTATTCATAGAATACTATATTTAATAAAAAATTACGAAAATGAAATTATGGAGTTAAAAAATATGATAAAACGAGTAAAAGAATTAGATCCAAATGCATTAATAGCATCAAAAGAGTTCAGAGATTACGTTGAAAAACAAGAAACAGAGATAAATAGGGGTATAAGTTTACTTTGTATACTGTCGATACTTACACAAGCTGATAAGGAGGGTTTGCATGGCTATAAAATATTGAAAGATTTAACAGAGAAAACAAATGAGATGTTAGTCATTGAAGAAGGTACAATTTATCCCATCTTAAGAAAGTTAGAGGACGATAATATTATAAAATCTAAACGAGAAGAATCAGGGAGAAGGAGAAAATTCTATAGTGTTACTGAGCATGGGAAAAAGATTTTTAATCACCTTGCTGGATTTTATAGTAAATTAACTGAAGCTATTGCACCTTTATATGATATAAACGTTAACTTAAAATCAGAAAAATATTTATTTTGTCCTATGTGTGCTAACAAAATCGAGCTTACTAATTTGGAACTTCGCTTTTGTGATGTATGTGGAAATAATATAGAAAAAGAACTAAAAGAAAGAGGTTTAAGAAATGAGTGAAAAAGAAATGAACAATATAGTAAAAGAATATCTAAAGGAAGTGAAATCAAAACTACCTGATTGGCTTAAAGAAAAAAAGGAACATAAAGATATCTTGGCTGAACTTGAAGAACATATTTGGAGTAAGGCAGAAGAATTATCAGGAATGGATCAACCAACGGTACAATCTGTTCAATCGGCAATTTCTCATATGGGTACACCAGAGAGTATTGCTAAGGAATATAAACGTCGAGGTACACCAAAATACTATATCACAGAGGAACTATGGCCTACTTATTTAAAAGTCTTAGGAATTGTATTTGCTGTTATATTCGGAATTGCATTAATTTCGCAAGTTATTGATTTCGTTTTTGGGAATGTCAGTATAATAGAATTAGTCGGTAATATATTTCAAGGAATACA
>JAHWGK010000107.1 GCA_020054495.1 Thermoplasmata archaeon | reverse complement strand
GTATGGCAGGTGATATTCATTATTCAAATAATCTGGTATATATAGCAGAATACGGAGATGGTTTACAAATAATTGATCCGGGTTTAGATAATGATAATGATGGCCTTTCGAATGTTGAGGAAATTTATTTTCATTCTACTAATGTAAATGATCCGGACACAGATGGCGATGGTCTTTCCGATTATGAGGAGATTGAAACATACGATACTGATCCAAACGATAAGGATAGTGATGATGATGGGTTAGAAGATGGTGATGAGATTTCATATAGTACGGACCCAAACGATGAGGATTCTGATGATGATAAGATTTTAGATGGCGAAGAAGTCGTGGAGGGTTCTGATGGGTATATCACTGATCCTAATGATAATGATAGTGATGATGACAATATCCTAGATGGTGAGGAAGTGATTGCTGGTGCTGATGGGTATATCACCGATCCGAATGATGATGATAGTGATAATGATGGTTTACTAGATGGTGAAGAAACTATTTCTTACAACACTAACCCGTTAAGCAATGACACCGATAATGATGATTTACCAGATAGGTGGGAAGTAACCTATCAAACTAATGCAACAAGAGCAAATAAATATGAAGATATGGATGTGGATGGATTGACAAATTATGAAGAATTTTTAAATGGGACAGATCCTAGAGACAATGATTCTGATGATGATGGATATCTTGATGGATGGGAAGTCTATAATGGGTATGATCCATTAGATCCAGATGATCCTCCTCCACCGAGTAGATTGCCAGAATTTTTTTGGCAAATCTTAATCTCTGCAATTGGAGCCACTGTAGCAGGCGTTATCGGTATTGTGTTTTTCTTACTAAAAAGAAGAATGAAAAAGAAGGCCTCTGGAGAATAGACTAAACAAGAATAATTTTATAGAAGTAAATCCATATTTTTATTATCTTTAATTTTTTTATTGACTCTACCTAAACTAAAAGTTAAAATGAATTTTTCCATATGTTTTCTGTGAAATATGGGACAGGAAGGTCCTTCATCGTTAATAAGCCAGCCTTTGCTTCTATTACTATTGGAATTAAATTAGCAACCATTGCGGCTGTGCCCACATCACCGTGAACTCCACCAATAATTTTGTGCTGTAAAGGGGGATTACCATTAATTTCTATACTATCATATTCTTCATGATCTCCGGCATAAGCTACAAAATCTAAAAATATCAGTTCCTTTTCTCCTTTTTTCGCTATTGCCTTACTTTGCAAACCACAAACATAACCCTTTGGAACATTTTCTCCATAAGACGTTATGAATTCTTTTTCAGTAATTACTTCTTTAGGAGGGAATTCTATGATTTCATCATATTGAAAACCGAGAGCAGTAACAATCATTTGAATAGATTGAGTTAAACCAACGTGGCCCGTTATTTCTTTTTGACTAATTTTTTGATGAAATTCTTCAGATGTTAAACCAGTCCCGATCTTACGCTGAAATGGTTCTCTTCTTTTTGCTGAATTCATCATTCTCGTTACTTTAATTGATTTCACATTTTGACATGGAGCGGTAATTACAATTAGCAATAAATCCATAAGATAACCAGGATTAATTCCAGTTCCTACAATCGTAATATTGTTGGATTTTGCTAATGCATCTAATTTTTCAGAGAGTTTAGGATATAATTTAAATGGATAAGATAATTCTTCACAAATAGAAATTACACTGCTTCCCGAATTAACTGCCTGTTTAATTAAAGGGGCAACTTTTTCTAAAAAAGAAGAAGTAGCAATAATGACCATATCAACTTTTACCTTAGAAAGCAAGACTTCTAAATTAGATTCGATTACAAGATTTAGTTCATCTTCAACATCACAAAATTTACTTAATTTTTCACCAATAAACTGAAGATCTATATCAACTACTCCTTTTAGATCAATATTTTTACGTTTGAGGAGGAGGTTTGCTATTAATCTCCCCATTGGTCCCAAACCTACTTGAATAATAGTAAACGGTTTACTCCTTTTTTCTACCTTTATTGATATTTTTAATATAAGATATCTTCTAAAATTATCATTTACTAAAATCTTTTTGTTGATTTCAGCCAAATTTTGATTGTGAAACAGGATGTGCGATTTCTTCAACTACTTCTTGTATTTTAACTATATGATCATGAGTATGTGCCATGGAAATAGATCCCAAGCCATGTAACCCTGATACATTCCTATTAAAGAGGGACAGTTGTAGTAAAGCTTCTCGTTTTTTATCTTTAAATTTTATAATTTCCTGTATTGAGGGATTTTCGATCCATTTTGAAAGAGCATGAAGCATAATTATTGATTTATGCCCTTTAGCTATAATTGGTAATTTTTCATCACCAAATAATTGGTTTAAATTGTTTAACAATTTGTCTCCTTCTTGATTTATTCGATGGTATTCTTGATGAGAATCTTTCAATATTTCTAAGGTTTTTAATCCCGCAACCATACTAAGAGGATAGCCAGAAAAAGTTCCACCTCCAATCAATACTTGATTCTCTACTTCCGGGCTGGATTGTTCAATAATGTCCTTTTGACCACCAACAGCCCCGATTGGCATACCTCCACCGATAATTTTTCCCATAGTCGTTAAGTCAGGGATCACATTTAATTCATTCTGAAATAAAGCATTGGTAAAACGATACCCAGTGATAACTTCATCAAAAATGAGAACTATTCCATATCGCTCAGTTTCTTCTCGTAGTTTTTTTAAAAATTCTTTCTCAACAGGAAAACCACCACCCCCTCCCAATACTGGTTCTAAAATTATTGCGGCTAGGTTATCAGAATTTTTTTTAATTAAATCAAAAGTACGATCATTATTAATCTCAAAAGTTAGAACTC
>JAHWGK010000106.1 GCA_020054495.1 Thermoplasmata archaeon | reverse complement strand
ATGAATTCATAAGGCTCCGTATATCTTTTTAGTTTAAAATACAAATTTTTCATATCACATCATCCATTTTTCTTTAATCTCATCTGGTATATTCTTCCATTCTTTGTCATATAACTTATGTAACGCATCAACACATAGATCATAACCATGCATTTGATTTCCACGTAATTCGCTTGGTTCGTCAATAAATTCATCGCAAATGATTTCAGATAAAGCTCTCCACGAATAGCCTTTATTTGATCTCAATTCTTCTATTCTTATTGCTTTTTCTAAATTCACAGACCAATCCCCGGATGAAACCAAACCGTCTCAATTAGCTTCCAGTCATTATATGAACCACCGGAACACCAACCATATAACCCATAATGATATAATTCAACTTTATGTCCTTTATGGATTAGTTTGTATTTGGGTAAAGAACCTAAGTATCCCATTGCTTTTAATTTTTGTTTCATATTAAATATTTCCAACATATGCACAATGTTTTTCACCACAAGGAGTTTTACAGAAAGGACACTCTGCCTCACTTTCCCAATTGAATCTCTCATCTTCAAGTAACCTAGAATGATAATCACTTGCTATCCAGAACTCTTCTGGAGTATCATAATTCTCTTTTTTTGGTTTAATTGGCGGAGGTAGCATACCCAAACACTCCAAACAACTAAGGATATATTCTGATATATACTCATTGCTTGGTGGTACAGTATAATTCTCATCCATTAAGTCCAAAAAATCCTGAATTTCTTTGATTACTCTACTTCTTTTCATACTGTCATACTCACGCTTTCTTTTATAATTGGTTTGTAATCGTCAGATAGAGTAAAGTCATCAGCTTTGAAGTCATCAGAAGAAGGAGTATATACCAACTCAACATCTTTTACCTTATCTACGTCTAATTTTATCATTTTTTTAGCCATGTGTATATGATCATTGTAAATATGACAATCTCCTCCAATCCATGTAAAACTACCAACCTCTCTGTTTCCTTGATGAGCTAGATACATTAAAAACGCCCAATATTGAACTAAGTTATGAGGTAATCCTAAAACCATATCAGCACTTCTTTGATACATTGTCAAATGTAAAGTATTATCATCTGGTTCTACAAATGCTTGTATCAGGCTACCGTGGCAGTTTGTAATCGGAGTTACGGGACTAACCATGTCATGACTATGCCACGTTGTTGCTACTGTTCTTCTAGAGAAAGGATTGTTTGTTATCTCGTCGATTAAATATTTTATCTGGTCGGTTCCTTTTGGATCTAAGTGTCTCGTTCCTCCAGTGTGATTAGCACCGTCGAATTGGCGGAATTGTTTGGAGTAGTTGTTATGGATAAATCCGCTTTCGTTAGCCCAAGGTTCCCACCAATGTTTTACCTTTGGGTGTAAATCATTTATATCGTTTGAACCAGACATAAACCATTCGAATTCTCTTAATGCATTTTTCCATGCAGTTCGTCGCATTGAAATAATTGGAAACTGTTCAAAAGTCATCATTTGGTTTCTGGTTCTTAAAGTATCTGCATTTCTGGTTGAAACATATGAACCATCTGCCAATGTCTGCAATAACAATCTTTGAAATATATAATCCGGTTTCATCTATTTACATTCCTCTTTTTCGAGTAAAGTATAATTGGTACTTTCATATGGATGAAGTTTTAAAATAAGTGTATTTCTAAAGCCGATATATTTTAATGTTGAATATACCGTATGAACTGTGTATTTTCTCTTTTCATGTCTACTGCCTTTACAGCTAGAAGAAAATCCAAAACGATACTTACTTTTCTTATAGTCGTAGTATCTACACAAACCAGTATATTGACAAGAATACATATCGCTTTTAACATACTCAGTTTTAAATTCTTTTTCTTCTTGTTTTTCTTTCTTTACATATTCAAACTTTTTAATTATTTTGTCGTTCCGATATACATCTACTTGTTTACCCCAAAAATGTTCATCATATTCAACTAAAGAATCATTATAATATGCGTTGTTTTTCCCACAACCAACTAATATAAAAACTAATAAAAATAAATACTTCATATCTTTCCTTTAAAAATTAACTGATATACCTAAAAAGGCAGCATGTGGCATAAGAACCGTTGTTAAATCATGTGTTTTATTCAGAGGTATATCCCATTCAAATCCAACAATAGGTAAAAAATCACCAAAGGGAATATATACATCTATCTTTTCAAACTCTGTTCTATCTTGGATATAACCACCTAGTTTAAAACTCAAATGTCTAGTCAAGTAAAAGTCATATCCCATTCCATAGATAGGTTTTCCTATACTGTTATTACCAAAAAGAAAATTATATTCTCTACATTTTACGACCATATTTGCTTGAAAGGATGTTTGTTCTATCTGTTTAGGCATCGGGAATAAATGTGTTACAAGTCCTCCGACAATTAATTCTGTTATCATTTGTTTTCCTTTGTAACAATTACAATATTTAATCCGGCTTCATCACATTCTCTTTGACAGTCACTGCATACTCGATAATGACCAATTAAATATAAAGTAGCTCCTTTTAAAGTCATTCCTCTACTCTTAGCTGCTGATATGGCTTCTGTTTCAGCATGTCCTGGTTGATTACAAACAGTAATACATTTATCGTATCCTTCTCCTTTTACTCTAGGACATTCTGTGATGTCATTATTTAGGATTAGGTTTTGTCCTACTGCTATCTCTCCATGTTCGTCTACGATAATTGCGCAAACTTCTCTCTTAAAACATTGTTGCATTATTCTTCCAATAGCTTGTGTAGGCTTTCTAACTGCTCGTCATTTAAGCTTTTAATCATTACACTAAAAACTGTTTCAAAGTAACGACGATCTATAAATCCCGCCTCTTTTTCTCTAGTGTTTAAATAATCACAAAATTGTGTTAGCATTTCACCAAAGGCTATAACATCAC
>JAHWGK010000105.1 GCA_020054495.1 Thermoplasmata archaeon | reverse complement strand
TCAGGTTTTATATTAGCAAAATTCGCCATGACCTGTATTATTTTTTTCTCATTCTGGAATTCTTGATTAATTTGAATCATTATTTCACCCTCCAATATTATTCTTAAGTAATATTATAACGCGAATCCAAATATAGTTTGCTCGAATGAACTTTAATTGGAGTCTTAGATATATATTAAACTAAAGATAATTATTTATTTCAAAGAAAGCTAAATATTTCATTATAAAAATACATAAAGAAGGTGGATAAATGGAAACTCGAATTTTTGGAAAAACAAGAGCAAAGATTACATTTATTGCGATGGGAGGATGTGGGTTAGGTTATGTTGACCAAACTGATGCAGATAAGGCTGTAAAACTCGCAATGGATTATGGCATAAATATGATAGATGTCGCTCCAACCTACGGTAACGCAGAAATTCGCCTTAAGCCTTGGATAGAGAATCATAGAAACAAATTCTTTGTATCAGAAAAAACTTTAAAAAGAAAAAAAAATGGAGCGATGAGACAACTTAAAAGATCTTTAGAAAAACTAGGCACCACTTATTTTGATCTGTATCAGTTTCACGCAGTGTCTTCAATAGAGGAATTGAAACAAATCTTGGGGGAAAATGGAGCTATGGAAGCTTTTCTTGAAGCTAAGGAAACGGGTTTAATAAAAAATATAGGAATTACCGCACATCACGATGTAAGAGTACTCGAAAAAGCTCTCGAATTATCTGATGAAATAGATACGGTCTTACTCCCAGTTTATGCTGCAGCATTTGTCCATCCTAGTCCCGTTAATGATTTTAGGAAGATTCTAAAAATTACTGGTGAGAAAAACATTGGTGTTACTGCTATCAAGGCGATTTCTAAGAGCCGGTGGTATGGGGATGCTAATTATAACACTTGGTATAAGCCTTTCGACAACCAAAAATTAATTGATAAATCAGTGTGGTATACTTTATCCCAAGAAGGTGTTACAACCTATTCATTGCCATGCGATGTTAAGCTATGGCCATTAGTTTTGGATGCCGCTACACGATACAAGAGACTCAACGAAGAGGAACAAAAACAGATCGTTAATATAGCGAGAAAAAATGGTTCTCAACCTCTTTTTCCAGAGTAACCACAAATTAATCCTTTAAAACCAAATAGAAGTCAAGTTATTTTTTTTTTCTTTGCCGTAAAATTTCAACAAAGCTTTCTATTTGATTGGTAACTTGAACTTCGTTTAATTTTCTCGGATCGTTCATATCAGCAGTTATAACCAGGCAGGGAATATCGTAGTCATCCATTAAGTGCTTCTTAAGGTCATAGAGACCACAAGAGTTTGGTCTACACGAAAGGTTTTCATGTAGAAGAACCCCATCTATTTTCCATTCTTCGACAGTTTCAGCGAATTTTTTTATTCTCGTTTCAAGATCATAAACGTACCAAAAACTCATCATTAGTTCTGACATTGCTTCTATTGGTTTAGCAAGAACCATTTCTTTTGTAACATTTGGATTCATGTACTTGCTAAATGCATATGTATAAGGTTCATAAACGATAATAGAGTTCCATTGTTCGAGTTTACTGAAGAACTTCAAATGATACCAGAATGGAATACCTTCGAACATTAATCGGAATTCTTCATTTTGAAGGGCTCCAATTCTGTTATCGACTCTTTGTTTAGCTTCTTTATACATTCTTTTATATAATTTAATGGGTTCTTTTAAGCCTGGCATAGTGAACAGGGGGAAGAGCCCTCCAAAAGTATCCCTTGTGGAAATCGGACAGGGCACATTTTTCCTCAACTTATAGATGTCCTGCCAAACCATACTAAGATTCCAAGAGTTTTCAGTTATTTCTTTTGCTTTTTCTTCATTATATTCGTGTCCAGTTACTTCCTGCATAAAATCTATAAATTCATACAATTGTTCTGAGATGTAGTTCTTAAAATATTGTAATTGTCTATTATTCGTATTGCTGACAACATGTGGTACATCGATTGTAAAATGAGGAACATTCATTTTTTCAGCTTGTACTTGAAACCAATTAACATGTGTATCGCAGATCACATCTGTAGAGAGCATAAATGCAGGTTTTCTTGTGCCTCCTTCTATCATGCCAGCATTACTTGAGACCGCTCCGATATTTGTTTTGAAATAAGAACATAAGTCATAGGAATATCCCTGTTCTTCTGCGATTTCAATAAATTTTTGAGAGAATTTTTGCGCAGCACTAACCGTCGCACTATTTTCAGGGAGCATGGGTTGAACATCCATAGCATATAACATTTCAACAGGACTTCCTGAAGTAGCCCACGCAGTTGGTTTTCCATCTCTATAAGCTTGTTCGATTGCAAGGAAGTGTCTTCCCATAATATTTTTTAAACCTTGAGTTGAGTTCAACATCTTATTATGTTTTGGTTCAGCTTTTGACATTTTACCACCTCTAAATCATTTCAGCGAATGCTGAAAATCTCGTTGATAATTGTTTATACGCTTCTCTATTATATGTTGTTTCGATAAATAAGTAGGGTATTTCTAGTTCTTTAAATTTTTGTCTTAAATATGGATGGTCATATAAAACAGGTTCACAAAATTTATGAGCAATATTGATAACTCCATCAACATTATAATCAGTAGCTAATTTCTTAAGCACTTCAAATC
Organism: Thermoplasmata archaeon; assembly: GCA_020054495.1. GTDB lineage: Archaea > Thermoplasmatota > E2 > DHVEG-1 > DHVEG-1 > JAGMDE01. Next base: position 364 of record JAHWGK010000105.1, on the reverse strand, counting down.
TTTGATAAGATGGAAATTTAGTTGCATGAATTGGTTTGTTTAGGTGATACTCGGCAATATTCTCAATAGGATTTCCATTCTCTTTTACATCGTTTACAAAATATTTAGTGCCTATGCCTAAATCATCTATAACAATTTGAAAACCTAAACCTTCAATATATCTTATAAATTCAGTATCGTCGAGATCTGAACCTGTTAGTAATATTTTTTTAAAATCTTTTTTGGAGAAGGGCTGGCGTTTTTTTAGATTTTCTAGTTTAGATTTTAGGAGTTCTAAGGCTTCATCTTTGGGTAATTGTTGAACACTTTTCACAATTCCATGGAATTCTGAACCAGTAATGATCATATTTTTACGATAATCAGA
>JAHWGK010000104.1 GCA_020054495.1 Thermoplasmata archaeon | reverse complement strand
CCGTGTAAATGGGAAATCTCAGTTTATGAGGCAGAAATGCACATTATGTCATGAAAAGTGCGTGAAAAGGTCGATTCAATAATTATGATAGCGCGCAATATTGCGCGATAATCAATGTTAGGCCTATTAAAAATCAAAAGGGATTTCATAAAAAGGAAATGAGTAACTACTTCGATGCTTCATTACCGAAGGTGAAGGCTAACTTTCATTCAGAGCATTACAGACATAACCATCCCAGGCAAGCCGCCTGAGATGCAATTGAAAGTTGAATCAATTTGGAGAATAATAATGAGAGTAAAATACTTATCTTCAATATTAGTTGATTTTACAATAGTTTTTACATTTTCATATTTACTGAAAATTTTATTGCAATATTTTGTTATTATCGATCACAGGCTGTTGTGGATTATTTTTGTAACAATCAACTTTGTCTATTTCTATTTTGCATATTCAAGGTTTGGTACAACTCCCGGAAAGTCGATATTTGCTATTGCAATGGTTCGTAAAACTGGTGAGCTTAGTAACAGGTTAATACTATTTCGTGAACTTTGTGTTAAAACTCCACTAATTACACTGTTCTGTTTTTTTATAGACTATGTTATTCTAAATATTCTCCATATTCTCCAGATGGGTATAATCCCTTGGCAGGTAACCTTTATTTTTATATATCTGTTAATAAGTATTGTAATTTTTCTGTGTTTTTCAAATAGTATATGGGGATTAATTACTAAAACAAAATTTGAGCGACTCCATCAGGATAAAAGGGTAAGTAATTACGCATATGTAATTTTTGCTTTATTCATAATCTTTTCATACTCCATAATCAGATTTGAAAACAACATTAATCAAAATAGTACGTTTAGTGTTATGGGTATAGAATATCCATATCTATTCCCGAAATATCCATATAATGACACAAATGAATATGTTGAATTTCTATCGAAGCAGCAATCAGCAAAGGATTATATTTTTGAGCTTTTCAGGAAAAATGATATTGTCATACTTTGTGAACCAGCTCACCGTGAAATTAAGAGTTGGGAATTTATATCAGACCTTGTTTCTGATCAGAGGTTTATTAACAATGTAGGTCATGTTTTTTCAGAGTATGGTGATGCGAGTGAACAAACTCGTTTAGATAGTTTTTTAAATACTTCCTTTACTGATGTTGTTGAATTAGAAAAAGCAACCTCAAATTTAATGTGGTTTATGAGTTTGGGCTTCTTTAACTACCTAAAGGGAGTAAACATTCTTAACTCACAACTACCTGAGGATCTAAAGATTAAACACTATTTTTGTGATGTTGGTTTGCATCAGCATACTTATACCAGTTCTTTAACCAGTTATTTAAGAGGAAATCGAGATAAATTAATGGCGGAAGTATTAATTGATAAATATCAAAATGAAATATCTTCACAAAAAAGAAAAAAATGCTTATTGGTGACTAACTATAGACATGCTTATAATTTACATAAAAAAGGTCAGAGAGTGAACCAGGCTGAATTTATTTTTGATAAATTTCCAGATAATACTGCAAATGTTTTAATTAATGATTATGCTCTTAATTCTTACTTGTCATCCTACCCAATACAAATGCCAATACATCAGGGAAAATGGGATTTGGCTTTTGAGAAAAACAATAATAAACAGGTTGGATTTGATTTCAAAGGAAACATTTTTGGAAATGATCACTTTGATCACTATGCAATCGATTATGAAGGTCTTGAATACAAAGATGTTTTTACCGGATTCATTTTTACAAATAGTCTTGATGAATGGGTTTTTAAATACAACATTCCTTATGCACAGGAGAGTTATAATAATGAACGTATTCGGAAAGGTTATCCGGTTATTACGAACGTTACGAACGATAGCAAAAGAGAGATAATACCAAATATTCTTGAAAACATTGTAACTTTTATAAGGAGTTTACCAATTTCTGAAATAGTCTCTAATTTTTACAATTTTATTCCTTTAGCTATTTTTTTGCTATCTGCAACTTTTAGTCTGTGTATTTCAACAGTGTATTGTATTTCATGTTTGCTGAGAGGAACTGCAAAAAGGAACGAAGCTAAAGGGGTCATTCCGTTCTAGAAAATCAGATGAGTCAATGGATATTGACTATTTCGGAAGAGGATCATGTAAAGTGCATAAGAAATTATCAAGAAGCCCATGGTTGCTATTCCATCTGGCTGTATTGAGCTGTTCGACACCAACTCCTATCACTCATCTCTTCGATCTTACCCACTCACATTTCTGGCCTTGAAGTGCACTCGCTGAAACATCCTCCCGTCCGTAAAGTCGAGGGCAATTTCTCCCTTAATATAAGTCATTTCAATTTATATATACATCTCACAATACAGATGGGTTTTTACTATGCCAGTGGAGGAGCGGGATACGAGTTTTACAGTATGGTTGATTCAAAAAGGAACGAGGCTCGCGCCGTGCTATATAATGTACTGACCGGCTCATGGGTAGAGTTGCGTATCCCATTTTCAGAAGAGCCGGCGCACAAGATCAATCAGTTCATCAGTTTCGAGACAGCCCCTGCCCCGCGTGGTGTTCAAAGGTTGACGAAGCTTGGCGATGAAGAGATTGTCCAACGTCTTGAGATTTGCCTGACAAAGCTTACTGAAGACGACGAGTTCTCAGGCGTCGTGTTGCTTGCCAAAAACGGCAGGTCCCTGTTTCACAAGACCTATGGCCTGGCAAGCAAGTCATATCAGGTCCCAAACCGCCTGGACACCAAATTCAACATTGCCTCGGTTGGAAAGATCTTCACAGCGGTAGCAATTGCCCAGTTGGCCGATCAGGGGAAACTCTCATTTAGTGATCCTGTAGGCAAGTATGTGCCTTCAGATTGGCTCAAGCCCGAAATCAGCCAAAAGATCCAGCTTCGGCATCTTTTGACCCACACATCCGGTTTGGGCGATTACTTCAAGAAGCTGTATAGCCAGAAGACTCCGCTCGTTTTCCGAAACCTGGACGATTACAGGTCCCTCGTTGCCGATAGTAGCTTGGCCTTCGAGCCTGGAACAAAGTGGTCGTACAGTAATACCGGTGCGCTGTTGTTGGG
>JAHWGK010000103.1 GCA_020054495.1 Thermoplasmata archaeon | reverse complement strand
ACTTTCTCGCTTACAGAGCCAATAGTTTGATCTACTAAATCTGGTATGCGTAAAACAATTGACATAATTTTCTCAATGATATCGCCAAAAGCATTCAATTTTTCTTCCAAAGGCGCTTTTCGAGTGCTATCTAAGAAACTTGCAAATTCTTCGGCACACATTTTAATTCTTTATATCTTGTTTATTTTTAATTTTTACTAATAATTTAATAGTTTTTAGTTTAATAAATTTAATTCTAAGCTTTATTATTTTTTTTAAAAAAATATAAAAAAAGAGAGGTATTTTTTTTTTAATTTAATTCGGTTATAGTATCTTTTAATTTAAGCCATAAGGTGTTAATCTCATCTCTGACTTCAGTAAACTGATATATTTTTTTTAATAATATATCTCTAGCTCTATCAAAATCTCTTTGAACATCATTCAATTGTTGGTCGAGGACATTTAATTTATCACCATCAATTAATTTATTTTTCGCTTTTTCAACATCTAGAGCTTTTTTAATTACATTTGATCTTCTATTTGCAACATCTGCTAAGGCATTGACAAATTCTCCTTTTTTTTGAACTAAATATTCTTTTTGTACAGCAATATCTTTAATTGCATTTAAATATGTATTATTAGCTTTAATGAAATCATCATTTTTTTGGATGATTTCTTTATATAACTTTACTTCCTCATCTTTAATGTTTGATCTATGTTCTCGAGCAAGAGTTTGCATTTGTTTTAATACATCTCTAAAAGTTCGATTTAACATTTCTCTAGTGTTATTTGTTCTAGTTATGTTTTCTGCGTATTTTTTTTGGGAATCAATAAGTGCGCTCTGCGCTTTAGCTAATTTTTTAAATTGGGATACTAGCTCCTTCTCAGTCTTGGCGAGTTCGAGCTCGTCTTCATGCGTAATTATGGGGCTCATAAATTAATAAATCTCCTATGTATTGAAATTTTTTTTAATTCTATAGTTTAATATAAATCCTTCTGATAAAATATTAATGGAGATTCAAGTTATAAATAATTATCCATCTTTTTTTGATCATTTAGGGTATCATAAAATTTATTATAATCTATTTTCGGGATTTCTGGCATTTTTTTATTTGCCAAGCGTTCATATTTAGCGGTTATATAGCATTGTATCTTTTTAGGATGCACATAATAAGGTATCTGTATTAAAATTACATCATTTTGTTTACAAAGTTCAAATTTCGTTAAATCATCATCAATTCTTTGTTCTAGGTCCTTTAAGGTCTGATTAAAGTGCGCTACGGCGCGATAATGTTGTTCTCCTTGAACTTCAAATGCCAAGCTTAAAGTTTTATTATACCCGTCTAATTCCATTTGATTTCCCCGAGAGTTTACTAACCAATTTGGTCTTTCTTTTGGAAAATCGTCTTGGAACATTTCTTCGAAAAAGCCTCGACAAATTTTCTCAAATTTTCCTTGAGAACAAACAGGGCACCAATCACCTCTTTTTAAGTTATAGGGTCTTCTTTCAAAAATGTGTTCTTTTTTACATTGGATTTTTAATTTTTGATGTTGATTTTTGTAATCTTCTGGTTTAGAGAGATAATAACCACCTCTTTTTTCAATAAGTTTTTGAATATCTTGGAAAGATCCTCTATGTTTCTCGCCTATAATCTTGTAACTGCATTTCCTACACCATTTTCCTTGTTTTAGATTGCTAGCTTTAATATTAAACTTATGACCTTCTATACATTCAATTTTGAATCTTGTTCTTTGATTGAAAAGTTTTTCTTTGGGATCTTCATATATAACTCCGATTAATTTACCACTTTTTCGCGTTATAATTTTTTGATGGTCTCCCACTGAACCTCTCTGAATATCTACTCGATTTTTTGCGGCACATTTTGGACACCAACTTTTGTTATGTATAATCGCATCTAAACCAGTTTCCCATGAATGATTACATTTTCCACATTGATATAATAATTTCGATTTAACTCCTTTAAATTCTTCTGGATTCGATAAAATTTTTCCAGGTATTCCAGTCTTATTTATACCAGCTTGTTTAACAATTTCTTTTGCGTCATTAAAGGTATATTTCTTTGTAAGTTCTTTGTATTTCTCTTGGCCTATCAATTCCTTTATTCTGTTTTGAAGAGTTGAAATTCCAGGTACTTTTTTACCCTCATCTTGTAAATGATTTTGGACTTTTTTAAAATTTTTATAATGTTTATATTGTTGTATCCAATATTTAACATCATTTTCCGAATAAATCTTGTGTGTCTTTCTGATCCTGATTTCATTTGAGGGATGTTGTGGTGGATGATCAATTTTGAGGTGATGTGGCTGAATTTCTGAATCTCCAGGTCTTAATATTTTATTACTTGGGGTATAATTCGGCGGGAGCGTATGGGGCTTAATTTTATTCTTAGGGTTGTAATTAGGCGGCAGTGTTGGTCTTTCGATTTTATTTTTCGGTTTATAATTTGGCGGGAGTGTATGTTGTTCGATCTTATTTTTGGGCTTATAATTTGATGGAATTGTATGTGGTTCAATTTTATTTCTTGGTTTAGTATTGGGGTTGAGTGTTGGTTTATCGTCTAATTTTTTCGGTTCTTTCTCAGGGGTGTATTTAGTGGTAACGACTTTCGGTTTGGAGTCCATTTCAGGTTGTCCTTTTGGTCCTTTAGAAGTGAAACTCATTTTAGGTTTGTTGTGTATTTGGTGAATGAAGATCTTTTCGATCTTTATAAAGAAAAATTTCCTGTTATCAGATTTGAATAACTGTTTTATTCAAATACTTTGAATTTGCTTGTTCTCAAAAATGTAGGGAGATAAAAGTATTATAAATTTTCAGTAAAAAGATTTCATATTTTTATTTAGATAAGAGGGAAACTTGCACCCATTCTACGGAAGCAATAGAACTTCGAAAATCCTTCAGGTTGAGAAGTTTTCGAATGATAGCCTAATATGATTTACTTATTTTGATTAATATAATATTTTTATTATTTAAGTTTATATTGAAAAAGATGCTGTTAGAATATTATCTTTGTAGTTGGCTTTAATAATTTTGGCTTCAATATCTTTTCCAATAAGTTGTTCTGGTTGTGGGATAG
>JAHWGK010000102.1 GCA_020054495.1 Thermoplasmata archaeon | reverse complement strand
CTGACGATTCGCAATATCTAATACTTGCCAACTGTGAAAAATGGACAGGAACGCACCTTAAAAGCAATGTGATGTTAACCAGGATCATCAAAGAGATCGTAATGGAAAGCGGTATAAAAGTACCGCATGGAGAACCACCCACTAATTATTTAATCAAGCGTACCAGTATATCAAGGCAGTTAAAGAACTGCCCAGATCCAAAGATAATCCAGATGCAGGCAGGACATGAGAAGATCAGTACCACAATGCGTTATAACCGCATAAACGATGATGACATCAGGGGATACGTTAAGCAGATAGGTAAATCACTTATAATCGATAAACCAACTAAAAGAGAATCACTTATAAGAGATAAAACCGACGGTATTTTTCCACAAAGCTTAAATAAAACTTTGGAAAAGGACAACGCTGAGTTCTCCTTTTCCTTCTCTCTTTTTGAATTACTTAGCAAGGGGGTGGGAACATAACCAAGCCGAGGGATGAGGTTGCACTCTGTCCTTGCTGTGGGCAACCTAAGAACACTAAGAATTATGGTAAGGAGGTATGGAATGCAAAAAAATCTATTTAGTTATGATGAAAATGAGGAGTTAAAGCCCGAGTTTGAAGTGGGAAAAGCTGTTCGGAACGCAACTTACCACCAGATCAAACCCGAACTACCTGAGAAACGGCAGAGGGTATTTGAAGTTATCCTTGTGCATCCAGAAGGAATAACGAACAAGCAGATAGCATTGGAACTCAAGTGGCCTATCAACTGTGTAACTGGCAGAGTTTCGGAACTCAGGGATTTAGAATTAATAAAAGCAGATGGTGTTGATTACCTTCCAGACCACGAAGGTCGCATGCATCCCAACACCATCTGGAGGACTGCATGAATCACACTCTTTTTGTAATTGAGGGCAGCGTTGACGAGGCCAGGTTTTTTCATAATGGCAATAACCTCCCCCATATTTTACAACTTTTTTCCTGGCCTCCTCAATCCATACATGATGGGCAGGGGATTGAAAGTGCATCCCATCTCTATAACGCATCTTTTGTGATCTCCTCACCACCTTGCCCCTGCCTATCACCTTTCCAAAATAACACTCAAAATAACACCAAAAGTGTTATGTTTGGGAGGGTGGCATGAGCCTTAGTGATGTGATTCTAACCATACTCGAAAATAACGGCAATTTGAAGTATAATTCTAAAGCAATTTTTGATACAATTTATGGGAGTAAAGGCAGACGTATGCCACCATCAGAAATACGAAAAATAACAGCCAAAATCCGAACAGAACTAAAACGTCTTACAGATCGTAAAAAAATAAACCGCAAACAGTATGGTTGCTATCAAGCAAAACCACTTCCACACGTCATTCAAAAACTGGAAAATCCCAACATACAACTGCACGGTCTAAAACTCGAATGTCATATAGTCGAAAATAACACAAAAGACATACTCCCCATCTCCCCCCAAAATAACATTGAAGGCTGGCTTGATGCACGTGGTTTTGAGCCAATCTCACATAACAGATGGTCTTTAACAAAATGGTGGGAGAATAGAAAAATAACAATAACTGTTCATTCAAAAGGATTAATAGAAATATTTGCAAGAGCATCGAACAACCCCTTTGAATTTTTAGATTTTTCACGATGGCTTGATTGGCTAAACGGTTTCTTTGATCCTTTGATTTTCGATAAAAAAAAGATGTGGGTACGTCAGATAGGATATGCCCGTGACTTTCGACTGTTAAGATTGGAGGGGGTTTCTTCCGTCAGTCTACAAATAATGATGAATGTATGGTCGCAAGTATATCAGAAAGGGGATATAGTTCGCTTTGAACATCATATGACATTCCCTAAAGCCTCTATCGATGTTGATGCTGTAGCACGTAGTCTTATGTTATTAACAACACCGATGGCTGAAACCAACGGTAAATCAGATGAAATGAGGGATGTAACGTGAAATTGAATCTCGGATGCGGTAATAAAAAACTTAATGGTTTCATAAACATTGATGGTAATAACAATGTTACGCCTGATTTAAATATCAATCTTGGTTGTGAGATTCTACCGTTTAAAAACGATTCAGTTGATTATGTTCTAGGTGACCAATTTATAGAACATCTTAGCCAAAAAGAAATAAACTTTCTGCTCAAAGAATTGCACAGGGTTTGCAAAAACGGTGCAAAAATAGAGTTTAATTCTCCTTATTTTTTATCTCCATCTGCTCATATGTTTTTGCATAAAACCATACTGAGTGAAAACTATTTTAATTATTATATGAAAAAATTAGGAATGTTTGATATAAAATACAAATTAAGATATGGATTCAAAAGAGGATTATTCTTTTTAATACCTATGAGAATTGAGTTTCAATTGACTATACTAAAAAATATGGAACAGAAAGAAATGATAAAGAAATGGAGTTGATGTAACGTGAATGTGAGTGGCCTATCCAAGAACCGTAAGCAAAACCTGAGATTAATTAAATTATCTAAACAAGCAAAGGAGAGAATTAAAAATGCAAGGAAGGTTTGAAACAATAACATCTATATTAAAAGGAAAAGAAACAGAAATGTTGATCGTAAAAGCAGAAGGCGATCTGCCTGATGAGATAATAACACTAGGAAAATTGTGGGGTTTGATTGATGAATGAATGCGGTGGTTTCGACAGGGAAGTATTAGCGCACATGATTACCCAATGCATCCACAGTAGCACAAGCCCTGTAGATGAAATAATCTATTTCCAGAAGCTATTAAGTGATCTTGAAACTGTAATAATCGGGCAGGTGGAAGTATTGGAGAGGTTGAAATGATCCGCTTTGTCTATGGCATACTTGTTGCATTGTTCTTCATGTCGTTCTTTAGGATACTTACGAACTGGTCTGAATATCGGGAGAGATTAAACAAATGGATATGGAAGCACAGCTAATGAAAGAAAATTAAGGGATACTAATGATTGAAAACAAAGTCCGAACCAATATAATTAGACAAGAACTGAATAAACTGTTTTCAAAATATAAAATCAAACACCACCGGGTCGCGATAATAAACCCCCCACTTACACATCCAGATAATCTCAAAGTAAGGCAAGT
>JAHWGK010000101.1 GCA_020054495.1 Thermoplasmata archaeon | reverse complement strand
TAAAACAAGTGGCGTAAAATAATTTTATATCGGGTGTATAGTGAATACTATACCCTAACAGGAAATAAACTATACACGCTGGGTTTGCGTGGTGGTGACTCCCGATGCCAATACTAATTTAAAATGAACAAAATGACAAATAAACAGCGAGAAATATTAATAACAGTATTGATTACAAAGGGCAATACTACTGGTCAAATAGAAATAAACAGCCTATTAACTGATTCTCAAAGAACCATATTATTAAATATGATTGATAAAATGTCAGATGGCGACATAAAGTGTGTTAAAGTTGATGGAATTACAATAGGGGTAAAAAATGACAAATAAACCAACATCAAAAAGCCTATTTATTAACAATAATGAAAACAAAAATGAAAAATTTAAAAAAAGGCGATAAAATAGAATTTTTTCTAGAAGGAGAAAAAATATCAGATATTATAACACTAATTCATGTAGGTATAACAGGAATAACTTACTACACAAAAAAAGGATATAGAATATCTCATCAATATTTAATGAAAAATCAATAAAAATTATATAAGGACTAATGAAAAAGTACACAAGAAAACCAATTAAAGTTGAGGCTATAATAGTAGCATAATGAAAAAAATTAGATGAATAAATTAAGAAAAAGAAATAAAAATGATTAAAATAGTTTATAAAAAAAGTAAATTAGAATTCAACTCATTTGAAGAAGCTAAAGAGTTTTTAGGAGATCAATTGCTGGCCTCAGTACTAATGCAAATAATGACACTGTCATTAGAGTCTATTGAGTTGACTAATGAAGCTATTAAATACGGTGACACTAATGATTGTAAGATGCTAAATGTAATGATTGAGCATTTAAAAGAATCACTTAAAGAACACAAAAAGTAACGATGAATAAATTTTTAAAAAAAATAAAAGAATATCTAAACTGCAAAGATCAATTTGAAATATGTGATTTAAAATTTTTAAGGGAAAATAAAAAGGACTTTATATTCTTTAAAAATAATATAAGTCAAATAAAAGAGGAAATATTAGCTAGAGAACCAATAAACAAAGACAGCAAGAACGTTCCTACTCAACAACAATTAAACTATTTATTTGGTCGAAATCAAGAGTTATCAATGGATTATAATGGTATTGTATCCAAAGGATATATAACAGTCTTTGATACTGCCTATGGTCGTGAAATTCATATAAAAAAATCATTTGGCTTTGAGGCACTACAAAGAGAGGTGCATGATGATAATTATGCAAAAGAAAATTATTTTCGTATCTTTAATTGTGAAAAGAATATGGTAATTATATTTAAAAATGTTTTTGTTGTAGATTGCCCTACTGGCAATTATACCTTTGTTGAAAGCAAGGACGATGTAGCTAAGACTATCATAAGCTGTAAAGAATCATTTGCAGATAGCTTTATTTCAATAAATGAGATCAACCAACTAAAAACAGAAGAAGAAAAACCAATAAAAATAGGAGATCTTGTAAAATCTAGGTTTTTAACGCAGGAAGTGGGTGAGGTTGTAGAAATTAGAGAAGTAAAAACTAATGAACATAATAAACTTTTCTTTGCCAAAGAGAACCAAGATAAAACTTTTAATAAAATTTATGTTGGAAGAGTAGAGGGTGCCGAGTATTGCAGAAACTTTTTTGATCCAATTCTTATAGACTAAACTAAAATGAAAACACTAACAATAATACTAGCACTAACAACAACCATCCCAGACTTCGCAAACGACAACTGCGATAAAGTTGAATGTGAGAAAGAGGTTGATTTTGAGGAGTTGTATGGGTAAATTACCATTAATTTAATTATAGATAAATAATGAACACAGAAATAAACAACATAACACAAAGAATAATTAAAATAAAAAAAATAGCTAAAAGCAACTCACTAGAAAGCAACCTAGCTATTGAATGCTTAGAGATAATGCAGTTAATCAAGGATGAAGTTCTAAAAGGTATTGCGGAGGCTGTAAAAGGAAAGCAATCAATTGACGAAATATCAGAACATACACCAGCCTATGAGCATATGTATAAAGCAGATAAGAAAATTAAGAAAAAACTAGAAATTAAATTATCTCAGAAATATATAGCCAAAGAGGGCGATCCCTACTATAACAAGGGATTTTATATATTTACTAACGATATAAATGATTGCTATAAATCTTATTTTATCAGAAATGATACTGTGGACAGAAAGGGGGTTTTTGAAGTTGGATTAGCTAAAAAATTTGGTATTGATGAATGTGTAGAGGAGGCAGGAAATGAAGAAAAATAAAGGTGGAAGACCAACAAAAATGACCCCTGACACACTCCAAAAACTGAAAGAGGGTTTTTTAATGGGGTTAAGTGACAGCTTAGCTTGTTTGCACGCAGATATAGCACCTGCATCACTTTATCTTTATTGCAATGAAAATAAAGAGTTTTCAGAGAAAAAAGAACAGTGGAAAAAGAACCTAGGATATAAAGCTGTCAAAGTACTTAATCAAGCAGTAGACGAAGGAGATGTTAGCACGGCTAAGTTTGTAGCTGAAAGAAGGTTAAAAGATGAATGGTCAAGCAGGACTGAGCAAACAGGGAAAGATGGAAAAGATTTGGCTGTTGATATTATTATTAGGGATAATATACAGCCTAAAGCAGAAAAAGACTAAAAATCTGAAGCCTTATAAACACTAGATTGAGGCAACTTGTCTCACCGCAGCAATAAAATGTAAATTATGATAAATTTAATTAAAAGATTAGTATATATTATTGTATCAGCTATATTTGCGCTACTAATTAGCAGTATATGTGTGCCATTATTTATATTAGCCCCTATTGACTTAATATTGTTTATTTTATTGAATCGCAGAGGGTCGTTTTATTTAAAATCTTTAGATTTTGTGCGTGATAATATTGTTTTTAGGGTAAGTTACTGTTTAAGACGAAACCTGATTGACAGAGCTAGTAAAAAATAACTCTAATATTGTATTATTTTTTTAAAAGTAAGAAAATTAGAACCCTTATAAATAAAGGGCAAAATGCTATTGCCCCACGGGGTGGAGAGCAATATTTTATATTGATATGAAAGATGTATTAAAGACAAACTGTCTTAGTTTTAATAGAGGAGGCTATGGCAGAGTTATCAAAATATTTTGACT
>JAHWGK010000100.1 GCA_020054495.1 Thermoplasmata archaeon | reverse complement strand
AGATATTAGAAGGAAAAATAGAAAAAATTTGGGAAACTTATTGATCGTGTCCTTGTTCTGACCACATCATTGTTGGTGATTCACCTATTGTTATTCCTATGCATTGACATTGAATGGGAAAACCACTAGCTTCTGATATTCTTTTAGTTTCATAAATGAATGGATCAGCAAGGCATTCGTGACCTTTGGTGTTTAAATGGTAAATTAAAAGACTTCCCAGTGTAAGAATAACTAAAAATAATATTGTCAAAACTAAAGTAAGTTTATTCTGTGCTTTCATCTTCAGTCTCAACGACCTCTTCGCTTTCCAAAGATGCCTTTATATTTTCGTTTAAGTTTACTAACTGGTTTAATATTGCCTCCGATAACTGCACTTGATATATCTCCCTGTATTCCTTGTCCTTCATTAACAGGGATTGTTGGATATTCTCTGCTAGGCTTGGAATGCTCTGGCTCTTTGATTTTACTAATTTTTTCATCTGTTTTTAGTTTACCTCCTTTCACCATTTCGTGTCCTTTCTTTTGAAGCCTTCTGGTGTTCAAAAGTAGAATTATAATGGTTAAGGCTATGATAAAGAGAGTTATAACAACAGAGAGGGTTATAATCGTTCCTAAACGCATCAGAATAAATACCTCCCTACAATAAATCCAATAACAAACGTTATCACATAACTAAAGACTCTACCTAAATCCATTAACCTGTGGGTACTATTCCCCCTCCTCCAGTTCTTATGTTATCTATACTTTGAAGAGTTTCTCTTTGTAAGTCCATGACTTGTTTTGCTGTTTCCATAGCACTTTTGATAGAGTTGCTCAATTCTATCCACTTATCGAATAATAGCCATGTCATAATCCCTACAACAACAATATAGACTGTCCAAATGACCATAGCACCATATTTATCCCAGAATGTTATTTTTTGCAGTCTTTCCCTAAGGTTTTTCTGCATTCCAGTTCTAGCGAACCTCATTTCTTTATCAAGGAAATGGGCGTTCATTTCCTTCATTTGTTCGTCAATATCTTTAATACCTATATTGATCCATTCGCCATCTTCTCTAATAAAATACCAATAAGTGTTATTTCCTGTCTGAATTGATGCAGGGGGTAAGAATTTCTTAAATTTCCTAGTATATAGAATAAAGTCTCCTGCATCACCCATTCTTATGTTTCTAGCCACATCCTTCTTTGTTACTTGAATATGACCACCCACTCTTTCAAATATTACTATTTTCTTGTAGTAAACTTTTTTCATGTAAACGTAAACAAGTGTGCCTATCGCAATTAGTACGAATAAAAATAAAATTACAAAAAACGTTATCGTTCCAACTATCCCTGAAAAGTTAAAATTGAATAAATCCGTGACTTGATCTTGTATAGCCATTTTCCTATTTTCTTCGCTTGTTTACTCCTTTTTGTTGCACCTTTTTCATATCTGTAACCGTAATTAACTTCATAGCACGCTATCAGCATGAATATTGGGATCGATATGAGAACCCACATTACTAAATCCTTGAGAATTTCTTTCCAAATCATCTTTTATCTCTCTTTCTGAAACTCTAAAAAATGTATATATTCCCCCTACTAAAATAAAAATTGAAAAAATAAATTCTATCCAAACAGTCCAATGGTATTGTTGGTAAGCTTCTGGTACGTGGGTTATTGTTATTGATCCCTCTGTGCCTATGGTGTAAAATACATGTGTTATAAATAAACTATTTACACACATTCCTGCAATTACTATACACGCCAATAACCCTTTCCAATTCATGCTTGTTCTACAATATATTGCTGTTTGCCTTTATCCAGTTTTTTCGTTATCTTCACAGATTTACCTGCAAGTGGCTCTAATGCTTTCAATCCTCTTAAAAGACTAAATGCCGATGTCACTATTGCAGAGGTTTCACCTTCGTGAAGAACCTTAAAAACACAATACTTTCCTCCTTGATCGGAGTAAGTCGATTCATATTCATCAGGTTTGGTAAAATCGTTTGGGAACGTAACTACAACTGGTATGTTAAACTCAAAAACTATTTTTGGATCATTACTTGCTGTCGGATTTACGCTATCCCATAAACTGTTATTTGCTTCCATCTTTTATTCCTCCTTTCATTGTTAAGAAAATTACCAAACTGTATAAATGAAGCAAGATAATTGCTAAAGTGGTTGCAATAAATACACTAAGGCTATCATGCTTGAAATAGAATAAAAATGCAATAATTGCAACACCATATCCTACCGAAACACCTATGGAATATATATTTAGTAAATAACCTTTATTCATATTGAACTTACAGCGTCAGAAATAGCCTCAAATACGCCTTTCTTTCGCTTCTCCTTTTTGTTTATCCATTTAGAAAGATGATCGTAACATTCCTTACACAAATCCTTTCTATCGTCATCTATGATTACAACATTAGAATTTGTAATTTCCGAATCACATTTGTCACACTTAAATAGAGTTACTTTTGCCATTTGTTTGTTCCTTTTTATCCTCTTTTTTTACTTTCTGTTTAACATATTTCCAATCTACTGGTTTGTCTATGGTTACATCTATAACATCATCTACTTTAAGATTATAGAGTTTCTTTTCATCTTTGGTAAAGTTTACTATCAAAGAATCTCCATATTTCTTTACGAATTTTTTCATTTGTTCACTTTAATACTATTTAAGGTATTTAAATATTTATGTTCTTTCATTTCTCTTTACTTTTCATTGTTTACTAAAATCCTCTAAAGTTAAACCATTCATTTGTAATCTCTCATGAATCTTAATAATACTGATATGACTATTACTTTGTTGATATTCTTTAATAAAATCATCTCTATGTTCATATTCTCCGATGAATTCATAATAATCAATTATTGTTTGATATCTTTGATAATTTTCCATCTGTCTTTACCTTGTTCTTTCATTTTCTAATTGTATCTCCACGATTTTTTTCAAGTATTCTTCGTAGATTGGTTTTCTTTTTTTATTGTATTCTTTCAAAAGGCGTGTTCTTTTTATCTTGTATTCTTCCCAGAACTGTTCATTTTTTTCCAAGTATTCTTCCCGAGCTTCTTGAATTCTTTCTTCTTTACTTTTCATTGTTTACTAAAATCCTCTAAAGTTAAACCATTCATTTGTAATCTCTCATGAATCTTAATAATA